>DDES01000238.1 GCA_002336765.1 Novosphingobium sp. UBA1948 | reverse complement strand
GAGGCGCAGCCATCGGGCGTCTTCCATGTCAGTTCCTGCATCACCTGCGGGATCGCCTTCAGCTCCTTTTCGAGGATCAGGCGGCGCACGTCGTCGTGGCTGAACGAGGTGCATTTGCAGAGCGTCTTCGGCCCCGACTGCACATTGTCGCCCAGTGTGAGCGCCAGCAGGCTTTCCACCAGACCGGTGCACGACCCGCAGGAGGCCGAGGCCTTGCATTGGCTGCGCACTGCATCCAGCGAGCAGGCGCCCGCGTTGATCGTCTCGACCACTTTGCCCTTGGTAACGCCGTTGCAGCCACAGATCTCGGCATCGTCCGAGAGGGCGGCAACGGCGACATTAGGGTCCGCGAGGGCGCCTCCGCCTTGCGCAAAGGCCTGACCGAATATCAGCGCCTCGCGGATGTCCGAAATGTCTTCCTCGCGTTTGAGGAGGTCGAAATACCAGCTGCCATCGGCGGTATCGCCATAGAGTACCGCGCCGACCAGCTTGCCCTCTTTCACGATCACGCGCTTGTAGACCCCGCGCGCGGCGTCGCGCATCACGATGTCTTCGCAGCCATCGCCGCCTGAAAAATCGCCCGCCGAGAACAGGTCGATGCCCGAAACCTTGAGCTTGGTAGAGGTGACGGAGCCAGCGTAGGGCGCCTCGCCGCCCGTGGCGCCCGAGGCAAGGCTGCGGCACATATCCCACAGCGGCGCGACAAGCCCGTAGCAGGCACCGCGATGCTGGACGCATTCGCCCACGGCCATGATCGCCGGATCGCTGGTGACCATGTGGTCATCCACCACAATGCCACGTTCCACGCTAAGGCCAGCTTCGCGGGCCAGCGCCGTGGCGGGGCGGATGCCCACGGCCATCACCACGATGTCGGCCTCGATCTCGCGTCCATCCTTCAGACGAACACCGGTCACATGGCCATCGCGTCCAAGGATTTCCGCCGTATCGGCGCCGGTCAGGATGGTCTGGCCGCGGCTTTCCAGCTCGGTCTTGAGAAGCC
Organism: Novosphingobium sp. UBA1948; assembly: GCA_002336765.1. GTDB lineage: Bacteria > Pseudomonadota > Alphaproteobacteria > Sphingomonadales > Sphingomonadaceae > Novosphingobium. The sequence goes on along the minus strand of DDES01000238.1, from coordinate 8,100 downwards.
AGCCTGCCGCCTCGTCAAGCTGGCGCTCCATCAGCGTCGGCATCAGGTGGATCACCGTCACCGCCATGCCGCGCAGCGAGAGGCCATGCGCGGCCTCTAGCCCCAGCAGGCCACCGCCGATCACCACAGCGCTGCCGCCCTTTTCCGCAGCTTCCAGCATCCTGTCCACGTCGTCCAGATCGCGAAAGGTGACGACGCCCGCCAGATCCTTGCCCGGCACGGGGATGATGAAGGGATCGCTGCCGGTGGCGATCAGCAGGCGGTCATAGAGCTCTACCCGTCCGCTGGCGCTGGTGACGGTTTTCGCGGCGCGGTCGATCGCCACCACCGCGTCGCCCGCGATCAGTTCGATGCCGTTTTCCGCATACCATGCCTGCGTGTTGATCACGATGTCGTCAAACACCTTCTCGCCGGCCAGCACGGGCGAGAGCATGATGCGGTTGTAATTGACGCAAGGCTCCGCACCGAAAATGGTGATGGTGTAGCGCAGCGGATCGCGGGCGAGGATTTCCTCCACCGCGCGGCAACCGGCCATGCCATTGCCGACAACCACCAGTCTCTCGCGGACCTCCGCCGTTCCTTGCGGCAGCTTTACCGGATTGGGCGCATTCACCTCGGGCAACTCCTAAGCCTTGGCGCACAACGAAAACAGCCGCCACGATCGGGCCGGATGGACCCGTTCGAGGCGGCTTCGTTGCCACGCATATGGGGGGTATTCTGCTGATTGCCCTTGTGCCGCCCGACATTGGGCGAGGGAATCTGCAAAGTTGGACGCAATCTTATCGCTCCGCCGCGCAACCGCAAGGAAAATTTGTGCGGTTGCGAGGCGAAGCGGGATAAGCGACTGGATCAGAAAGCGTATTCGGCCTGCAGCCAGAACTTCCTGGTGTCGACGCCAAAGCCTTTGGCCTGATAATCGGCATATTTGACCAGCCAGGTCACCTTGCGGGTCTTGAAGCCGATCTGGGCGTCGAACTCGTTGCCATATTTCTGGGCGTGGATTGCGCTGCCAAACCAGTGATAGGTTGCGCCATAGGTGAGGCCAGGCAGCAGCTTGACCTTGGGGAACTTGCCGGCCAGCCCGACATAGGTGTCGGCCAGACCGTTGGCAGGCGTGGTCAGGAACAGGTCGGCGGTGCCGTTGAACTTGTGCAGAGTGGCCATCGGGGTCTGGAAGCTCCACGCCCCGCCGGTGGCCGCACGGTCCGCGCCCAGCTTTTCATAGCCGCCGGTGATGGTGTGATCCTTCACGGTCAGGCCACCTTCCCACGTGTAGTAGTCGGTGTTGTAATGCTTGGCATTGTTGCCGAAACTGGCCTGATTGGCATAGGAACCCGTCAGTGTGGCCGAGATGCCCTTGGCCAGTTTCACCGGCGCGATGGCGGCGCGCAGGCCATAGGTTTGCGAACTGTCGAGCGTGGAGCGCGCGGCAGCATTGGCAAAGGTGGTCTTGTCGTAGTCGAGCAGATAGGCAAAGCCCTTCACACTGCCCAGCTTGTGCTTCAGCCCCGCGCCGAGGAACACGAATTCCCCGCCATAGGCCTTGCGCAATCCGCCATCATTGCCGAAAATCGAGCGCTGGCTGTTGGCATAGGTGGCATCGAGCGCGAGCGGGCCATAGGCTACCGTGCCGCGCACCGCGTCAAACGTCTGCTCGTTCTGGCGCCAACCTACCGAGCCGACGAAGCGCTGGTCATCCAGATTGATGCGTTGGCGGCCCACGGTCAGGCCCAGCACCTTGCCCTGATAGGCGATCTGGAGCCGGTTGATCGCGGCATCCTGCGGATCGGGAATGGTGGCGTGGGTCGGGCGATACTGGCTGCTGGTGGCGTTGGCATAGGGGAAGGCGCTGTAATCCGTGGCCAGCGCCAGCGTGCCGGTGCCTTCGGCCAGAACCGACAGGCCCGAAGCCTTGTGCTTGATCTCGCCACCGGCGCGCACGCGCAGGGTGACGGCATCGGCGGTTTTGGCGGTAGCATCCACATCTTCCCAGCGCAGGCGCGCATCAAGCATGGGATCGAAGGTCATGCCCTCGGCAAAAGGCACCGGATCGCCGAATTTGGGCGCAGGCGCGGCTTGTGCCGCGGTGGCGGTGGCGATCAGCGCGACAGGCGCGGCAGTCAGCAGGGTACGGATCATGGTTGGCTCCCTCATGTCTTGAATTTGGGGCTTTCAGGCAAATCTCTCCCGTTCCCGCCTGTGGGGCGGGTTATCGTTCTTGCCGGAAAACTTGGATCAGGCCGCTTGCGCTGGGTTGCGATAGCGTTCGTGCAGGAAATGGATCACGCCGCTGCGCGCCGCACCATAGGCAGGCAGGTCGATCACACTGAGACGCTGGCGCGGGCGGGGCAGGTCAACCATCAGATCCTCACCGATGCGGGCTGCGGGACCATTGGTCATCATCACCACACGGTCGGCCAGCAGCACGGCTTCGTCCACATCATGGGTAATCATCATCACGGTGTTGTTGAGGCGGGCCTGAAGCTCCATCACCACATCCTGCAACGCGGCGCGGGTGAGGGCGTCGAGCGCGCCAAACGGCTCGTCCATCAGCAGCACGCGCGGCTGCATGGCGATGGCGCGCGCAATGCCGACGCGCTGCTTCATGCCGCCGCTGATTTCGGCGGGGCGCTTGGTGGCGGCATGGGTCATCTGGACCAGTTCCAGATTGTGCATCACCCAATCCTTCTGTTCGGCCTTGCTCTTGCCCTGCGCGGTCTTGGACACGGCCAGCGCGACATTTTCCTCGACCGTGAGCCAGGGCAGCAGCGAATGGTCCTGAAACACCACGGCGCGGTCGGGGCCGGGGCGGTCCACCACCTCGCCATCGAGGAAGATCACGCCCTTGGTCGGCTTGTTCAGCCCTGCCACGGCGTTGAGAAGTGTGGACTTGCCGCAGCCCGAGTGGCCGATCAGCGCGACGAACTGACCCTTTTCGATGTTGAGGTCGATATGGTCGAGCGCGCAGAACTTGCCCGCCTTGGTCGGGAATTCAACCGTGACGCCTTCCAGCGCGAGATAGGAGCGTTGCTTCATGGGAATAGTCCTTTCGCGGATCAGGAGCGGGCGATGAGGCGGCCGATCAGGCCCACGATACGGTCGAGCGCAAAGCCGACCATGCCGATCCACACCAGCGCGACAATCGTGTCGGACAGCAGCGAGGAATTGTAGCTGTCCCAGATGAAGAAGCCGATGCCGGTGCCACCCTGCACCATCTCGGCGGCCACTATGGCCAACCAGCTCATGCCGACGCCGATGCGCAGGCCGGTGAACATGTGCGGCACGCAGGCGGGCAGCACGATGCGCAGGAAATATTCCGCCGGATTCAGTGCCAGCACCTTGGCCACATTGCGGTATTGCACGGGGATATTCTGTACGCCGACCGCGGTGTTCATAATGATCGGCCAAATCGCGGTGATGAAGATCAGGAAGATTGCCGAAGGGCCAGCCTGCTGGAAAATGGCGAGACTGATCGGCAGCCATGCCAGCGGGGGCACTGTGCGCAGCACCTGAAACAGGGGATCGAGCGCGCGGAAGGCGTATTTGTTGGTGCCCACCAACATGCCCAGCGCCACGCCGATGACGGCCGAGAGCGCGTAGCCCTTCAGCACGCGGGCGAGGCTCTTCATGATATGTGCGCCGATGCCGACATCACCGCCATCCTGAATGTCGGGCACCAGACCGTGGAATTCCACGCCCTTGAACGGATGCAGGATCACTTCATGCGATTCTTCCCATACCTTGGCCGGGCCGGGCAGCGCCGAGTCCGGACCGCAGGCCAGCGACCAGAAGGCCAGCAGAAAGGCCAGCATGAAGGCGGTCGGCAGAACCGTTGAGGCAAAGCCTTGCAATTTGACGAGCAGGGGATGGGTCGCTTGGGGCATGGGGGGGAAGAACCTGCGGGCTATGGCGGTTTCGGGATAGGGCAGGATCACCGCCGCCGCCGCGACGGGTGCGGGTGTGATCTGCGTTTCGGGCAGACTGGCCATTATGCTTCTCCCTTAGACGCGCTTGATGGCGAGGCTCTTGAGGTAGGCCTCGGGATGGCCGGGGTCGAAGGTCTTGCCGTCGAAGAACTTCTCCACGCCGCGACTGTCCGACGGGGGGACGGGCACGCCGCCCACTTTAGACGCCGCCGCGCGCCAGATATCGGCACGGTTGACCTTGGCAATGGCGGCGCCTTTGTTCAGCCCCATCGGCAGCTTGCCCCAGCGCTGCTCCTCGGTGAGGAACCACATGTCGTGGCTCTTGAACGGGAAGGAGGCGTGGCCCGCGAAGAACTTCATCTTGTAGGGTGCGTTGGCCTGATGGCGGCCGTCGCCAAAGTCGAAATTGCCTTGCAGGCGGGCGGCGATGTCGCCCATCGGCACTTTCAGATAGTCGCGACCCGAGATCATCATGGCCAGACGGCTGATGTTGGCGGGGTTGTCGGCCCATTTCTGCGCCTCGATCACGGCGGCGGTGATGGCGATGGCGGCATTGGGATGGGCGGCCACCCAGTCACCGCGCATGGCAAAGCTCTTTTCGGGGTGGTTCATCCACATCTGGCCGGTGGAAACTGCGGTATAGCCCAGCTTTTGGTCAACGAGTTGCGCGTTCCACGGTTCGCCCACGCAGAAGGCGTCCATCGTGTCGGCCTTCATGTTGGCCACCATCTGCGGCGGGGGCACGGTGATGAGATCGACATCCTTGTCGGGGTCGATGCCGCCGGCCGCCAGCCAGTAGCGGATCCACAGGTCATGCGTGCCGCCCGGATAGGTCATGGCCATGGTGATCTTTTTGCCACCAGCCTTCTTCTGGGCGATCACACCCTTCATCTTGGCGGCGTTGATGTCGGCTTTGGCGGCCATATAGGCCTTGTCCACGCTGATGCCCTGACCGTTGACGTTGAGGCGGGCAAGGATGCTCATCGGCGTTTGCTTGGCCTGAACGCCGAGCGTCAGGAAATAGGCCATAGGCGTCAGCAGATGCGCGCCGTCAATACCGCCTCCCGCGCCGCCCAGCACCAGATTGTCGCGCGTTGCGCCCCAGCTTGCCTGTTTGGCCAGTGTCACGTCGGGCATGCCATATTTGGCAAACAGGCCCAGTTCCTTGGCCACGATCAGCGGTGCGGCGTCGGTCAGCGCGATAAAGCCGAGCTTGGCACCCTTCACCTCGGGCGGGCCACCGGCGGCCAGTGCCGCACTCGAAAACAGGCTTTCGCCCGCCACGGCGGCGGCCAGACCCGCGCCGGATTTGAGCAGGCGGCGGCGGCTGAGCTGCATGAAGTCGTCGTCTTGTGCCATTATCCCGGTCCCTTTTCCGTTGGAACGTCAAAACCCTGTTCAGCAGCGACATCGGGGCAAAGGATGCGGGACGCAGTTTTCCGGCGCCAAAAGCGCGTGTTTGCGCGGCATCGGGCGGGATGCAGGTCCAAAACGCAAAAAACCGCCTCGATCCGCTTCCCCACAGGGAACAGATCGGGCGGCTCCATTGCCACAAGTCATGCTGGCAAACCGGCCTTTTGGCGTGATCCCAACTTTGGGCCCACCACCGGAATGCGCGTTAAGGCTAAGTCAGGCCGTGCCGATTCCGCAAGCGCCTATTGCGATGCAGTAAGGTGTGTACGCTATTTGGCGTATGAATCCTGCGCCACATAAGCCTCGAGTGCGGCGGGATCGAAGGTCCGTCCGTCAAAAAAGGCGTTGTTATCCAGTGTTATCTGCCCTTGCTGGGTGCCCACGGCCAAAGGTTGCAGCAGGCTTCCCTCAACCTTGGACGACGCGCCGGGCAAGGGCGCATCCGTGCCGGTGAGCGCGCTGCGATAGACATCGGGGCGAAACACGCGCGCGGCCTTGGCGGCATCTTTCGCGTCAAACGGCGTGCGATCCCAGCGCAGCATCTGGGTGTACAGCCATTGCGCCTGACTGACCCAGGGGAAATTTGCGGCCTCGCGATACTGGAACATGAAATCGGGGAAATGGACAAGCTCGCCCTCCTGATCGAGCAACAGCCGGTCGCCCAGGGCGCGCTGGATCAACTCGACATTGCCGTCGAGATATTCGCTTCGCGCCAGAATGGCCGCATTGGTGACCAGCGCCTCGGGATCGACGAAAAGCCGCGCGGCGCGATGCAGCGCGCGCACCAGCGCTTCCACCTCGCCGCGCCGCTCTTCCAGCACCGGCTCGCGCATGGCCAGCACCTTTTCCACGCCGCGTCGCCAGATCTGGGCCGTGGCCAGGACGATGCGACCAGCCCCCCGCTCAACCGCCACGCTGTTCCACGGCTCGCCCACGCAAATGCCGTCAACCTCGCCCGCCTCCAGCGCATCGGCGCAAAAGGGCGGGGGAACAGTGGTGATCTCGACATCCTCGTCAGGGCGGATGCCACAGCCTGCGAGCCAGTAGCGCAGCATGTAATTATGGCTGGAATAGCGATGGACCACGCCGAAACGCAGCGGGTTGCCAGCATCCTTGCCGGCCAGCGCTATGGCACGCAGCGCGGCGCCCGCCTCGGCCGGATTGCCCAACCCGCCCTGCGGCACCACGCTGGCGGCCAGATCGGGGCGCAGGGTGATCGCATTGCCATTCAGACCCAGCACAAAGGGGGCCGCCAAGGGCTGGGCAGGGCGCCCGCGCCCCAGCGTGGTGGCAATGGCCAAGGGTGCGACCATATGCGCCGCGTCGGTGTGGCCATAGAGCAGGCGGTCGAGCACGGTGGCCCAGCTCACATCCTTTACCAGCCTCAGTTTCAGCCCTTCGTCGGCGGCAAAACCGTGCTCATGGGCGAGAATGGGCAAGGCGGCATCCACCAAAGGCAGAAAGCCGATCGAAAAGTGGTCAGCCATCATTCGCCTCCCATCAACTTGTGGGCGGTGACCACCGCCTCGGCAATATCGGCAATGCGCTTGCCCTGGTTCATCGCGGTCTTGCGCAACTCGCTATAGGCTTCCGGCTCGGTGAGGCGGCGGGTTTGCATCAGGATGCGCTTGGCGGCATCCACCACCTCGCGCTCGGCCAGACGGCCGCGCGCCTCGGCCAGATCGTTTTGCAGGCGGGAAAAGGCGTGAAATCGCCGGATGGCCAGATCGAGAATCGAGCGGATGCGATGTTGGGCAAAGCCATCCACGACATAGGCAGAGACGCCCGCGTCAATGCTGGCGCCGATGGATTCCTCGTCGGAATCGTCCACGAACATTGCGATGGGGCGGGCCAGTGCGCGGCTGACGGCGAAATATTCCTCCAACACGTCGCGGCTGGGATTGCCCAGATCCATCAACACGATATCGGGATCGATCTCGGAAATGCGGCGCACCAGACCGCGCCGCTCGGTGACCACGAAAATCTCGCAATCTCCCAGCTGCGCCAGCCCTTCCTGCATGACGCTGGCACGCACCGCGCTTTCGTCGATAATCGCCACTCGCATACGCGCGAGGGTGGCGGGGAGCATCCGGTAAGGCAAGAGGGAAAGGTGCCCATGCCATTTCGGCCTTGCCTCGCGGCGCGAAAAGCGGCATTTCCCTAACGCTGCCACCGCAAGGGCGCGGGGCGGTCATTTGCCCCTTGCGGGCTTTTTCAGCTTCTTAGACGGCAATGGTGCCGCTCCTGTTCAGGATGCAGCCCCATGCCGATTCGCGCCTTATCTCCAGATCAGAGACGCCACCAACGCCGCGAAGAGCAGCGCCGAGACGGTTTTCCAGAAACCGACCGGATGCCGTTCGATCCATGCCGGTGGTCGCAGCGGTTTGCGTTCCACGGCCGCGCCGCCTTCGAGCGCACGCAGCAGTTCGACCACATCGCCGAAGCGGTCCTGCGGCTGGACCGACACCACCCGCATCAGCAGCGCGTCGAGCCAGCCGGGCAGTTCGGGGCGCAACTTTCCGGGAGCCTGCGGGCGGATGAAACGCGGGCGGCTGAAGGCTTCCGCCTCGCCATAGGGCCAGATGCGCAGAAACAGGCGCCACAGAGTGACCCCCAGTGCGAACTGGTCGCTGGCCTCGCTGCCTGCCTCGCCGTCGAACATTTCGGGAGCAAGGTAGGAGGGCGTGCCGGGGATCTCGTCTGTGCCGAAATCCTCGACCCGCGGCAGGCGCGCCACGCCCAGATCGACCAGTTTGAGCCC
>DDES01000200.1 GCA_002336765.1 Novosphingobium sp. UBA1948 | reverse complement strand
TGAAGTCGGTCATGGCGGGCGAGTAAACCGCGCCACCCGCGCAGGGGCCCATGATCAGGCTGATCTGCGGCACCGCGCCCGAGGCCAGCACATTGCGCTGGAAGATCTCGGCATAGCCACCCAGCGAGGCCACGCCTTCCTGAATGCGCGCGCCGCCCGAATCGTTGATGCCGATCACCGGCGCGCCAACCTTGAGCGCCATATCCATGATCTTGCAGATCTTCATCGCATGGCGTTCCGACACGGCGCCGCCGAACACGGTGAAATCCTGAGAGAAGACAAAGACCAGACGGCCATTGATCGTGCCGCTGCCGGTCACCACACCGTCGCCGGGGATGGTGTTGCCCGGCATGCCGAAGTCCACGCAATTGTGTTCGACATACATGTCGATCTCTTCAAAGCTGCCCTCGTCGAGCAGAACCTTGACACGCTCGCGCGCGGTCAGCTTGCCCTTGGCATGCTGGGCATCGATACGCTTCTGGCCACCACCCATACGGGCCGCGGCGCGGCGCTTTTCCATTTCGGCAATATTGGCGGACATCGGCAAGCCTCTCTCGTTGAAGGGCGGCGCATGGGGTTTGCGCTCGACAAGTCACGTTTGCGCAAAACCACGAGGACAGCGCCACGTCAACGGTTTTTAAGCGCTCGGTTAAATAAACTTTGGTCGGGGTGGGTTGGAGGATGCGTAAGAATCTTGCGCATCCTCCCCCGAATCACCGCATCAAAACAAGCTCCTCCGCCATGCTGGGATGCAGCGCCACGGTGTCGTCGAAATCGGCCTTGGTCAGCCCCGCCTTCACCGCAATGGCCACCGCCTGCAGGATTTCGGGCGCATCCGGCCCGATCATATGCACCCCCAACACGCGGTCGGTGGCCTCGTCCACCACCAGTTTGTAGAAGCCGCGCTCGGCCCGCGCGTGGAACATGTTCTTCATCGGACGGAAATCGCTGGTAAAAATCTTCACCGCATGGCCCGCCGCGTGGGCCTGCGCCTCGGTCAGGCCCACGCCCGCCAGCGGCGGCTGGCTGAACACCGCGCTGGGGATCGCGTCATAGTGGATGGTGCGCGGCTTGCCGCCAAACACGGTGTCGGCAAAGGCATGGCCCTCGCGGATGGCCACCGGCGTCAGTTGCACGCGGTCGGTCACATCGCCCACGGCATAGATCGAGGGGCACGAGGTGGCGTTGTAGGCATCCACCGGCACCTCGCCCTTGGCGCCCAGCGCAATGCCCGCATTTTCAAGCCCCAGCCCGTCGGTCTTGGGCTGGCGCCCTGTGGCGACCAGCACGCAATCGGCCTCCAGCGGCAGAAAGCCCTTGGTGTTGACACAAAGCGAGCCGTCCGCCTGTTTGACGATGCTTTCAATCGGGCGGCTGTTGAAGCGGAACTCGATCCCCCGCGCCCGCGCCATCACCAGCAGACGCTCGGTCAAGGCTTCCTCATAGCCACGCAGGATCTTGTCCGAACGGTTGACCACCGTCACCTGCGCCCCCAGCGCATTGAAGATACCGGCAAATTCCAGCGCGATATAGCCCGCGCCCTGAATCACCACCCGCTTGGGAAACTCGGCCAGACCGAACACCTCGTTGCTGGTGATGGCATGTTCGTTGCCCGCGAAATCGGGCATCACCGGCCATGCGCCCACCGCGATCAGGATGAATTTGGCGCTGATCTCGCGGCCCGAGGCCAGCCGCACCGTGTTGGGCCCCGCCACCGTGGCGCGCTCGTGGAAATGCTCGACCTTGTTGTTGTCGAGCGTCGAGGTATAGGCGCGCTCCAGCCGGTCCACATCGCTGGCCACGAAATCACGCAAAGCCGCCCAGTCAAAGCGCTTCTCGCCCAGCGTCCAGCCCAGCTTGGCCGTGTCATGCAGTTCCTCGGCAAACTGGCTGGCGTAAACCAGCAGCTTCTTGGGCACGCAGCCACGGATAACGCAGGTGCCGCCGACGCGGAACTCCTCGGCCACCGCCACTTTCGCGCCATGGCTGGCGGCGATACGGCTGGCGCGCACGCCGCCGCTGCCCGCGCCGATCACGAAAAGGTCGTAGTCAAAATCCGCCATGGCCGGTTCCTCTTGATTGCACAACCAGCATATGGCCACGCCCCTGCAGCTTGCCAAGCGCGGGAGCGCCAAGTTTTCTCATTCAGGCTTTTCTCAGTCCGGCGGATTGTGCTTCTTCAGGAAAGCCTCCATCGCCTGAAGCAGCGCCAGCCGGTCCGCCTCGCGCGTGAAATAATGGTCCGCCTTGGGCAGCGAGACGAACTCGTAGGTCTTGCCTGCCGACTTCAGCTTGGAGGCCATCGAAGCCGACTGGCTGTGATCGACCGTGACATCCATCTTGCCATGCACCAGCAACAGCGGTGCCTTGATCCGGTCCACCGCGTTGATCGGCGAGACAGCGCCAAAATCGGGTGTCATGCTCCTCCAGTGATCCTGATACGTGCCGCTGTTGACATAATCATCCATGTCGTTGACCTCGCGCCGCAGGCTGGCCACGCCCGAAACGGAGATGCCACAGCGCCACAGACCCGCATCGCGCGCCACCCCCCACATCGCGGCATAGCCGCCATAGGAAGCGCCTACGATGCAGGCCCGCGCGGGATCGACAATTCCCTCGCTGGTCAGATATTTCAGCGCGTCGTTAAGGTCGTCCTGCATGGCAAGGCCCATCTGGCCATCGCCCTTGCGTTCGAATGCCTCGCCATAGCCGGTCGATCCGCGGAAATTGGGCTGGATCACGGCATAACCAAGACCCGCCAGAAATTGCGCCTGATAGTTGAAATCGGGCATATCCTGTGCCCACGGTCCGCCATGGGGCATGACGATCACCGGAAGTTTCCTCCCCTCGCGCCCCTTGGGCCCTAAATTCCCGGGCAGGGTCAGGATCGCCTCGATCTCCAGTCCGTCGCGCGCCTTGTAGTGCAGCGTTCGCACCGGATTGAGCGGTTTGTCGGCCAGCTTATCATAGCCATAGGCAATGCGGTTGAGCACCCCGCCCGCCGTATCGTAATAGTATAGCGAGCCGGGCGTGTCGGCCCGGTCGATCTTCACCAGCAACTTCTGCCGGTCTGAACTCATCGAGAGGATATGGACCCGCCGCTCCCCCACTGCCTTGTCAAACGAGCTTTGCAGCGCCGCCAGATCAGGATCGAGCCAGACGGTCCCTTGACCCGCCCCCTCCAGCCAGACGCCGAGAATCGATTTACCGTCGCCCGATACAGTAGTGCCCGAGATGCGGGCGCCCGCCGGCGCGGTGTAGATCTTGGCGATGTCGGTATGGGTGGCCAGATCGACCTCCCACAGTGCGGAAGGCTCGGTCCCCTCCTTGTTGCGGATGACGATCGCGTGGTCGCCGCCGGGGATGAAGATTTCCGGATCGCTTACCTCCTCGCGTTTGCGTCCGTTGGCCTTCTCGATCCGGTGCAGGAACTCGCCCTTCTCGCTACGATAGAGCAGATGGAAAAAGCGGTCGCTGTCGCTGTATTCGACCCCCATACGGACATTGCCCGCAGCATCGGCGCGCCAGTCGAACACATTCTCCAGACCGTTCTGGACCTTGACCGCCTTGCCGGTCGATACATCGACCTTGTAAATGGCTGGCCAGAACCCGTTTTCGGCGGTGCGGAAACGGTCAACGGTCTGCTGCTTCAGAAAGGCAGTCTGTGCCGCCAACAGGATCGTCGGGCTGCCATCCTTGGAGCGCCACACCACATCCGAAGCGTTCTGTCCGTTCGCATCCCACATGATCTTGGTGAAATTGCCGCTCTTGCGGTTCACCGCAAACAGGCGTGTGACATAAAAGGTCTGGCCATAGAAATCGGTGACCGAACGCACCGAGACGGTGACATCGTCATTGCCCGCCCATGCCAGCCGGTTGACATCCATCATGTCGGGCACGCCAACGCATTGGCGATCCTTGAGCGAGCCAAACAGGTTGATAAGGCAAATCTGCCGCCCGCCACCAATGCCGAACAGGCCTGCGAGCCATTGGCCATCGGGTGACAGGGCCGGTTTTTCGACGAAGGGAATGGCGGCATAATCCGCCGCCGTCTGGGCCTTGAGCGGCGCGGCTATGCCCGACGCCATCATTGCCGCCGAGATCGCCAGTGTCCTTGCAATCCAGCGCATCATTGCCCTTTCTCCTTGGTCAAAGCTTCCCCGACAGCGTCGGGCGGATTGTACTTCTTGAGGAAGGCTTCCATCGCCTGAAGCAGCGCCAGCCGATCCGCCTCGCGCGTGAAATAATGGTCCGCCTTGGGCAGCGAGACGAACTCGTAAGGTTTCCCTGCCGCTTTCATGCGGCTCGCCATCGATGCTGACTGGCTGTGATCGACCGTCACATCCATCTTGCCATGCACCAGCAACAGCGGCGCCTTGATCCGGTCAACAAAATTGAGGGGAGAGACAGCCGAGAAATCGGGCGTCATGCGCGTCCATGCGGCGCGGTTGGCATTGCCGGTCAGACTGTCGCTCATATCGTTGACTTCGCGCCGGACGCTGGCCACGCCGGAAATCGAAATGCCGCAGCGCCACAGGCCGGCATCGCGCGCCAATCCCCACATGGTAGCATAGCCGCCATAGGAGGCCCCGACGATACAGGCCCTTGCGCCATCGCCGATCCCCTGATCCACCAGATATTTCAGCGCGTCATTCAAATCATCCTGCATGGCAAGGCCCATCTGGCCCTCACCCTTGCGCTCGAAAGCCTCGCCATAACCGGTTGAGCCGCGAAAATTGGGCTGGATCACGGCATAGCCAAGACCGGCCACAAATTGCGCCCAATAGTCATAGTCCAGCGTATCCTGCGCCCACGGGCCGCCATGCGGCATCACCACCACCGGCAGTTTCTTCGCCTCGCGCCCTTTCGGCCCGTAATCCTTAGGCTCATAATCTTTGGGCAGAGTCAGGATCGCCTCGATCTCCAGTCCGTCGCGCGCCTTATAGGTGACAGCGCTGACCGGATTGAGCGGCGTGCTATGCAATTCCTCCGAGATATAGGAAATGCGCTGGAGCGAGGAGCCTGCCTGATCGAAGAAGTAGATTGCGCCGGGCGTATCGGCGCGATCGATCTGCACCAGCATGCGCTGGCGGTCGCGGCTGAAACTGGTGATCGAAACGCGGCTTTCCGGCACCGACTTGGCAAAAGCCGCCTGCAATTCGGCCAGCGCAGGATCGAGCCACACGCGCTCGCGCTGTTTGCCCGCCAGCCGCACGCCCAGCACGGTCTTGCCATCTTCCGCCATAATGACGCTGGCGATCCAGCTTCCTTCGGGGGCGGTCCAGAGTTTGCGCAAGTCCTTCTGTGCCCGCAGATCATAATCGAACAGGCTCGAGCGCTTGTCCTCGTCGTTGCGGATCACCAGAACGCTGTCGGGAGCCGAACCAAAGCCGACCGGCTGGATCAGATCCTCACGCTTGCGATCATCGGCGCGGTCGATAACGCGGAATAGATCGTTGCGGTTGGCGCGATAAAGCAAGCGCGACGTGCGATGCGCATCACTGTAGCCATAGCCCAGCCGCACCTCGCCCTCGGCGTCGGCCTCCCAGTGCATTACGTCCTCATAGCCCTTGAGCGCGCGGCTCTTCACGCCGGTCTCGACGTTGACGCGATAGACCGTGGGCCAGAAATCCTCACCCAGATAGATGGAGTCCTGCGCCGCGATCAGCGCCATCGGACTGCCGTCGCGCGCCGTCCACAAGACATCGTCGGCAGTCTGGCCTTTGGCGTCCCACAACAGGCGCGTGATCTTGCCCGACACCCGGTTGAAATTGATGACACGATGGACATACCAGCGATCGGCCTCGACCGGGATAAGCTGGGTAACATGGATCAGCAGGTTGTCATCGTTGACCCATTCCAATCCGCCGGGTTCGGTCATTTCCGGCACGGCCACACAGCGCGGCGACGCTGCGCCAAAAATCGAGATGATGCAGATCCGGCGCTGCCCGCCCACCGCGAACAAGCCGCCGATCCACTGCCCGTCGGGCGACATCACCGCACGCTCCACAAACGGCAATGTCGCAAACTTGGCCGCATCGGGCCGTGCGCCCTGCTGAAGAACCGGCTGCGCCTTGGCCTCCTCAGCTTGTGACGTTGAGGGCAGACCCGCTGCCAACATGGCCATCGCCATCACAATCCCGCGCATCATTGCCCTTTCTCCTTGGCGCCTGACGCGATCTGCGCGTCGGGCGGGTTGTGTTGGCGTAGAAAGCCCTCGATCCGTTGCAACAGTTCGAGCCGGTCGGCCGCGCGGCTAAAGTGGTGGTCGGCATGGGGCAGACTGATCAGTTCCACCGGTTTCTTCGCCGCCTTCATGCGCCCGTACATCTCGACGCTCTGCTCGTATTTCACGGTGATGTCGCGCCCGCCATGCAGCAGGAGCAGCGGCGCGGTGATGCGGCCCACCGCGTTGATCGGCGAGACCGCGGCAAAGTCGGGCGTCATCGTCGCCCAGCGCGCGCTGTTGATGCGGCCATAGATATTGCCCTCGCCCATATCGTTGACCTCGCGCCGGATATTGGCGACCCCCGCGATGGAAATGCCGCAGCGCCACAGGCCCGCATCGCGCGCCAGCCCCCACATGGTGGCATAGCCGCCATAGGAGCCGCCCATGATACAGGCGCGTTTGACATCGCCAATCCCCTCAGCACCCAGCCACGCCAGCGCGTCGTTGAGATCGTCCTGCATCGCCAGCCCCATCTGGCCATCGCCCTTGTGCTCGAAATCATAGCCATAGCCGGTCGAGCCACGAAAATTGGGCTGGATCACCGCATAACCGAGGCTGGCGACAAACTGCGCCCAATAGTCGAAATCGAGCGTATCCTGTGCCCACGGCCCGCCATGCGGCATTACCACCACGGGCAGGCCTTTCGCCTCGCGCCCTTTCGGCAGCGTCAGCACCGCCTCGATCTCCAGCCCGTCGCGCGCCTTGTAGTGCACCAGCCGCGCAGGGTTTTGCGGCTCGGTTTTGAGCGCCTCGTTGTAGTAGGCGATACGCATCAACCGGCCATCGGGAATGTTGTAGTAATAGAGCGCACCGGGCGAATCGGGTCGGTCCACTTTCACCAGCATCTGCTCGCGCGTGGCGTTGAGGCTGAGGATCGTCACCCTTTTGCCCGCCATCGCCTTGTCCAGATCGCCCTGCACCTCGGCCAGCACCGGATCGAGCCAGACCCTGCCCGCTGCCTCGCCCTCCAGTTCGACGCCGATCACGCTGGCCTTGTCATCAGCTACAATCGTATCGGCAATCCAGCTGCCCTTGGGCGCGGCATAGAGCCGCTTGATGTCCTCGCGGGTGCGGATGTCGATCTCGTATAGCCCGCTGATCCCCTCGCCATCACGGTGCACGGCCAGCACATGGTCGCCACCGGGGACAAAGGCTTCGATAACCGGTATCGGAGTACGTTCGTTTTTGTCGAGATGAGCGATCTTGTCGAATTCGCCGCCCCGCTCGCCGCGATAGAGCAAACCATAAGCAAGGCGTTCGGTCGACTTGGAATAGCCCGCCCTCAGCCGCCCCTGCCCATCGACCAGCCACTCCATAACCTCGTGGCGCGCCTCGCTCACCAGCTTATGCTCGCCATTCTCGACGTTGACGCGAAAGACGCGGGGCCACACATCGGTCATGTCCGACATACCGTATTGGGCACCCAGCAGAATTTCAGGCGAGCCGTCGCGCGCGCGCCACAGGACAGAATCGGTGTATTGCCCACCCTTGCCACCCAGCAAGGGGGTCATTTTGCCCGTCTCGCGATTGGTGGCGATCAGACGCCCAACGGAAAAACTCGGCCCCGTCGCCAACGAGTCACCCATAACAAGCAGTTGGCGTGAATGGGCGATGATATTGTGATCGCCCACCCATTCCACGCCAAACACATCGACCAGATCGGGCACCGGGTTGCAGACCTGCTTGACCGGTGTCAGGAACAGCGAAATCATGCAGACCTGCCGCTGGCCATTGACGCCGAAAATGCCGGCGATCCATTGGCCATCGGGTGAAATTTTGGCACTGGAGACAAAGGGGATCGCGGCGTAATCGCTGGCGGGTGTAGCCGCCGGAAGGGCGCCAGCGGTCTGCGCCGCCATCACCCCCGCCACAGCCCAGATCCGAATCCGTTTCGTCCAACGCACAGCCAAGCCCCTTGATGCGTGGCATCGAGGCTAACCTGTTGCGCTGCACAAAGGCAAGGCAAGTGCCGCCAGAATCGAGGAAATTCCGGCGGAACCCAGCAATTTTGGACAGATCGCGAGCGGCAGACCTAAAGGTGCAGGGCGCTTACGCCAGCCCCGCCTCGACCAGCAGCGCGGTGGTGCTGGCGTCAAACGTGGCGCCGCCCTTTTCGATGCTCTTGGCGATTTCCTTGCCCAGTTCCACGCCGAACTGGTCAAACGGGTTGATCCCCAGCAGCACGGCATTGGCAAAGGTGCGATGCTCGTGGAAGGCGATCAGGGCGCCCAGCGCCGCAGGGGTCAGATCATCCACCAGCATCGTGGCCGAGGGGCGGTTGCCGGCATAGGCGCGCGCCGGATCGCTGCTCGGCTTGCCCGCCATCAGCGCCGCGCCTTGCGCAAAACAGTTCATCAGCAGGATGCGGTGATGCGCGGGATCGAGCGCGTCGCCCGGCGTGATGCAGGCGATGAAATCGACCGGCACCTGCAACGTGCCCTGATGCAGCAGTTGGAACACGGCATGCTGCGCATCGGTGCCCACCCCGCCCCAGGTGATCGGCGCGGTCGGGCCATCGACCGGCTCGCCGGTGAAGGTCACGCTCTTGCCGTTCGATTCCATTTCCAATTGCTGGAGATAGAAGGGCAGCAGCGCGAGGCGCTCGTCATAGGCGAAACAGGCGCGGCTCTGGCAGCCCAGCAGGCGGGTGTAATACTGGTCGGCAAAGGCCGCGCGCAACGGCAGGTTGGCCGCGCCATCGGTGTTGGCAAAATGCTCGTCGATGCGCGCCGCGCCGTCGAGAAATTCGGCAAAGCCCTGAAAACCCAGCGCCAGCGCCACCGGAAAACCGATGGACGACCACAGTGAATAGCGTCCGCCCACGCATTCGGGGAAAGGCAGCACGCGCGTCTCGTCCACACCCCATTCCACGGCCTTTTCGGGCGCGGCGGTCAGCGCAACCACGCGGCCATAGGGGTCTTCCACCCCGTTCTCGCTCAGCCAGTGGAGCGCCGAGGCGGCGTTGGTCATGGTTTCGATGGTGGTGAAGGTTTTGGACGCCACCGCGATCATGGTGGTGGCGGGGTCGGCCTTGGCAAAGGCCGCTTCCAGCGCGCAACCGTCGATATTGGCGACGACATGCACCTGCACCAAGGCCTCCTCGCGCGCCAGCGCGTCAATCGCCAGCGCGGGGCCAAGCGCCGAACCGCCGATGCCGATATGGATCAGATGCTTCACCTGGCCCAGCGCGCCCTCGTGGATCGCGGCCACCAGCGAGGCCATGCGCTGGTGCAGGGCGTGGGCCTCCTCGACGCTGGTATCCTTGCCGATACCGCGCTGGGCGGTATGCTCGGCCGAGCGCCCCTCGGTCACGTTGATCTTCTCGCCCGAGAGCAGTGCCATGCGGCGGCCGGCGAAATCCATCGCCTGCGCCAGCGCTTCGAAACCGGAGATATGGGCATCGTCCAGATGGGTTTTCGACCAGTCGAAACGGATATAGCCTTCGGCAAGGTCGAATTTGGTCGACAGCTTGTCGAGGCGGGCAGGATCGGCGGCAAAAAGCTCCGCCAGCGTAGGCTTGGGCAGCGCCTTGAGCTGGTCCCACTGTGCCTTGGAATTACTCGCCACCTGTGCCTCCCGAAAAATTTCGCCTCCTCCTATGCCCTGCCCCGCGCCTCAGGCCAAGGGTGCAGTGCAGCAAGGCCCGACCATTTTCGCGTGAATAGGTTTTCCCGACCATTCATCGCCGCTTCAGGCCCGCCCCGCCATGCGCCGTGGCGGAACAATCGCGCAAACCCGCTTGACGCGAGGCCTTTCCGCCATCAGGGCTTGGAAATGAGCGCCCAAGGAAACCGACCCGCATGACCGACACCACCACATCTGCCGATACCGCCTCCGGCGGGGCCGGTGCCGCCTCTGGCGGGGCAGAGAAAAAGCCCAAAGAGGAGGAGAATTTCTTCGTCTTTCTGGTGAAGCTGATCCTGATCGTGGGCGTTTTCCGCAGCTTCTTTTTCAGCCCGTTCAACATCCCCAGCGAATCCATGCTGCCGAGGCTGGTGAATGGCGACTATTTGCTGGCGGCCAAATGGCCCTATGGCTACTCGTCCTACTCGCTGCCTTTCAGCGCCCCGCTGCTGCCCAAGCGCATTTTCGCCAGCCAGCCCACGCGCGGCGAGGTCGCCATTTTCAAGGCCCCGCCCGCCAACCGCGACGACTGGATCAAGCGCGTGATCGGCCTGCCGGGCGACACGATCCAGATGAAGGGCGGCCAGTTGTTCATCAACGGCGTGGCTGTTCCCAAGGTGCGGATCGAGGATTTCGAGATCGCCGTCTCGCCCAACACCTCGTGCTACCAGTCGCGCTATGGCCTTGGCGTGAATTACGAGGTGGCCAAAGCCGATGGCACGCGCGTCTGCCATTATCCGCAGTTCCGCGAAACGCTGCCCAATGGTAAGAGCTACAACGTGCTCGACCTTGAACCCACCCCGCAGGACAACACCGCGCCCGTTCTGGTGCCCGAAGGCACGCTGTTCATGATGGGCGACGACCGCGACAATTCGATGGACAGCCGCTTTGACACCGCCGAGGGTGGCATCGGTTTCGTGCCGCAGGACAATCTGGTGGGGCGTGCCACGGTGATGATGTGGTCCACCGATGGCTCGGTCTCGTGGATCAAACCGTGGACATGGTTCACCGCCGCGCGCTGGCACCGTATCGGGGGCACGTTTTGAGCGCTGACGCTCCGCTTCCCGAAGCAACCCGCGCCTTTCTGGCCGAGCTGACCGGCGCGCCGGTGGGCACGGAGGATGTCTGGCGCGCGGCACTCACCCATGGCTCCTACACCGCGCAATTTGGCCAGCGTGGCCGCACCAAGACCGGCCAGAAATTGCCCGAGGACTATCAGCGGCTCGAATTTCTGGGCGACCGTGTGCTGGGCCTGTCCATTGCCGACTGGCTTTACCAGAACGAGGGCGATGCCGAGGGCAAACTGTCGCAGCGCCTCAACGTGCTGGTCAGCCGCCAGATGTGCGCCAGCGTGGCACGCCGCGTGGGCCTGCCGCCGCATATCCTGCTGGGCAAGCAGGCGCGCGACGATGGCGGGGCCGATAGCGACAACATCCTTGGCGATGTGATGGAAGCGCTGATCGGCGCGCATTTTGTGCTCTATGGCTTTGATCCCACGCGCGCCATGATCCGCCGCCTGTGGGCCGAGGCCGTGGGCGGGCGTGCGGGCCAGTCCAAGCATCCCAAATCCGCGCTTCAGGAATGGTCGGCGGGCAACCGCCGCAAACCCCCCGAATACCGTCTGGTCACCCGCGAAGGTCCTGACCATGCCGCCCGCTTCACCGTGGCCGTCGCCGTCAAAGGCGTGGGCGAGGTCGAGGCGACCGCTTCTTCCAAGCAGGAGGCCGAAACGCTGGCCGCTGCGCAATTCCTGAAAGTTTACGGATGAGTGAAATCCCCGAAAGTTGCGGTCTGGTGGCCGTGATCGGCGCCCCCAATGCGGGCAAATCCACGCTGGTCAACGCGCTGGTGGGGCAAAAGGTGGCGATCGTCTCGTCCAAGGCGCAGACCACGCGCACGCGCCTGATGGGCATCGCGCTGGAACAGTCGGACAAGCATAATGCCCAGATCATTCTGGCCGACACGCCCGGTATCTTCGCCCCGCGCCGCCGTCTGGACCGCGCCATGGTGGCCGCTGCATGGGAAGGTGCCAGCGAGGCCGACGCGATCCTGCTGGTGGTGGACGCCGCCAAGAAGAACCGTGACCAGTTGAACGAGATTCTCGAATCGCTGAAGGGTCGCCCCGAGCGCAAGCTGCTGGCGCTCAACAAGGTGGACCTGATCGCCAAGGAACCGCTGCTGGTTATTGCTCAGGAACTGAACGAGATTATCCCCTTCGACGAGATCTTCTTCATCTCGGCCAGCACGAATGACGGCGTGGCGGAACTGAAGGCACGTCTGGCCGATCTGATGCCCGAAGGGCCTTGGAACTTCCCCGAGGATCAGGTGTCGGATGCCTCCGAACGCCTGCTGGCCGCCGAGATCACCCGCGAGCAACTCTATCGCCAGTTGAATGACGAGTTGCCCTATGACAGCACCGTGCGCCCCGAGGCCTATATCCAGCGCAAGGACGGTTCGGTGGAAATCCGCCAGCAGATCGTGATCGCGCGCGAAAGCCAGAAGAGCATCGTGCTGGGCAAGGGCGGCGCCCGCATCAAGGCGATCGGCGAGGCCGCGCGCAAGGAACTGGCCGAAATCCTTGGCCAGAAGGTCCATCTGTTCCTGCATGTGAAGGTGGACGAGCGCTGGGCCGACAGCAAGGAAATCTATGAGGAAATTGGCCTCGAATGGGTCAAGTAATCGGTTGTTCCACCCCCTTGCACAGGGGCAAGGGTTGGCGCATGAAGTCAGGTAACCGGGCGGCGGATCGGAGCTAGTCATTCTATGGTGCAATTCATCGCAGCTCTGCCGCATAGGCTGCGCTCTTTCGCACCCCCCTCGTCCCCCGCCCTGACCCTGTCGGCGCGCGATGCGTTGCGCTGGCGGGAAATGGTGCTGGTGGTGATGTTCCAGCTTGGCGTGGCGCTGCTGCTGCGCGGGGCGACGCTCGGCTTTCCGGCCATCCATATTGACGAGCAATTCTATCTGCTGGTGGGCGACCGCATGTTGCAGGGCGCGGTGCCCTATGTCGACATCTGGGATCGCAAGCCGGTGGGCCTGTTTCTGCTGTTCGCGGCGATGCGCGCGATGGGCGGCGATGGCATCCTGCAATACCAGTTGATCGCGCTGGCCAGCGTGGTGGCCACCTCGCTGGTGATCTACCGCCTCGCCCGCGCCCATGCCAGCCCGCAGGCCGCGCTGGCAGCTGGCGTGGTCTATCAATGCTATCTCTCGGCCTTCTTCTGCTATGGCGGACAGGCGCCGGTCTATTACAATCTGCTGATGGCTCTGGCGGGGCTTGGCATGCTGCGGGTGTGGACCACGCCGGATGACCGGCGGCTGGTGCTGCATGGCGCGGCGATCATGGCGCTGGTCGGCATCTCCATCCAGATGAAATACACCGTGGTGTTCGAGGGCTTTGCCTTCGGCCTCGCGCTGATGGCTCATGCCCATCGCGTCGGATGGCACCGCTGGGCCATTCTGGGCGCGGCCAGCCTGTGGTGTGCCATCGCGCTGCTGCCCACGGCGGCGGCATGGGGCGCCTATGTGGCGATGGGCTATGGCGAACAATTCGTGCAGACCAATTTCCTCTCGATCTTCGGGCGGCATGAGGCCTTTCTCGGCTCGCTATGGCGGCTCACCAAGGAATGCCTCGCGCTGCTGCCGCTGGGGCTGGCGATCCTGTGGGCGCCGCGCCACCTGCCCGCGCCCTCGCCCGATCAGGCCGATGCGCGCGGCTTCCTGCGTTATTGGGCGGGCGCCGCCGTGCTGGGCTTCCTGATTTTCGGCACTTGGTATGACCATTATGTTGCCCCGCTGCTGGTGCCGCTGGTGGTGCTGGCCGCGCCCGCTTTCGCGCCGCCGCGCCGCTATCGCTGGCTGGCGTGGTATGCGCTGGGCTTTTCGGCGCTGGCCGCGCTGGTGGTGACCGTGGCCAACATGCGCCATCAGGGCGAGCGCGAGGCGATCACCGCGATGGCCGAGATGATCCGCCCGCGGCTGGGCGATGGCTGCCTCTATGTCAACGAGGGCGACCCGATCCTCTATCAACTGACCGGCTCGTGCCTGCCCAGCCATTATGCCTTCCCCAACCATCTCAACAACGAGAGCGAGAAATTCGCGCTGGGCACCAATGTGAACGGCGAGATGCGGGCGATCCTGCGCAGCAAGCCGAGCGTGGTGGTGATGCAAAGCCAGCCTTTCTCCAAGCCGGTGAACTGGGAATCGCGGCGCATCCTGCTCTCGGCGCTGGCCCGCGATTATGACCGTTTCGCAATCCAGCAGGCCGGCGCGCGCAGTTTCGAGCTTTACGCGCTCAAGCCGCGCTCGGACCAGAAGATGGCCGGTCACCCCTTGGCCAACCAGCGCCTCGCCCGCCGGTAAACCCATGCCGCTGTTTGCCCGTCTGAAGGCCCTGGGGGCCAGCCCTGCCTTTACCCGCTTGGTGGCTGGCGCATGGGGTCTGTCACTGCTGCTGGGCCTGCTGGTGCCGGTCTACAGCGACGAGGTGGGCTGGCGCCTGCAGGAGCGCGCAGGACTGGACGGGGTGGACAAGCTCTATTCCGAGCAATGCGGGCCAGACACACTCGCCCGCCCCTTGTGGTTCATGTGGCCGGTGCGCTGGTATTCGGGCTATTTCAACAGCGCTTTTCCCGATCCCTTGTGGGTGCGGGTGTCCGGCGTGGCCTACGCACTGGCTTGGGGCTGGATGGTGTTGGCGCTGCTGCGGCGAATGGAGGCTGGGCGATGCGCCACCGTGCTGGTGGTGGGGCTGCTCGGGTTGGGTACGCTGCCGCTGCAACTGGTGTGGAGCCGCCCCGAACAGCCGATCCTGCTGTGCCTCACCGCCGCGCTGCTGCTGGCATGGGATGGGCAGAGCCGGGCTTCATGGTGGCGCGCGCCTGCCGTGGTGGCGCTGGGGGCGATCGCGCTGTCCTATCACTTCAAGGCCTTGCTGCTGGTGCCGGTGTTTGTCCTCTGCGCGCTGCTGGCGGACCGGCGGCGCGCCACGCTTGCCCTGCGGGTGCTGGCGGGGTTTGCGCTGGTCGGGCTGGCGGTGGCCTCGGCGCAGCACTGGTTCGCGCGACTGTCCTGCGCGGGCGATCCGCTGCTGGCCGCGCAACATGCCGAACAAAGTCTGCATTTCGATCCGCAGGCAGGAATTTTCGGCCATCTGCTGACGCTGCTCGGCAATTACAACCTGCCCGCCTATGTCACGCTGGCCGCGCCCGATGTGACGCCCATGTCGCATTGGCTACCCTATCATCTGGTGTCCAAGCCCGAGCAGATCGCGTGGAGCGCGGTTATGATCGCGCTGTGGTTCTTCGGCTTTCTGCTGGCGGGTGGCGCGCTGTGGCGGGCGGTCAAGGGCCGGTGGCGCGCGGCGATCTGCGATCTGCGGGTGGTGTTCGCTCTGCTGCTGTTTGGCGCGGCCTCGGCCTATGGCGCGGCGCAGGTGGTGCGCAATGTCTATGAAGCCGCCTTTGTGCTGCCCTTGCTGGCGATGGCCTATGGCGCGGCCCTGTCGGCAACTCCGGCCTCGCCGCGCGCGCAAGGCTGGGCGGGGCTGACCGGCGCGGCGATGTTGCTGAGCATGGTGCTGGTGGGCGCGATCTACGGGCCATCGCTGGTCGGGGCCAGTCGCGCCTCGGGCTATCTGGCCGAGCAGCCGCTGTCGGTGCCGGTGTTCCATTATGCGCAGGCGCGCGCGCGCATCACGCGGGCGGCGGGGCTCTGTGGCATCACGCCCGATAACCACGCGCAACGCCTGTTGATCGACGATGCGAGTTATTTCACCTTCATGGCCACCCGCCTGCCCGATCATCACCTTTCGGTGCTCGATCCGCAATGGCGGGGCGGGATCAGCAATCCGCTGGCCTATCTGCGCGCGCAAGGGATGGATGGCGTGGTGGTGGCCTGCCGCTTCATGGAGCCGCATGTACGGGCCAAGGCGCGGGAGTATGACGGCGTGTGCTGCCTCTCCCGCGCGGATTTCTAGGCCTCTTTGACGGCTTTCTTGGGGGCCGTCTTCTTGGCCGGTGCCTTTTTGGCGGCCGGTTTCTCGCCGTCCACGGCCTTTTTCGCGGCCGGTTTCTTGGCGGCGGCTTTCTTGGGAGCCGCCTTTTTCTTGCCCTTCGCCGGTCCCTTGGCGGCCTTCTCGTCGATCAGCGTGATCGCCTGTTCCAGCGTCAGCGTGGCCTGATCCACCGCCTTGGGCAGGGTAGCGTTGGTGGTGCCATCGGTGACATAGGCGCCATAGCGGCCCGCCAGCAGCTTGATCTCGCCACCGCTGGTGGGGTGGGCGCCAAACACCTTGAGCGGCTCGGCAGCGGTGCGGCTGCCGCGGACGCCACCCGCCGCCGCCTCGGCCAGCTTGGTGACCGCAAGGTTCATCCCCGTATCAAACACTTCGGCCGTGGATTTCAGGCGGGCATATTTGCCCTGATGCGCCAGATAGGGGCCATAACGGCCAATGCTGGCGGTGATCGGTTCGCCCGTTTCAGGATGCTGGCCGATGGTGCGCGGCAAGCCGAGCAGTTTCACCGCCCAGTCCAGCGTCATCTCGCCAATATCCTTGGGGATGCTGGCCATCTTCTTGGTGTCCCCCTCACCCGTCTGGATATAGGGACCAAAGCGGCCCGCCTTGCGGAGGATCGGCTCGCCCGTCTCGGGATGCTTGCCCAGCTCGCCTTCCTCGCCCGCGCCGTCAGCGCCGCCTGGTTGAGCGAATTTGCGGGTGAACTTGCATTCGGGATAGTTGTTGCAGGCAATAAAGGCGCCATAGCGTCCGCCACGCAAGCTGAGGCGGCCCGCCTCGCAGGCAGGGCATTTACGCGGGTCTGACCCATCTTCCTTGGGCGGGAAGAGATAGTCGGCGAGGAACTCGTCGAGCGCCTCGGTCACTTCCGAAGGCTTCTTCTCCATCACCTCGTCGGACTTGGGCTTGAAATCCTTCCAGAAGGCTTCGAGCACCGCGCGCCACGCGGCCCGCCCGCCCGAGACATCGTCCAGCTCGTCCTCCATGCCCGCCGTGAATTCATAGGCGACATAGCGGGGGAAGAAGCGTTCCAGAAACGCGGTGAGCAGTCGCCCGCTTTCCTCGGCAAAGAAACGGTTTTTCTCGGTGCGCACATAGGCGCGGTCCTTGAGCACCTGAAGCGTGGCAGCATAGGTGGACGGGCGACCGATGCCCAATTCCTCCAGCCGCTTGACCAGCGAGGCTTCCGAGAAACGCGGTGGCGGCTGGGTGAAATGCTGGGTCGCCTCGACACCTTCTTTCGCCGGCATATCGCCCTTGTTCATCACAGGCAGCAGGTTGCCGTCCTCGTCGTCATCCGCCTTCTGGTCGCGGCTTTCATCATAGACCGCCATGAAGCCGGGGAATTTGACGACCTGACCGGTGGCGCGCAATTCGTGGCTGCCCGTGCCATCGCGCAGGGTGACGGTGGTACGCTCCAGCGCGGCGCTGGCCATCTGGCTGGCAAGGGCGCGCTTCCAGATCAGGCTATAGAGTCTGGCCTCGTCGCCGCTGCCATAGGTGTCGCGGCTGAAATCGGTCGGGCGGATGGCCTCGTGGGCCTCCTGCGCGTTCTTGGCCTTGGTTTCATAGTGGCGCGGCTTTTCGGGCGCGTAATGGCCGGAGAAGCGGTTGTGGATCTCCTGACGCGCGGCGGCGATAGCGCTGTGGTCCATCTGCACACCATCGGTACGCATATAGGTGATCGCGCCGGCCTCATACAGCGTCTGGGCCACGCGCATCGTATGGCTGGCCGAAAAGCCCAGCTTGCGCGCGGCTTCCTGTTGCAGGGTGGAGGTGGTGAAGGGCGGATAGGGGTTGCGGCGGACAGGCTTGGTCTCGACCTCTTCCACGCGGAAAGCCCCGCCTTCCACCGCCGCCTTGGCACGGGCCGCGATGCCCGCCTCGCCAAGACTCAGCTTCTCGAGCTTCTTTCCTTCAAACTTTACCAGACGCGCGGGGAAATGGGTGCCGTCATGCAGC
Source organism: Novosphingobium sp. UBA1948 (assembly GCA_002336765.1). GTDB lineage: Bacteria > Pseudomonadota > Alphaproteobacteria > Sphingomonadales > Sphingomonadaceae > Novosphingobium. The sequence goes on along the minus strand of DDES01000200.1, from coordinate 30,657 downwards.
ATTCTGGCGACGACCTGCCAATATTCCTCGGGCCTGAACGCCTCGATCTCGCGCTCGCGCTGCACGATCAGGCGCAAGGCCACCGACTGCACACGCCCCGCCGATTTGGCACCGGGCAGCTTGCGCCACAGCACCGGCGAGAGCGTGAAACCGAACAGATAGTCCAGCGCGCGGCGGGCGAGATAGGCGTCGATCAGATCCTGATCCAGCTCGCGCGGATGTTTCATCGCCGTGGTAACGGCTTCCTTGGTGATCGCGTTGAACGTAACGCGCTCGACCTCCTTGGGCAGCGCGCGGCGCTTGGCCAACAGTTCCTTCACATGCCACGAAATCGCCTCACCCTCGCGATCAGGGTCAGTCGCGAGGATCAGACGGTCGGCCTGCTTGGCCAGATCGGTGATCTCGCGCACGCGGCTCTGCTTGTCGCCATACAGTTCCCAATCCATGGCAAAGCCCTCGTCGGGGCGCACCGAGCCATCCTTGGGCGGCAGGTCGCGGATATGGCCATAGGAGGCCAGCACGCGGTAATCCTTGCCGAGATATTTCTCGATGGTCTTGGCCTTGGCGGGCGATTCAACAATCACAAGCTGCATAAGTTCGGGCACGCAATCTTTTGTTTCGGCGTAGGGAAAGGGCAACTTCCCAAGCCGGATGGCAGGCGATCAAGGCAGCGCGCAACAGGGCGCCGACCTTTCTCTCACACGTACGCGCGAGGGTGGCGGGGGAAAGGCGGGTTCGTCAAGGGGACTTTAGGCGCGGCAGACTACGCATCCCCTTGGTCCGGCTGGTGAGGTGATAGCGGCGGCAAAGAGCGCAGCGATAGGGTCGCAGCGTCACCTGTGCCGCTAGCGCCGCCTCGACAGCCTCCGCCTCGCTGGCATAGCGCCGTTTGCGGGCGCAGATCGCGGGGCGGGTTTTCACGCGAAGGCTTTAGCCGCCGATCTTGGCTTCCAGCGCGGCCAGCTTTTCCTTGAGCGCGTCCACTTCCTCGCGCGCGGTGGCGGCCATCGCCTTCACCGTGTCGAATTCCTCGCGGCTCACAAAGTCCAGCCCGCCAAACGCCTCGCGGAACTTCTCGCGCGCGCCTTCGCGTGCCTCGCGCGTCACACCGGCAAAAGTGCCCGCCGCGCTGTTCATCATCTTGACGAAATCGGCAATCAGGGGGTTGTCGCTTTGCATAAAAAGGCCTTTCGCTGGCGTGCTTGCGAGGGGCCGCAAGCGCCCCCGCCTCATGCCCGCCTAAATGGCCCCGCCCCGCGAACTGCGCAAGGGGGAAGAGGACACCTTACAGCTTGATATGCACCACCGGCGCAGCCTCGGCCTGCCCATCGGCCTGCGGGTTCAGTTGCAGCACCTGCCATGTCAGCACGCAGGCAAAGCCCACCCACATCAGATAGGGCACCAGCAGCCCCGCCGCCATCGGCCGCACGCGGGCAAACAGCACGATCACCACGACCAGCGTGGCCAGCATGACCAGCGCGCAAACCAGCGCCCCGAAAATCATATGCGCCCCAAAAAACAAAGGCGACCACGCCAGATTGGCCAGCAGATGCAGTGCAAAGGCGCCGATCGCCAAGCCACGGCCCGGCGCCGCCCGCGCCGCCACCACAATCGCCAGCGCCGCGCCCATCAGGCAATAGAGCAGGGTCCAGACAATCGGGAACACCACCGGCTGGGGATAAAGGTCCGGCTTGGTCAATCCGGCGAACCATGGATTATCGGCCCCCGAAAAGGACAGCCGCGCCGCAATGAAGCCCAGCAGGTTGATGCCCGGCACAAACACCAGCATCCAGCGCGCCAGACCGGCACGCAATTGACCCGAAGAGGCAATTTCCGTCATTCTTGCCACTCATCCTGTTCGGGCAGCCGGCTCATGCTCCGGCCACCGGTATTTGCTGACCAACTCGCGGGGGCGCCGATCTTATGGCGACGCACACAAACGCTAGCAATGGCCGATGTAGAGGCTGTTCCAAATCGGAGTTAATTCCGGAAAAACACTTGCGCGGCGATTCATTAACAGCTTTGGCACTCAGCCCGCAGAAAAGGCCGGTTCCACCCCGCCGCGTCGTGCAACCATCAGAAACTCGATATTGCCTTCCGGTCCGGTGATCGGGCTTTCCACGATGCCGTCCACCGCGAAGCCCAGCCCTTCGATCCAGTCGCGCACTTCGCCGCAAACCCGTTGATGCAGCGCGGGATCACGCACCACCCCGCCCTTGCCCACTTCGCCGCGCCCCACCTCGAACTGCGGCTTGATCAGCGCGACCAGTCGGCAATCCTCCGCCGCCAGCGCCAGCGGCACCTCCAGCACCTTGGCAAGGCCGATGAAACTGGCATCGCACACCACCCAGTTGCAGGCCCGCGTGATATGGTCACGGGTCAGGATGCGGGCGCTGGTTTGCTCCAGAACGGTGACGCGTTCATCCTGCCGCAGCTTCCACGCCAGCTGGTTGGTGCCCGAATCCACCGCAAACACATGCGCCGCCCCCTTGGACAGCAGCACATCGGTAAAGCCGCCCGTGGACGAACCAATGTCCATCGCCACCGCGCCAGCCGGATCCAGCCCGAAAGCCTCGATGGCATGGGCCAGCTTGATTCCTCCGCGCGACACCCAGGGATGATCGCGCCCGCGCAGCTCCAGCGGCGCATCGCCCGCCAGCGTCTGACCCGATTTGGCGATTTTCGTCTCGCCCGAAAACACCAGCCCCGCCAGCACCAGCGCCTGCGCCCGCGCGCGGCTCTCCACCAATCCGCGCTCCACCAGCATCTGGTCGACACGCATCTTCTTGATCGGCTTGGCTTTGGAATCAGCCTTTGGGGATTCGGTCATGGCACTTCTTCAACGGGTGTTAGGGCTTGTCTCGCAGCCCCCCTCATTCCATAGGGAGGCGATGAAGGCAAATGCGCGCCCCTTTTTAGGACCCCTTCCCCGCCGCTGGCATCCTGCCGCACAGGGGTTGGCAGGCTGCGCGCTGATGCTGGCTCTGGCCAGTTGCACCGCCAGTCAGGCCCCCGCCCCCACGGCGCGGCCTGCGCAACTGCCTGCGCCCCGCATCGCCCCCGCCGTCCCCACGCGCCCCGTCGAACCGGAAGACTGGCGCGACAAGAGCCTGAGCGCGGGAAGCTGGCAATGGGGCGAGATACGGGGCGTTTCGACGGCCAGTTTTGCAGAGGGCACGCTGCGGGCGAGTCTTGCCTGCCAGCGCGCGGCGCGGACGATCACGCTGTTTGTCGCCATGCCGCAGGCGGGGCCGGTGGAGCTTCTGGCGATCACGACCTCCACCCAGCGCCGCCAGATCACCCCGCAGGCGGTGGCCGGCGGCTATAGCGCGCAATTTGCCAACACCGACCGTTTGCTCGACGCGATGGTGTTTACGCGCGGGCGGCTGATGGTGGAGCTTGGCGGCCATGCCGCGCTGATCCTGCCCGCCGATCCCGCGATCGGGCGGGTGGTCGAAGACTGCCGGAAATAGCGCGCGCGAATCTGCGCTGTTTGACGCAAACGCCACGCGACTGTTGATAAGCACAGCGCCATTTTTACCGCGCATCTTGGGCAGTTTCGGAAAAACAGCGGAATTCGGGGATTTTCCGGCAGGCCCTCCGGCGTGGAAGCGGCAATTCTGACAGCAAAATAATGCAATGCAAGTCTTGTTGTGCGGCGCGAAATGAATCACCTTGCATGCCAAGGCCGGTGCGAAATCAGCTCGCCCGCCCCGTCGCGCAAGGCGAGTGGATCGTCCGGTGCGGCTCCCTTGGCTCAACAGCGCGAAAGGAGGTGATCCGATGTCTCATGGTTCAGCACAGAGGTCGGACTTCCGCATTGCGGAGCATTATCGCTAGGTGCGAGATTAGGCGATAAAGGCTTCGACTTGCGGCACTTTCTGGCCGCTGACCATGCGAAAGCCCGTAGTCCCTTGGCGGACTGCGGGCTTTCTCATTTATGGGGCGAAAGAAGCGGTTTTCGGGCGGGGCGATTGGTGCTATTCGTAAAACTTGGGTTTTTAATTACAAATAGCTTGCGCTGCGCGCAACTTTCATTCAAAGCGCGCCATCTGCTATCCAAGGAGTCGTGTTACCATGGCGAGCCTCGCCGAAGCCCCTCTGCAATTCGCCCGTTTGCCCCACCCCGCGCCCACCAGCGACGAAGTTCGCGCGAGCATTCTGGCCAACCCCGGCTTCGGCACCAATTTCACCGACCACATGGTAACCATCGAATGGACGGAAGGAAAGGGCTGGCATGATGCGGTCATCGGCCCGCGTGGCCCGATCCCGCTCGATCCGGCGGCCAGCGTGCTGCATTATGCGCAGGAGATCTTCGAGGGCCTGAAGGCCTACAAGCATCCCGACGGCTCGATCGCGCTGTTCCGGCCCGAGGCCAATGCCGAGCGTTTCAACACCAGCGCCACGCGGCTGGCCATGCCCGAACTGCCGGTTGAAGCCTTTGTCGAAGCGGTGAAGCAGATCGTGCTGGCCGATGCGGCATGGATCCCGGAACAGGAAGGCGCCTCGCTCTATCTGCGCCCCTTCATGATCGCCACCGAGCCTTTTCTGGGCGTGCGCTCGGCCAAGCAATACAAGTTCATCGTGATCGCCAGCCCCGCCGGCAATTACTTCAAGTCGGGCGCGCCTGCGGTGTCGATCTGGGTCAGCCAGTACACTCGCGCGGCGCCGGGCGGCACGGGCGCGGCCAAATGCGGCGGCAATTATGCCGCCAGCCTCGTCCCCACCGCCGAAGCCTTTGCCCGCGGCCACGATCAGGTGCTGTTTCTCGACGCCGCCGAACACAAGTGGGTGGAAGAGCTGGGCGGCATGAACCTGTTCTTCGCGTTTGACGACGGCAGCCTGCTGACCCCGCCGCTGTCGGGCACGATCCTGCCGGGCATCACCCGCGCCAGCCTGATCGCACTGGCCCGCGAGGAAGGCCTCACCATCCGCGAGGAACGCTACAGCATCGACCAGTGGCAGGCTGATGCCGCCAGCGGCAAGCTGCTCGAAACCTTCGCCTGTGGCACGGCGGCGGTGGTGACGCCGGTGGGCCGCGTGGCCTCGCCCGATGGCACCAGCTTCACCATCGGCAGCGGCGGCCCGGGCCAGACCACGGCCAAGCTGAAAGACAAGCTGGTGGCGATCCAGCGCGGTCAGGTGGCCGACACCCATGGCTGGGTCGTCAAGATCGCCTGATCCTTTGGACTGTAGGCAGGGAAAAGCGGGGCCAACGGCTCCGCTTTTTCTTGTTGCCCGCCAAGGCAATCTTTTCGCCACCGGCACTGGCGGGCTGGTCTGCGCGCGCCTATCTTCCACGCACCCCCGAGCGAGAGGATCACGCGATGGCCGACGACTATACACCCCCGAAAGTCTGGACATGGGACGCCCCCAGCGGCGGCCAGTTTGCCAATATCAACCGCCCCGTATCCGGCGCCACCCACGAGACGGCGCTGCCGGTGGGCGAGCACCCGCTGCAACTCTATTCGCTGGCCACGCCCAACGGGCAGAAGGTGACGATCCTGCTCGAGGAATTGCTCGAGGCAGGCCATGCGGCGGATTATGATGCGTGGTTCATCGACATTGGTGCGGGCGACCAGTTTGGCTCGGATTTCGTGGCCATCAACCCCAATTCCAAGATTCCCGCCCTGCTCGACCGCAGCGGGCCGCAGCCGGTGCGCGTGTTTGAATCCGGCTCGATCCTGATCCATCTGGCCGAGAAATTCGGCGCCTTCCTGCCCGCCAGCGGCCCCGCCCGCACCGAGACCTTCAACTGGCTCAACTGGCAAATGGGCAGCGCGCCTTTCATCGGCGGCGGCTTTGGCCATTTCTACCAATATGCGCCGGTGAAGATCGAATATGCCATCAACCGCTATGCGATGGAAACCAAACGCCTGCTCGATGTGGCCGACAAAAGGCTGGCCGTGTCACGCTATCTGGCGGGCGATGAGCTGACCATCGCCGATTTCGCGGCCTTTCCGTGGCTGGGCGGCCTGTCGCTGGGCCTGTCCTATGCGGGGGCCGACACCTTCCTTGCGCTCCACGAATACGAGCATCTCGCGCGCTGGGCTAACGAGCTTTACGCCCGCCCCGCCGTGAAGCGCGGCCGCAAAGTGAACGCGCGCGACGGGCTGCGCGAACGCCATGCCGTCAGCGATTTCGACGGGCTGGAGCTGTAAGGCACATTAAGGTCCATGGGGGGGGGGGGCGCAGCCATGCGAAAACCCCCTTCCCTTTCCCGTGCAATGCGGCTAAGCGCGCTTTCCCGATCAAACGCATCGGCATGCTGGGGCGTAGCCAAGCGGTAAGGCAGCGGTTTTTGGTACCGCCATTCCCAGGTTCGAATCCTGGCGCCCCAGCCACGGCTGTTTTTATCAATAAAATCAGATATTTATAAAACGCTGACGAGAGATGTGCGTTGCAGTCTTGCGCATGCCGTGCATGGATCGTTTGCCGCGTGAACTGCTTTCATTGAAATGACGGCTGTCGCCACTATTATCATCCTGCCGAGTCAGAGCGGACTATAGAACACAACAGGAGACAGACATGGGTATCTTCAGTTCCATCAAGGAAAAGCTTTTTGGCAAGGCGCAAGAGGCAAAGCCGGTTGAAACCGCGTCGAATGAGACGATCACTGCGGACGCTGTCAAGCCGGTGACGGCCGATGTTTCGGCAACGCCGACGACGACGGCCGGCACTGGAACCGCCGCGACGCCGGCAGAGGCAAAACCCGCCTCCAGCGCTGCCGTGGACGTTGCCGCCATTCTGGACGCCGCCGTCAAGAAGAACGGCCAGAAGCTCGATTGGCGCAAGTCCATCGTGGACATGATGAAGGCACTCGGCATGGATGCCAGCCTTCAGGAGCGCAAGGAGCTGGCTGACGAACTGGGCTATACCGGCGACAAGAGCGATTCTGCTACGATGAATATCTGGCTGCACAAGGCGCTTCTGAAGGCGCTGGCCGAGAACGGCGGCAAGGTTCCCGCCGAATTGCTGGACTAATCGACGCAATAGCCCACCGGAGCCTCCGGTGGGCTATCTTTTCCGGCGAGACTGCCGCCCCGTCAGTCTTGCGCTGTGCCCCGACGCGAAATAGCGCCGCTGCCTGCGGCCGCAGCCTTCATTCGCGCTCGCTATCTTGGAAGTGTTCCGGGATGATACTGGTGGAACGGTATCTGGTCGGGTGAGAACGCCAGTTTGCGGCCTTCACGGCAAGGCGGGCCGCTTTCCCGCGAAATATTGTTAAACCTTTATACATTAAGGTTAAATTTTTCTAAGGCTTTCCTTTTAAGCCGTAAGTTGCATTATGCCGAATTAGTGAACGATAGTTGATGTTGTGGTGTTTGTATTATGGGAATTGAGCACGGATCCGGGAAAAGCCGAGCGTTGCGCAGAGAGCGTCTCTTCAATGTGACGTTCACGAATGTAGGCTTTGAAGGCGCCGTCGAGCTCATTCGCGGCCAGCGGGGATCCGGGTCGTTTCGCTACATCGTGACACCGAATGTCGATCATATCGTGCGCCTGCGCGGCGATAAGCGCCTTGCCGAAATCTATGATAAGGCTTGGCTTTCGCTTTGCGACAGCAAGCCGATCTCCTGGCTGTCGCGGCTGCTCTCCTCCCGTCTCAACCTTGTCACGGGCTCGGACCTGACGACGCGGCTGTTTTACGAGGAAATCAAGCCAGGCGACAAGGTTGCCCTGATCTCGCCCTATGAAGAGGTCGGCGAGGCGATGGCGGCGGCGTTCCCGCAGATCGACTTCGTGTGGCACGTTCCGCCCGTCGGCGTCCTCAACGACCGGGCCGCCTTGCTCGCCTGCGCCGATTTTGCCGCGCGCTGCCAGCCGGATTATGTGTTCATTGCCATCGGCTCTCCGCAGTCGGAGCTCATCGCGCATGAGATTTCCAAGACGCCGGGCGCGACAGGCGTTGCCCTGTGTTGCGGTGCGTCGCTCGAATTCATCGTCGGACTGAAGAAGCGCGCGCCGATGATCATGCAGCGCTTCTGCCTCGAATGGTTCCACAGGCTGATGTCCGATCCGCGCCGCTTGTGGCGCCGGTATGTCTATGCCTTCGTGCCGTTGCTCGGCCTCTTTCTGCAGGAGGTCGTCAGAAGGATCAGGGGCAAGACCGGCTCCTCCGCGGGAGCCTCGAGCGCCTGAGACCACGCGGCGCCGGCAGGCGAGGCGCTTCAGCGCGGGCCTGAGCCGCGATCCGTCCGGATCCATGCACCGTTTCTGGATGCCTTGATCGCGCCGGGAATTTTCGCAAGGCGTGCCAGAAGCAGCAGCGGTAGCCGTTTCAGGGAACGGGCGGGAAGCATGCCGCGTCCGAAACGATACCAGGCTGCCCCTGTCGCCAGGACGAAGATCAGCAGATTGGCCGCCGAAAGCGCGGGCAGTACCATGCTGCCTGGCATGAGGAGCGCCGCTGCCATGGCCGCCAGCAGAGAGCCGAGAAGCAGCGCCAGAAGGATCGTAAGCGGCGGAATCACGGTCGCGATCGTCGTCAGTGCGCCGATGACGTTGCCGCGGGCCAGAAGGCCGGGAAGCCCTTTTAGGGCTTGCGTGGTCAGTGCCAGGTGGCCGCCAACCCAGCGGTTCCGTTGGGTCTCCAAGGCGCCCTCGGTTTCGGGGAAGGGGCTCAGCACGACTGCACCTTCGCAGAAGACCGGACCTTTGCCCCTGCATGCCAGGTCGAGGCCCAGTTTCATGTCCTCGACGAGATGGCCGTGGGCGAGGTCCATCTGCGATATCATGGACCACGGAAAGGCCATGCCGCTGCCTGCAAGATGGCAGGGTATGCCGAGGTAGTGCAGGCCCCGCATCCGTACCTGATTCTTGAGGGCGAAGGCGAACTGCGCCACCTGCAGATTGAGCGCGGCACCTTCGGGAACAGTCATCAGAGAAAGCGATTGGACGGGACGTTGCGTCGCCGCCGTCATGGAGACCAGCCGCTCGAAGGCGTCGCGAGCGGGAAAACAGTCCGCGTCGATGATGATGACGATATCGGGCGGGGTTTCGGCGAGCAGGCGCATGCCGGCATCGAGGGCGTAACCCTTGCCCCTGCGCTGCGTATCGTGACGTTCGAGTACCTCGACCCCCGCGGCCCGCGCAAGGCTTGCCGTCGCGTCCGTGCAGTTGTCGGCGACAACAAGCAGACGGTCCTTCTCGCCTTTCGCGGCAAGGATCGCCGCCAGCGTGTCGCGCAGGACGAGTTCTTCGTTATGGGCGGGAACGAGAATTGCCGCAGCCGGCCGGGGCGCATCCGCCGGGGGCAGGGGCGGGCGGCGGGCGGCGGGAAAGGCGGCGGCGATTTCCAGGGCGTAGAGCAGCGTTACGGCCGAGAGACCGGCAATGGCCGCCAAAAGAAGCCAGAAGAGGATTGTCTCCATGTGTATTCCCAGCCCGACGGGTCCTGTCTTCGTTCCCGATCTTTTAAGGCCGCAGACCTTTTTGCCGGGTTAACCGCCGCCCCGTCATAGGCAACGGAAGGAGGTGAGCCGCTGATTTTGTCGCGGCTGCGGCCGTTTCATAGGAATCTGGTTAACCTTCCTTTGCTTGAATGGGCGCAGCCTGGCATCGCTCCGGCCATGAGAGGAAGTAGGATCACGTCTGATGAAATTCGCGTTCGTCGCCGTCGTCCTCTGCAGCATTCTGCCGCTGTCCCTGCTTCTGCAACGGTACGCCGTGGTGAACCGTGGTTTCTGGATCTTCTTCGGAGCCGCTCCCTTCTTTCTCGCCTCCGTTCCGCTCTTCGATATCGGGCTCGTGTCCTGGGGGGGGCGGTGGATCGGTTTCGTCTATGGCATGGAACTGTCCATCCTGGACTTTCTCGCATTGGCCGCCTTCTTCAGCCTGCCGAGGCAGCGGACGCCGGTCGTCTATTTCCTGCCTTTCGCGCTCTATCTGGCGGCCGCCGCGCTTTCCATGCTGCAGGCGGCCGAGCCGCTCGCGGCCTTTTTCGGCGTCTGGCAGTTCTTCCGTATGTTCTTCATCGCGGTCGTGGTCGCGCGGGCCTGCGCCTATGAGGAGGTTCCCTATCTCCTGCTGCGCGGCATGGCGGTCGGCATCGCCGTGCAGTTCCTGACCGTTCTGTGGCAGCGGTTCGGAGAGGGACTGTCCCAGACACCCGGACTTTTCATTCACCAGAACACATTGGGCATGGCGGTCCATTTCGTGCTCTATGCCCATCTCGCGCTGTTGCTGGCGGGCGAGCGCCGCTTTGTCTATGTGGCCTCCACCGTGGCGATGACGCTCGTGACGGTAATCCTGACTGCGTCGCGCGGCGCCGTCGGTGTCGCGGCCCTTTTCACCGCTCTCACCTTCGCGGGCATGGCGCTCGCCGGGCTGACGCGGCGAAAGGTGGCGGTCATGGCCGTCGGCCTCCTGGCGCTCCTGGCCATCGCTCCTCTCGCGGTGTCATCCTTCCAGAACCGCTTCGCGAACGATCCCCTGCAGGAGGATGCATATGACGAGCGGGCCGCGTTCAATCGGGCGGCGCGCTACATCCTTCAGGATCACCCCCTAGGCATTGGCATGAACCACTATGTCCTGATCGCAAGGGACCTGGGCTATTCCGAGCGGGCCGGCGTCGCGGTTGCGGAAGGCAACAGGAACAACATCGTCCACAACGCCTATTTCCTGACCGGCGCGGAGACGGGGTATCCGGGCCTCGTGGCCTTCGCTCTCATGCTGGCAACGCCGCTTCTGCTCGCGCTTTCCGGGGGATGGCGGCTGCGCAATACGCCGCGCGGCACGCTGCTCTACGGATGTGCCATGGCGCTTGCGGCGGCCTGCGTTCATTCCGCCTACGAGTGGATCCTGTTCGGCAAGGAGGTGCAGTATCTTCTTGCGATCGTCATGGGCATGACGTTTGCGCTCGCAAGCAGCAGGCAATCCGTGCGGGAGCGTTCGCCTCTGCCCGGAGCCGGTTCCGGCATGCTCGCTAACCATAGTTAGATAAACTTCACCGCTTCATCGCGCGAAAGTGGCACATTAGCCTGAGATTTACCGCGTCAGGTTATGGCTTGCCCATATTCAGTTCCCGACGGAACCCGTAGGTGAAGGAGCAGGAAATGCAGCGGGATGTTCATCAGGCAGGTCGCGCACGGATCGGCATCGCTGGATGCCTGCGGACGGCGCTGGCGGGCGTTGCGGCGCTTGTGCTGTTCGGCGGGCCTGCCGCGCAGGCAATGGAGTATCGCCTCGGAGCGCAGGATCGCGTGCGTATCTACGTCTCGGAGTGGCCGGCATTGACGGGGGAACTGGCCGTCGGTCCGAATGGCAATGTCTCCCTGCCGGTCATCGGCGAGGTTCCCGCCAAGGGGCTGTTGCCTTCCGAACTGGCGAGCGAGATCGCCAATCGCCTGCGCGCCAAGCAGAACCTGCGCCAGTCGCCGGATACCTCGGTCGATATCGTGGCCTATCGCCCGTTCTACATCCTCGGCACGGTGACGACGCCGGGGGAGTACGCCTACCGGCCGGGAATGCTGGTCCTCAACGCGCTGAGCCTCAGCGGCGGCATCTACCGTTCGGAGCGCATTTCCGAATGGGATCTCGAAAGTACGGCCATCAACAGCCGCGGCCAGTTGAAGGTGCTTGAGCTGCGCCGGGCCGATCTGACGGCGGAGGAGACACGCTATCAGGCCCAGGCGGACGGCGCCGATGCCTTGCCGGCGGCTCCGTCCACGGCTTCCGCGGATATTGTCACCGCCTTCGAGGAACAGAAGCGGCTGTTCGATGCCGCAAGGCAGGCCTATCGCAACGAACGGGAGGCGCTTGAAACGACGCTGCGTCTTCGCGAGGGGGAAATCGAGTCGCTTTCGCTGCAGCTGACCGACGTCGAAACGAAGCTTACGGCCTTCGAGGAAGAGTTGGACAAGGCGCGCCAGCTCGCGGCCCAGAAACTCGCCGTTCATCGCGTCCTGCCGCTGGAGCGGGATCTCTCCGACGTCCAGCGGGAGAAGAAACAGGCGGAGCTGGAAAAGCTGCGCGCGGAGCGATCCCTCGAGGAGACGCGCGCGCGCATCGCCGAACTCGACGGCCGCTATCGCTCGGATGCGCTTGCCGGGCTGCAAAGGGTGAAGGCGGAAGTCCGCTCCATCGAGGAGCAGTTCGAAACCACGAGCCGCCTGCTGGACGGTGCCGCGTCCTATTCCGATCGCTTGGAGCAATATACCAGCGCGGGCTCGCTGCCGCGCCTGCGCTTCACGATCGTTCGCACGACGGGTGAGACCGTCGAGGAGATTCCCGCGACGGAGACCACGCCCGTGGTTCCCGGAGACATCATCAAGGTCGATCGCGACGCTCCGGAAAAGTCGAGCTAGGCGCGAGCGGATATATCATTTGTAGGATTGGGAAGCCGATGGACAGCAGATTGACGACGGGTGACAGATCATTGCCGATAGCACCGGACAGCGCCTACGACTGGCGCTGGATGCTGAAGGCGATCATCAGCCGTCCCCTCATCGTCTTGCCGTTCCCGGTCCTGTGCGTTCTGGCGGCGATGCTGGTCGTGCTGCTGCGCACGGACGTCTATACGGCGTCCACGACCCTCAACGTCACGAATGTCCGGCTTTCGATCATCCGCGACGATGCGGTCTATACCGAATCCCAGTTCGATCCGACGTTTCTCGAGACCCAGATCCAGATCATTTCGTCCGACTCGGTGATCGCCGACGTCGCCAGGACGGCAGATGGCAACAGCGCCGGAGAGGCTGCGCAGAAGGGTCTCGACGCGGCTGTCCTGGAGCGCATCCGCCGGCCGCTGAGCGTGGCGCGGGTCGGACTCAGCAACCTCGTCAACATCGATTATTCCGACGTCGATCCCGCTCGTGCGGCGGAAATCGCCAATGCCGTCGCGCGCAGCTATCTCTCAAAGCTGGACCGGGACCGCAGCGATGCGGCGGAAGCCGGCAGCGGCTGGCTGAGGGACCGCCTGCAGGAAGCCGGCCCGAAGGCGAAGATCGTCTCGGAAGCCCTGCCGCCGCTCTACAAGAGCAATATGCGCGGTCTTTTCATCATTGTCGCTGCCGGTGCGGTCGGGCTGGCAATGGGCTTTGGCGCCGCGATAGCCGCCGCCTTCTTCGACAGGCGCGTGCGCAGCGCCGAGCAGGTTCAGCAGGTCACGGGCCGCCCCTGTTTCGGCCTTGTACCCCGGACAGGCGGAACCGCTTCGCTGCGGGAAGTCGTCGACAAGCCGTTTTCTCCCCTCTGGTACGCGCTGCGCTATGCGAGCGTTCTGATCGGTGCGGGCACGGATGCACGCGGCGGGCGGCTGCTGGGCGTCACCTCCGTCAGTGGCGGCGAGGGCAAGAGCACGGCTGCCGCCAATCTGGCCTTGATGAATGCCGGTGCGGGCAAGCGTGTTCTCCTCGTGGATGCGCAGCCCTACGACATGTCGCTTTCCACGGCTCTGGCCCCATCGGCCCGAGTCGGGCTGGTCGATCTTCTGGGAACCGAGAGCGTCGATCTTGCCTCACGGATCACGACCGATCCCACGACAGGTCTTTCCTTCCTGCCGCTTGGCACCGGCCAGGCTCCGGAAAAGGCGGCGCAAATGCTGTGGTCGCCTGCGATGGAACGCCTCCTGCCGTCCTTCCGGCATTATGACCTCGTCGTCTTCGACCTGCCGCCGATGCTGGCCGTCGGCGATGTGCATGCCGCCGCCTCCATGCTGGATGGCACCCTTCTGGTCGTCGAGTGGGGAGAGACGACGGAAGAGGATATCGAAAGCGGCCTCCGGATGGCGCCGGCCGTGCGGGAGAAGCTTGTCGGCACGCTGGTGAACAAGTCCGATGAGAAAGGCATGCAGAAGGTGCTGTCTCCGTTCTTCTCGCTTCTCACCCGTCAGCGCTCGTTGGTCGGCGGCGGCGGCAAGAAGCCTGCTCCGTCCTTGAAGAGCGTCGGGTAAAGCGCGATTGCGGGCAGCGGATTGTTCCGCCGGAGCGAGCGAATGAACATCGCCTATCTTCTCAATACCTATCCGGCACCGAGCGGGACGTTCATCCGCCGTGAAATCGAAGCCCTCGAGGCGCGAGGGGTTACGATCGAGCGTTTCGCGGTTCGCCGCTTCCACGCGCCACTGGTGGACGCCAGGGACAGGCAGGAAGCCGACCGCACGACCTATCTTCTCGACAAAGACATGCCCGGTCTGCTGCTTTCGGCCGCCCGGGAGGTTTTTGGCAATCTGCCCGGTGTTCTGCGCGCGGTGCCGCTCTGGCGGCGATTGCTGCGCAATTCGGGCGGCGGTCTCGTCCGGCACATCGCCTATTTCATGGAGGCGGCGAGCTTTCGGCAGAAGGCGAGGCGCGCCGGCATAGAGCATGTCCATGCGCATTTCGGCACCAATGCTGCGGCCGTCGCCATGCTTGCGCGTGCCATGGGCGGGCCTTCCTACAGCTTCACCGCGCATGGGCCGGATGAATTCGTCGAAGCACCGACCCTCAGCTTCGACCTGAAGATCGACAATGCCGCCTTCGTCGTGGCGATCTCGGACTATTGCCGCAAGCGGCTTTCCGACCTTTGCGCCAAGCCGCAGGACGCGAACAAGATTCACGTCGCCCGCTGCGGCATCCCGCTCGGGGATTTTCAGGTCGCGCCACCGGCCGAGGATGACAGCAGGACGGTGGTCTGTGTCGGGCGGCTTTGCCCGCAAAAGGGGCAGGTTCATATCCCGGCCGCGGTCGCGGCGCTGCGTGCCGACTATCCCGACTTGCGCGTGATCCTGGCGGGGGACGGCGAAAGCCGGGCGGAGGTCGAAAGAGAGATCGCCCGTCACGGCGTCGCGGATCAGGTGAGCCTTTACGGCTGGGCCTCGAACGAGGAGGTGCGCCGGCTCATTGCCGAAGGGCGGATATTCCTGCTGCCGAGCTATGCGGAAGGCCTGCCCATCGTGCTTATGGAGGCGCTGGCGCTCGGCCGGCCGGTCATTACGACCTCCATCGCCGGCATTCCAGAACTGGTCGATGAACAGTGCGGCTGGCTGATTTCTCCTGGCGACGAAAACGCGCTGGCAGCCGCCATCCGCCAGGCGCTCGCGCTGCCCAGGGAAAAGCTCGATGAAATGGGCAAGGCCGGCCGTAACCGCGTCGCCCGCCTGCACGATATCCATACCCTTGCGGAGACCCTGGAAACCCTTTTCAGGACGAAGGGGCGGCAGGCGGACGCCTGAGAAGGCGTTGCTATTTATATTCGATCAGCCGTTGGCGCTTGCCGAGCATCTTGCCGATGGCGAATTTGAAGATGCCCTGCGTCTCGGAAAATTTCCCGAGCACGAAGAAGAACGCTCTCCGCCAGTCATTCGAACGAAGTGCGATCCTTGCGACTTGCAGCGGATAGATGGCCGCAAGCGCCAGGAAGGCCGGATGGACGATCCCGCCCGCGAGGATGAGGAGGGGCAGGACGCAACCCCATAGAAGCGCGCTCACCACATTGCGTTTCCAGATACGCTTCGGTGAATGCCTGTGGAGAAGGGTGACCTCGGTGAAGGCGTAACCCGCGCGCACCGATCGCCGCCACCATTGCGAGAACCGCAGCATGTTCGCATCGTGGCTGGCCATGTCGGCGTCCACGCGCCAGATTTTCCACCCCTTTTCGCGAAGCCGCAGGCACATTTCGGGTTCCTCGCCGGCAATCAGCTGCGGGCGGAAACCCGATACGGCCTCGAATGCCGGCCGCCGGACGAGGCAGATACCGCCGCAGGCGTCCGCCTCGCCGACGGGCGTATCCCATTCGCGGTCGCAGAGGTAATTGTAAACCGATCGTTCGGGATGCATTTCCCTCAGCCGGCCGCTGACGATGGCCACGTCCTCGTGGCCGGCCAGGAAATCGAGGGCCGTGCCGAGCCAGTCGGACTGGAGCCGGCAGTCGCCGTCCAGGAACTGCACGAAGCTAGTATCCGGATACAGCCTGACGAGTTCGAGGAAGCCGGCGTTTCGTGCGCGCGCCGCGGTGAAGGGCTGGTCCTGCGGCAGTTCCACCACGGCGACGCCCCGGCTGGCAGCCTCCCGGATGCTGTTATCCGTCGAGCCGGAATCGACATAGACCGCCCTTGCGGCATGGAAGCCCAGCGATTCGAGGCCTGCGACGAGGCGTTCGCCTTCGTTGCGTCCGATCAGAACGATGCCAGTCGTCGGTTGGCCAGTCTGCATGGGGACCCGCTAGGAGGCGAACAGGGCCGGCATGCCTTCGAAAGGCGAGCCGAAGCCGAGTTGGTGGCGAAGGAACAGAAAGAATGCGACCAGCAAAAGCATCAGCGCATTGGCCAGGAGATCCTGCCTGACAAACGACAGCCCCTCGCGGTGCAGCCCGATCACGGCGGGTACATATCGCAGGAACTCGCCGAGCACGATGGCTACGAGCGCGCCGGGAAGGCCGAAGGCCTGGGTACCCAAGGTCATGGCGACGACCAGGCAAAGCAGCTTCGCGAAATTGCCGAAGGCGCCATAGACCGGCTTGCCGAGGCCGAGCAGGGTGTAGTCGTTGATCACGCTGAGCGATGCCATCCAGACGCCGAAGAGCAGCACGGCGAGCATCCAGCCTGCATCCTGGTAGCGGTCGTCGTAGACGAGTTCGATGGCAATGTCCGAGAGGGATACGCCGGCGGCGACGCCGAAGGCGAGCAGCAGCAGCAGCTTCATCCGAAGCGGGGAGATGTGACGCCGCAGGGCGTCCTTGTCGCCGGTCTTGTGCGCCGCGATCAGCGGAAAGACGAGCTGGTGGCTCAGCCGTCCCGCCACCATGGTGGGAAGGTCTGCGATGCCGCGCGCGATGGAATAGACGCCGACCACGGCAAGCGGCAGGGCCTGGGCGAGAAAGAGCTTGTCGAAATTGAAGCTGAGGAAGGAGAGCAGCGAGGACAGGAAGATCCACTTTCCGAGCGAAAGGATTTCGCGCGCGTGCTCCTTGTGGATGGCGAACCAGTTGCGGGCGTCGGGCAGGAGATACGCCATGCCCGCCCGGATGGCGATGGCGATGATGTTTGCGATGATAAGGCCCCAGATCGTGGGGCTCATGAAGGTCAGGACCACCGCCACGATCGATCCTGCGACATCCATGGCAAGGTCGAACAGGTTCAGGCGCACGATCTCGATGCGCCGTTGCAGATAGTAGATCGACAGCGACCCCATCCCGATGATGACGATCGATACCGCGCTCAACTGTATCGCCAATGCGGGAATGTCGTAGAGTTGTGCGAGCGGATAGGCGGCAAGCGACAGCAGGCCGAACAGCAGGAAACCTCTCAGGACCTGGAAGGTCCATGCGGTGTCGCGGAAGCTTCGCTTTTCGCTGTTCGGGCTGATGACGATGTTCTGCCCGATGCCGACATCCGTCACGAGCTCCATGCCGACCTTGAGCGTATTGATGACCATCAGCGTCCCGAGCACCTCGGGGGAGACGAGGCGCGAAAGGATGACGTTGACGACGAAGCGGATCGCGACGCTCACGCCGTGGGTCGCGACGGTCCATATGGCGCCGGTTGCGATACGCTTTTGAGAAAAGGCCATCTGCATTTGCAGTTCCCGCAGAGTTCGGAAGCATCTGGCGGCTGAGAGGCGGCCAAGCTCATTTCATACCAATCAAGCTTTATCAAATGATTGATGAGCCCGGTTCGGCCCCCGATGATTTCACCGTTTGTTAACTACGTTTGTTTACACCTTGATAGGAAGGCGAACCGCCGAAAAATTCTGCGCGGTGACGCGAGAGTATTGGCAATCGACGGGAATTGCCTTCCATAGGGGCGGTACCAATGAGATTCAAAAATAAGAGAAATTTTATTCTCTTTGGTTGCCTGGTTATACTTTCGGGCTGCGCAACGACGGGCAAGCAGGTCTCCAAAGACGGGTCCTGCAAGGCGACGACCAGCCTGAACGCTCCCTGTTCTTCGGAAACAACCGGTTCGATCACTGTCCCGATCCGTCAGACCGAGCAGACGCACTCCTTCCATCAGGCCGAATTCGCTTCGACCCTGGCGACGCCCGAGGTGCTTGCCGCCTTGGCGAGGCGCGATGCGGCGGGCGAGGAGATTGCCAAGGCGCGGGCGATGATGCTGCCGACGGTCTCTTTGAACGCGCAGGCCGGCCTCCTGCAGGAGCGCAGCAATTCGTTCCCCGGCGCGGCTTCCGGCAGCGAATATTCCTATGGCCTGTCGGTCGAGGTGCCGCTCTATCAGGGTGGCCGCGCGCAGGCGGCCATGAAGGCGGCCAGAGCCTCTCATCGGGCAGCCGGCGAAGCGGCGAAGGATAGCCTGCTCTCCACGACCTATGGGGTGCTTCTGGCGAACGCCGCCGTGCAGCGCCAGAAAACGACGATTGCCGTGCGGCAACGGCAGGAACAGCAGCTGCGCCGGCTGCGCGACAGCGTGAGCACCGAGGTGGCCGCGGGCGCCGCAAGCCAGGCGGATCTCAACGATATCAACCGCCAGCTTGCCCGGCTCGCCGTCGTTCGCGAGCAGGCGAAGATCGGCCTCGCCTCGGCGGAGCAGATACTTCTCCAATACAATATCTCGGTGCCTGCCGGCGCGAAGACGCCTTCCTTTGCCGCGCGGCTCTCCAAGTCCGAACCCGAGCTGATCGAGACGGCTTTGCGCAACAATCCGAGAATTGCGCAGCGATCGGCTCTGGTCGAAAGCGCCACCGCGCGCGTCGAAGAGGCGAAGGGCGCCTACAAGCCGACGGTGTCGCTGTCTCTCGGCCTGAACGGCGAGGAAAGCGAAACCTATAGCAACGAGCGCGATCATTCCGCCAATGCGTTCGTCCGCTTCTCCATTCCGATCTACACCGGCGGCATGCGCTCTGCCGATCTTCGCCAGAAGCACAGCGAGGAAACGGCCGCCTCCTACGAACGGGATGCCGCGGTCAACGGCGTGACGGCGGCGGTGCGGGCAGCCAGTGCCCGGCGCGCGCGTGCGGAAGACGCCATGCGGCTCGCCCACATGGAAAAGCGCAATGCGCAAGCCGCGCTCGACGGCGTCAAGCAGGAGCGCAAGCTCGGCGACCGCACCGTCTATGACGAAATCCGCCTGAACGAGGATGTCGCCAATGCCGATATCCATATCGCCGAAGCGCAATACGAGGTACTGGCGGCCGAATACACGCTGGCGGCGGAAATCGGCATGCTCAGCGATTTCGTCGGCGCATCCGTTCCCGGCGAAAAGCGCTCCCCCGAGGTCGCGTTGAACTAGAAGCGAAAGCGCCCGCACGATGTTACGTGCGGGCGCCATCGGCCTTGTCATTCCGCCGCAAGCGGCATCGCGTAGCGGTAAGCTCCCGCTTCACGCGCCTTCAGTCTCGCCCGTATCTTGTTCGACAGCACGCAGACATTGGGGTTGAGAACCATGCTGTCGTGATCGCCCGGCGCGCCCGCGATCGTCAGATCGGCGACATAGGCCGACCAGCCGTTGTCCTCGCGCACGAGGCTTCTTCCGGCCTGGAACAGGCGCCCGCCCGGAAGCCGGTAGATGATGTTCGGCTGCGGCTTCAAAAGGAAGACGGAACCGTCGTAGGGGTGGATCTCGTAGCGGTCGAGAGCCCGCATATAGGCCAGCCGGACGGCGTCGTTGTGGAAGTCGCCCGGCGCTGCCGCCGGATCGGCGGCGTGCGCCTGCGTGTTGCGAAGCGTGCGCGAAATGCGCCGTCCCTCCTGCCACTGGGCAATGAACCCCGCGCGTTCGCGGCGTATGTCCTGGGCTTTCAGAAGAACGCGGTCGAGCAGGGAGAAATCGATCGCCGTCAACACCGGGGTGTCGAGCATCACGATATCCGCGACGGTTTCGCCGGCGGCCTGCAGCTGGCGCGCCATCTCGTAGGCGACGAACCCGCCGCCGGAGAAGCCGCCGAGCAGATAGGGACCGTGCGGCTGCACCTGGCGAATTTCGGCGATGTAGTCGCGCGCCATCTCCTCGAAGGTCTCGTGCGGTGCCTGTTCCCCGTAAAGGCCGCGTGCCTGCAAGCCGTAAATCGGCCGGTCCGCCCCCACCAGAAGGGCGAGGTGACGCAGGTTGAGCACGTTGCCCAGCATGCCGGCGCAGAGGAAGAACGGTGCCCCGCCGTTCTTGGGGCCGGCACTCATGGGAACGAGATGCATGGGCCGCGAAGCGGGGTCTGTTTGTCCGGCATTCTCCCCGCCTTCCTCGCGCGGAGAATGTCCTCCCGTCTCCTTCTCGATCAGCGCCGCGCAGGCGGCGATCGTCGGTGCTTCGAACAGGACTGAAATCGGCAGGTCCACGGCATAGGCTGACCGGATCATGCGGAAGAGCCGCACGGCGATGAGCGAGTGCCCGCCGATGTCGAAGAAGTTGTCATGCAGGCCGATCCGGCCGATGCCGAGCAGCTCGCTCCAGTAGCTGGCCAGCGTCTTCTCGATCTCGCTCTGCGGCGCGACATAGTCGCCCGCCTGCTCGGGGCGCTCGAGGAACTGCACCGGCTCGTCCGCTTCGGCCTGCACCTGCTGCGCCCTTGCCTTCAGGCGTTCGAGCGGCATCGTCGAGACGATGGGCTGAGTCTCGCCGGTGGCGAGCGCGCGGGCAAGCACCTCGTAGCCTTCCGAGGGAAGGATGCCCTGCCGGACCTGTGCGGCGAGGCGCAGCATGGCGGGGGTCGTGGCGGCTTCGCCCTTGCCGTGCTCAGGCTCGCCGGCTTCCGCAAGGCTGGTATTGCTTGCGAGCTTCCTGACGACAAACCGCTCGATCTCCACGAGGACGTGTCCGTCCGGATCGGTTATCGTCACGTCGAAGACCGCATAGCCTTCGCCCAGGCTGTCCTTATCGCTCAGGCGGATGTGGCTGGTGATCTCCTGCGGCAAGGTATCCAGAATGCGGATGCGCCAATAGGACATGGGAGCCCACAGGCCCTTCGCCGGATCATAGCCGTCGACAAGTTCCATCGCATAGCCGGTCGCGATGTCAAGCAGGCCGGGATGCAGCCGGGTGGTTGCCAGATCAGCGGCAAAGCTGGCGTCCAGGCTGAGGCTCGCTTGTGCCTGCCTTTCGCCCATGTCGATTGCGCGCAGCACCGCCCACCGTGGCCCGAAGCGGATATGGTCTTCCTGCACAGAGCGCAGCGCCCCGCCTTCGCGGGCGCGAAGGCTTTTTCTCCACTGTTCACCCCGGGTGCCGGGGGTCTGGACGGAATAGGGGCGGGTATCAGCTTCGATTCGGACGAGCGCCTCCGCATGGGGGTGGAATACGGATGCCTCCTCGGTTCCACCGGCCGCCACGATGACCTTGAAGCCGCCGTCCTGCGCCTGCAGGCGAACGCGAACGCGCTTTTCCGCATTGTCCTCTATCGCGAGCGGCCGCAGGAAAACCAGGTCTTCGATCACCGGTGTCCCAGTCATGCCGTATTCCGCAAGCGCCTGCGCTATCAGCTCGATATAGCCGGTGCCCGGCAGAACGGGCAGGCCCGACACCAGGCGGTGTTCGTTCCACATCCAGTGGCGCGCGGGGCTGGCGACGAATTCGAGCCATTGCGTGCGCCCGGCGTCCTCGACCCAGTGTTCGAACAGGGGGCCGTGGGCTGCTACATGCTTCGTTTCGGCCGGGCGCGTGCCGTTGCCGGCGGCGCGTGCCGCAAGGCCGACTTCGTTCCAGATGCCCCAATGGACGGCAATCGTCCGCCGCCCGGCAGCGGTCCGGCTTTCCGCAAAGGCATTGAGATAGGCGTTCGCGGCGACATAGTCGGCCTGCCCGGCAGGGGCGGTGTCGGTGCTGGTCGAGGAGAACAGCACCATGAAATCGAGCGCATCGCCGGCCAGAACCTGATCCAGCACGGCTGTCCCGTGAACCTTGGGCATCAGGACGTTTTCGGTGCCGGAGAAGGTCTTGAGAGGAATGAGCGCGTCGTCGATTACGCCTGCCGTATGCAGGACACCGTGGATCGCGCCGAAGCGCTTCCGCGCCAGCGCCAAGGCGTCGGCCATTTCCTCCGGATTGCCGACATCGGCCGAGAGGTAGAGCACGTCGGCGCCGAGGGCTTCGAGTTCGACGATGGCGGCGATGCCGCGGCTTGCCCGGTCGTCCCCAGCATGCAGCCGGCGATAGGAGGCCCAGCTGTCCCGGCTCGGCAAAGGCGTGCGCCCGAGAAGAACGAGCTTTGCCGCGTGCCGCCCGGCAAGCGCGCGGGCGATGGCCATGGAAAGATCGCCGAGGCCGCCGGTGATCACATAGGTTCCACCGTCCCGGAAGATCGGGGCTTCGCCGGCCGGCTGGAGAGGCAGGGCGACATGGGTCGGGACCCAGCGCCGGCCCTTGCGCAGCGCAACGACCTCGTTTCCGGGCGAGGCCAGCAGCTCTTCCCAAAGCGGTGCAAGCCAGGGTGCCGGCCCGGCATCCCGCTTTGCGCCCGAAAGCTGAGAAAGCAGACTTGCCGGCGTGCGGCGCGTCTTCTTTTCCGCCGCCGTAGGAATGTCGATGTCGACAAGGCGGACCGTGACGCCGGGCAGCTCCTTCGGGATGACGAGGCCCGGGCCGAGCACGGTGGCCTTGCCGGGCAGCGGCAACGGTTCGTCGCCCACGCGCTGCATGCCGTTTGTCACGACGGTGAGGTGAGTGCCGTTGATGGAGGTGTCGGCCATCGCCTGCGCGAGATGCAGAAGGCTGTAGAAACCCGTTTCCTGAAGGCGGTCGAAGAAACTCGATTCCGGGCGATGCCAGCTGTCATGCGTCACGAGCCAGAGATGGACGATATTGGCGGGGAAGGGGCCATCCTCCAGCAGCCCGGCCACGAGCGCATCATAGCCGGCCCGTCCGTCCGCGCTGCCCAGCACATAGTCGTTCCGGCCGAGCTTGGCGAAGCCGTCGCCGGACGTGACCGTGCGCACGTCATGACCCAGTTCGCGCAGTTGCGCCGCGAGCGTGGCGCCGACACCGCCATCGTCGAGGAAGAGGAGCCAGCTTTGGGGCTTCCTGCCGGCGTCGATCAGGATATCGGCGGCCGATTGTCTCCAGGTCTGGCGGTAGCCCCAGTCGGCCATATCCGGCAGGCGCAGCAATGGCTCCTCAGCCGCCGCCACCCTTTCCGTCGCCGCCCGCTCGATGAAATAGTGCTGGTGCTGGAAAGGATAGGTGGGCAGCGAGACGCGCCGCGCACCCTGTCGGCTCCAGCCGTCCTCGAAGTCCACCGGCAGGCCGACGGCCCAGACGCGGCCGAGCGCGGTCAGGAAATGCAGGCGGTCGTCGGTCTCTTCCTCGGGATGCGGCAGGCTGTGGATCACCTGATTGGCAGCGATGCCGGGCTGCATCTTGGCGAGCGAGGAAAGCGCCCGCCCGGGGCCGACTTCGATATAGACGCGGCCCGGATCTTCCGAAAGCAGCGCCATGTTCCTGCCGAAGAGCACGGACGAGCGCAGATGCTGCGTCCAGTACAGCGGATCGGTCGCCTCTGCGGCGGTGAGCCAGGCGCCCGTTCGGTTGGAAAGCATGGGGATGGCGGGGGCCGAAAGCCGGATGCCGCGCAGGAAGGCTTCGAACCGCGGCAGGATGCCGTCGAGCATGCGGGAATGGGCGGCGATGTCGATGGCGATGCGCGTCGCCTCGACGCCGCGCGCCGCAAGCGTTTGCTGGAAGGCTGCGAGGTCGCCGTTGAGGCCGGAAACGACGCAGAGTTCCGGCGCGTTGACGGAGGCGATGTCGAGTTCGGCGGGCAGTATCGCCGCAAGGTTTTGCTGCGAGAGAGGCACGCTCAGCATGCCGCCCGGCGCGATGGTCTCGAACAGTTCCCCGCGCAGGCGCACGAGCCGCACGGCGTCCCGGTACTCGAGCACGCCGGCGATGCAGGCCGCGGCGTTTTCCCCCATGGAATGGCCGACGAGAGCCGCAGGCTTTACGCCCCGCGCCATCCAGAGCCGGGCGATGGCCACCTCGACGATGAGAATGGCCGGAAGCTGCAGGGCCGGCCTTAGGAAACGGCGGGCCGCGTCCTCGCGCCCCGCTTGGTTGTCCTCGAACCAGACTGCGCGAAGCTCGGATGCCGCATCGGCCGGAAGCGCTGCCAGGCCCTCATCGACGATGGCGCGGAAGGCGTGGTCCTGTTCGTAGAGCCGGCGTGCCATGCCCACATGCTGTGCGCCGCCGCCGGGGAAGAGGAAGGTCGCGCCCGAGGGAGCATCGAGCACGGTATGGCTGAAAATGCGCCTCGGTTCAGCGCCGCCGAGGACGGCGATGGCATCCTGCCGGTCCGCCGCTGCGACGACGCAGCGATGTTCGAACGGCTTGCGCCCGGCATGGAGCGTATAGGCGGCATCGGCAAGCGAGAGCGCCGGCTGTGCCGTGAGCGCGGCGCCGAGCCGGACAGCGGCCTGTTCCGCCGCCTTTCGGCTTCTGGCGGAGAACAGCAGGACCTGCGGTTCTGCATCATTGGCGGCGGCGCGCGTATCGAGAGGCGCCTGTTCCAGCACGATATGGGCGTTCGTACCGCCGACGCCGAGCGAGTTCACGGCGGCGCGGCGCGGTCCGGCGGCCTGCGGCCAGGGCGTCAGCCGGTCGTTGACGATGAAGGGGCTGCCGGCGAAATCGATGGAAGGGTTCGGCTTCTCGAAGCCGAGCGTGGGAGGGATTTCGCCATGCTTGAGTGCCAGCGTCGTCTTGATCAGGCCAACGACGCCGGCAGCCGTGTCGAGATGGCCGATATTCGATTTGACCGAGCCAACACGGCAAAAGCCGGTCCGGCTCGTCGTCTGGCGGAAGGCCTGCGTCATCGCCTCGATTTCGATGGGGTCGCCGAGATAGGTGCCGGTGCCGTGGCACTCGACATACTGGATCGTGTCGGCTTCGATGCCGGCGAGGCCGTGAGCCTCGATGATCGCCTCGGCCTGTCCGGTGACGCTGGGGGCAAGGTAGCCGGCCTTGCTGGCGCCGTCATTGTTGACGGCGGAGGCCTTGATCACGGCATGCACGATGTCGCCGTCGGCGATGGCGTCGGCGAGCCGCCGCAGGATGACGACGCCGGCCCCGCTGCCGAAGACCGTTCCGCCGGCGCGGTGGTCGAAGGCGCGGCAATGGCCGTCGGGCGAAAGGATCTCGCCTTCCTGGTGCATGTAGCCGCGCCGATGCGGCAGCTCGATGGTCACGCCGCCGGCAAGCGCCATGTCGGTTTCGCCGTTGAGCAGGCTCTGGCAGGCCTGATGCACCGCCACCAGCGAGGTCGAACAGGCGGTCTGCACATTGACGCTAGGCCCGCGCAGGTCGAACGCGAAGGACGCGCGCGTGGCGAGGAAGTCTTTGTCGTTGCCGGTGTGGCGCAGCAGGAACATGCCGACCTGGTCGACGAGCTGGCGGTTGCTGCAGACGTTGAAATAGAAATAGTGGCCCATGCCACAGCCGGCGAAGACGCCGACAGGTCCCGCGACGGTGTTCGGCGTGCGCCCGGCATCCTCCATCGCCTCCCAGGCACATTCCAGGAAGTGTCGGTGCTGGGGATCCATGATCGCCGCTTCCTTCGGGCTCAGCCCGAAGAATTCCGCGTCGAACATTTCCATGTCCGGCAGATCGGCGGTGCGGCGAACGTAGTTCGGGTGGTTGAAGCGTTCCGGGCTTTCACCGGCGGCAAGCAGTTCATCGTCGGAGAGAGTGCGTATCGCTTCGCGTCCTGCGCGAAGATTCTGCCAGAACGTTTCGACATTTCCGGCACCCGGCACCCGCAGCGCCATGCCGATGATGGCAATGTCATTCGGCGATATGTCGTGGTTGTCCGGCATCTTGTCTGCTCTTCGCTATTTCTGTCTTTTACAGTATGCCATCATTTCATGACGGGGCTTCCTTAATATTCATTTATGGTAAAGTCGATTTCGGCCGAAACGTGTAGCGTTATTGGATTTATTTAACGCATAGTTTTATATTGTTTCAATTTTATATTTAATTTTAACACTTTATTAAGCTTAATATCCTTTTAATCATGAACTGGAATGGGGCAGATGGCAATATGGCGGCAAGAATAGGCTCGTGGGTGTTATTTTAACTTGTGACGGATAGGTGGAATTGGTCTCCTCCGGCAAGTATCTCCACGGTGGCCGACAACGGACACATTCTGGGCGACGGGTGCTGACATGGTGGATTGCCTCCTCATCGGGAACGAAACGCTGCTCGCGCAATGCGGGCAAATGCTGTTGCAGCAAGGCCATCGGGTCGTCGGCGTGGTTTCCGGTGGTGCGCCGGCCCGCGCCTGGGCCGAAAAGAACGGCATTCCGCTTTACGATTGGGGGCGCGATCTCGGCGAAACCCTCGCCGGCGTCGAATACGACTGGCTGTTCAGCATCGCCAACCTGCGCATGCTGCCCGAGACCGTCTGGCGCAAGGCGCGGCAGGGGGCGGTGAACTTCCACGACGGGCCGCTGCCCCGCTTCGCCGGCCTCAACGCTCCGGCCTGGGCCATTCTGGAGGGCGAACAGTCCTTCGGTGTCACCTGGCATGAAATCACGGCCGGTGCGGACGAGGGCGTCGTCTATGCCCAGTCCCGGTTTGCGATCGATCCCAACGAAACCGCGCTCAGCCTGAATACGAAGTGCTTCGAGGCCGGGCTCGCCACCTTCGGCGAACTGGTCGCGGCCATCGGGCGCGGCACGCTTGCCGGCACGCCGCAGGATTTCTCGCAACGCACCTATTATGCCCTCGACCGCCGCCCCGCGGCTGCCGCTACAGTGTCTTTCGAGCGCACCGCCAACGAGCTGTCGCGCCTCTGGCGCGCCCTCGATTTCGGACCGGGCTACGCCAACCGGCTCTCCGCTCCCAAGGTTCTGAGCGCCGACGGTCTTTTCCACCTTACCCGCTTTGAGGAGGCGCACGATACGTCGCAGCTTGCCGCACCCGGAACGGTGCTCTCCGTCACCACGGACGGCGTGCTGGTGTCGGCGGCCGACCGGCCGGTGCTGATCGAGGGCGTGCGATATGAGGACGGTGCGCTTCTTTCCGCCTGCCTGCGTGCGGGCGACCGGCTTCCCCGCCTCGATGAGCAGGACGGTGCGGCGCTGGACGCCGCCGTGCGCCGCGCCGCGCGGTTCGAAACGCGGGCCGTCGAGCGGCTGCGATCGCCGGAGGCGGTCGAGCTGCACGATGTGGCCGATATGGGCGGTGTTGCCGCCGATCCTGCCGCTCTCGACCTCGGCCTGCCGGCATCGATGCGCCTCGAAAGCCGTATCGCCGCCATCGGTGCCTTCCTGGCGCGCTTCTCCGGTCAGGACCGGCTGGACATCGCCTATTCCTCGTCGGACATGCGCGCATGCGCCGACCGGTTCCCGGGCTACTTTGCACGCAGCGTTCCGTTGCGGATCGAGCTTACGGCCGAGGACGCGGTTTCCGATTTCTCGCTTGATGTCGCGAAACGGCTCGAAAGCGCGCGCCGCGAAGGCCCCTATCTTGCCGATCTGACGCGCCGGGGCCTCGGCGCGCAGGAGCCGCGCCTTGCCGTGGGCATCGTCGAAGACGGCGAGGCGGGGGCTGCGCCGCTTGCCGGATGCGCGCTCACCTTCGTGCTCGGCAAGGACGGCGGCGGCGACCGGCTGGTCTATGACCGCACGCGTCTTTCCGATGCGGATGCCGCGAGCTACGCGCGCCGCATCGCCATCCTGGCTTCCGCCTTTGCCGTCGGCGCCGGTCTCGTCGCGGACCTGCCGCTGATGGCGGAGGAGGAGAGACGCCGCGTCATCCACGAGTGGAACGACAGCGCGCGGGCGTTCGATCGTACGCTCTGCATGCACACCGCGATCGAGCGGCAGATCGACCGCACGCCCGACGCGACCGCCGTTGCCTGGCGCGGCGAGAGCGTGACCTACCGCGAACTCGAATTGCGGGCGAACCGCGTCGCCCATGCGCTTTTGGCGCTCGGCGTCCTGCCGGATACGATGGTAGGGCTTCACTTGCCGCGTTCCATCGACCTCGTGGTCGGCGCGCTTGCCGTCCAGAAGGCGGGCGGGGCCTATCTGCCGCTCGATCCGAACTTCCCGGCCGACCGGCTTGCCTATATGCTGGAGGACAGCGGCGCAGGGGTGGTCCTCGCCAGCCGCGCGGTCGCGGAAACGCTTTCCGCCCCCGGCGCGCGCACGGTCTTCATCGAGGATCTGCTGGCGCAGGACGGGCCGCGGAACCGGCTCGTTTCAGCCGCCGCTCCGGAAAACCTCGCCTATGTGATCTATACGTCGGGCTCCACCGGCCGCCCCAAGGGCGTCATGGTGGAACACCGCAATGTCGTGAACTTCTTTGCGGGCATGGATGAGCGGGTGGCGTGCGATACGCAGAACCAGCCCGTCTGGCTCGCCGTCACCAGCCTGTCCTTCGACATTTCCGTGCTGGAGCTTTTCTGGACGCTGGCGCGCGGTTTCAAGGTCGTGATCCATTCACCCGAGACGCAAGCGCACAAGGGCGAAGCCACAGCCATCCGCCGGGCGCCCGGCAAGGGGCCGATGGAATTCGGCCTGTTCTACTGGGGCAACGACGACGGTGCGGGGCCTGCCAAATACCATCTCCTGCTGGAAGGCGCGAAATTCGCCGATTCGAACGGTTTCCAGTCCGTATGGACGCCGGAACGGCATTTCCACGCCTTCGGCGGCCCCTATCCGAACCCGTCCGTCACGGGCGCGGCGGTCGCCGCCGTCACGAAGAACCTTTCGATCCGCGCGGGAAGCTGCGTCCTGCCGCTGCACCATCCGCTGCGCGTGGCGGAAGAATGGGCCGTGCTCGACAATCTCAGCAACGGCCGCGTGGCCATCGGCTTCGCTTCCGGCTGGATGCCGGAGGACTTCGTGCTGCGCCCCGAGAACGCGCCGCCGAACAACAAGACCGGCATGATCCGCGACATCGAGGTGGTGCGCAAACTCTGGCGCGGCGAGGCCGTGTCGTTCGATTTCGGCGCGGGCACGACGAACGTCGTCACGCAGCCGCGTCCCGTTCAGCGCGAGCTTCCCATCTGGCTGACCACGGCCGGCAACCCGGAGACCTACCGTGAGGCCGCGCGGCTGGGGGCGAACGTGCTGACCCATCTTCTCGGCCAGTCCATCGAGGAGCTTGCCGAGAAGATCCGCATCTATCGCGAGACGCTCGTGGAGTGCGGCCGCAATCCGGATGACTACAAGGTCACGCTCATGCTGCACACGCTGCTGGGCGAGGACCGCGAGGAGGTGCGCAATCGGGCGCGCGAGCCGATGAAGGCCTATCTGCGCAGCGCCGCCGCGCTCATCAAGCAATATGCCTGGGCTTTCCCGGCCTTCAAGAAGCCGCAGGGCGCTTCCGGGGCGATGGATATCGACCTGCAGACGCTGTCGGCCGACGAGATGGATGCGATCCTCGAATTCGCCTTCCTGCGCTATTTCGAGGATAGCGGCCTGTTCGGGACGGTCGAGGACGCGATGCGCCGTGTCGAGCAGATCGCGGCGGTCGGCGTCGACGATGTCGCCTGCCTCATCGATTTCGGCGTGCCGACGGATATCGTCCTGGAGCGGCTGGTGCCGCTCGCCCGTGTCGTCGCCGCCGCGCGCGCCGCTCCCGCGGAGGAAGCATCCGGCGAGGGCTTTGCCGCGGAAGTGGCCCGCCACGCGGTCACGCATCTCCAGTGCACGCCCTCGATGGCGCGGATGTTCCTGACCGGAGAGGCGGATCGTGCCGCATTCGGCAGCATCCGCCATCTCTATATCGGCGGCGAAGCGCTGCCGGGTTCGCTCCTTGCCGAAATCCGCAAGGTGAGCGGCGCGCCCGTCGAGAACATGTACGGGCCGACGGAAACGACGATCTGGTCGTCCACCATGACCGCGCAGGCAACCGACACCGTGGTGCCTCTCGGGCGGCCGATCGCCAATACCGGCCTTTATGTGATGGATGCCAACGGGCGCCTTGCGGCGCCCGGCCAGCCCGGCGAACTGCATATCGGCGGGGAGGGCGTCACGCGCGGCTACCTCAACCGGCCGGAACTCACCGCCGAACGGTTCATCGCAAATCCCTTTGCCGGCGGCCGTCTCTACCGGACCGGCGACCTCGTGCGCTACACCGAGGACGGCGTTCTGCGCTTCCTCGGCCGCACCGACCATCAGGTCAAGGTGCGCGGCTATCGTATCGAAATCGGCGAGATCGAGGCGCGGATCGCGGCCTTTGACGGCATTGCCGAAGCGGTTGTCGTGGTGCGCGAGGACCGTGAGGGTGATGTGCGGATCGTAGCCTATCTGCGCCTTTCGGGCGGGGCGGTCTGCGAGGCTAAGCTGAGGGCGCATCTCGGCGATATGCTGCCGGATTACATGATCCCCGCGCATTTCGTCACGCTTGCGGCTTTCCCGCTCACGCCGAATGCCAAGGTCGACCGCAAGGCGCTGCCCAAGCCGGAAATGAACGCGGCGGCAGCCTCGGGGCAGGCATACCAGGCTCCCGAAAGCAATCTCCAGCGCGACATCGCGCAGGCCTATCGCCGCGCGCTCGGCCTTGAACTGGTGGGGGTCAACGACAACTTCTTTACGCTCGGCGGCCATTCGTTGCTCGCCGTCCAGCTCCATCGCGACCTCAAGTCCGGGGTCGCTCCGGAACTGACGATTACCGACATCTTCCGTTTCCCGACGGTTGCGGCGCTGGCGGACCATCTTGCCGACCGTGGCAAGGCGGACGAGCGGTTGAGCCAGGTTGCCGACAGGGCGGCCATGCGCCGCGCCGCGCTCGGCGACCGGCGGGCGGCGATGGCCCGGGTGCGCACCTGATATGCCGATGACGAC
>DDES01000232.1 GCA_002336765.1 Novosphingobium sp. UBA1948 | reverse complement strand
CCATGTAGACATCCTGCTCCTTGATATCGAGAACCGAACGGGTCTCGGTCTCGGCATCCACCTCGAACACGATCAGGCGCAGCGTGACCTTCATCGGGGCGGCATAGGTAATCCCGCGCTGGCGGCATTCGTTGATGTCGAACTTGGGATCTTCCAGTTCGTAATGCACGAAGTCCAGCTCGCTGGTGCCGGCGAAGTCGCGGATCGGGAACACCGAACGCAGCGTCTTTTCCAGACCCGACACATAACCGATCGAGGGATCGGAGCGCAGGAACTGCTCGTAGGATTCGCGCTGAACCTGGATGAGGTTCGGCATCTGCGTCACTTCGTGAATATCACCGAAGATCTTGCGAATGCGGCGCTTCGAGGAAGCGCGGGAGATGGGCTGGGATGCCATAGGGCTTAACTCATGCCTCTTTTGTTGGTGGCCATGCGGCTCTTTCTCGCGGAAAAAAGAGCCTTGGGCCGAAAAAATAGTGCCATGCGCGGGTGAAATGGCAGCACCTTCAGAACGCAGAAAAGGCCGCCGGCAAATCACCCTCAATGCAAGGTGAAAGCCCGCAGCCTGCGGCGTCAGATGCAAAACCGCCGCTTCCTTTCGTGGATGACCCCCGCGCTGGGCCGCCCTTGCTCGAAGCGATGGAACGGGCCGCCTCTAGACCAGACCCCGCCGCCTGTCAATTCCCGACAGCGCAGGCGGACATCCAGGCGGCGTGGACACCCGAACGCACCAATGGGGATTCGGAAAATGAACTGAAAATGAATGCATTATTCATTTTCAGTCAATATAAACGATTGTTTTTGGAAATATATCGAAACATATATTAACAGAAACTCGGCTCGTCATCAATATTGATACGATCCAGCGCTATTCTGTTTAGAACATTTCTGAATATACTACTCTTCGATGCATGGACAAAACCATGACACGCTCGCCCCGCATCACCGCCGCGCTCTTCGCGGGCCTGATGCTTGTCTCCACCCAGGCCGCCTCGGCCGCGCCGCACAGCCATGCCGTGCCGCCCGCAAGCCCGGCGCCCGAACCCACGCCAAGCCCCAGCCCGACACCGACCCCCTCCCCGTCGCCCTCGCCCAGCCCCGCGCCCGAGGGCACTGCGCCGACCCCCAACTAAGGCACGAGCGTCAGCCATCCCTGACGCCCAACGACAAGTGGATAAAGCCCGACCCGCGAGGCGCCTTGCGGCACCGCGCGGGTCGGGCACAATCAACGTGAATGCGGTTTAGAAAACCCCCGGCACCAGCCGGTAGCGCGTCTTCTGCTTGAAGGCGACATAGGCGGGATCTTGCGAAAGCAGCGCTTCCTCGGCCTGAAGCCGCAGGATCTGCGCCCACCAGCCGATGGCATAGATGACGAGATTGATCGGGCTGGGCATCAGGATCATCACGCCGATATGCACGGCCAGATAGCCGGCATACATCGGGTGGCGCACAAAACGGTAAAGCCCGTCGGCCTTGATGCCGCGGTTGGCA
This sequence comes from Novosphingobium sp. UBA1948, assembly GCA_002336765.1. Taxonomy (GTDB): domain Bacteria; phylum Pseudomonadota; class Alphaproteobacteria; order Sphingomonadales; family Sphingomonadaceae; genus Novosphingobium. Next base: position 11,293 of record DDES01000232.1, on the reverse strand, counting down.
GGCGCAATGCCAAAGCTCCGGCGCAAGGACAGCTTGGCCAAGCCCTGCACCACATTGCCGAACAGCACCAGCGCCACGCCCAGCGGCGCGATAGCGGGGAACATGTCCAACCCCGGCTGGATCATCAGCGGCGCGGCGGTGGCGGCGATCGCCAGCAGCCAGTCGCCCAGCCGCAGCGAGATATTGGTGGTGGGGCGGCGGATCAGCACGAAGATCATCACCGCCGTTTCCGAAATCAGCACCAGCGGCGCATAGCCATTGAGCGAGCCCGCCACGCGATAGAGCAGCCCCACCCACAGCACCGCGATCAGCACCTGTTCGATACGGTCCAGCACACGCGGGTTGGCGCGGGCGAACAGACGGTCCAGAGCGCCATCGTCATGGGCCTGCCCATCTTGGACCTGCACGGCACGGCTGGTGGACATCGGCTAACCCCTTCGCTTCGCTGGCGGACGCCATGCGCCCGATTCCTCCCCGAACTAGCGCAAGCATGGTTAACAAAGTGCTAGGGAGCTTACGCAAGGGGCCATGATTCGGGTCCGCGCGACGGACGCCTGTTGACTCAGTGGCCCATCCTGCTAAAGCGCGCTTCGATTCCAAAGGGGGCAACCCCTGCGGCATCATCCGTCCGAGACAGTTGGTGCGGGGTTTCGCCCCGCTTAATGTCCAGCCTAGGCGGGGAAAAGAGATTATACGGCCCCACTCCTTTTGATCGGCGTGGCGCCTCTTGCGACCGTTTTCGCGGCGCGCCTCCTTCCCTTCGTCAACGGACTTATCGCCCCTGCGGTGCGCCCTCGCGCGCGTCGCAAGGACAAAGTAGCCGGCCCCGCGGCGCATTTGCCAAGGGGTCATTGAGAAGGAGTAAGGCATGGATCGTTCGCAGAAAGCCGATTCGGTCGCCCAGCTCAACGCGGTGTTCAACGAAGTTGGCGTGGTGGTTGTCACCCGCAACCTCGGCTTGTCGGTGGCCCAGTCCACCGCCCTGCGCAACAAGGCCCGCGAAGCCGGTGCGACCTATAAGGTTGCGAAGAACAGTCTTGCCAAGCTTGCTGCCCAGGACACCGCCTACGACGGCATCGGTGACTACCTGACCGGCCCGACCGCGCTTGCGTGGTCGGTCGATCCGGTGGCCGCTGCCAAGGTGGTGGTCGAATTCGCCAAGACGACCGACAAGCTCGAAATCGTCGGCGGTTCGCTGGGTAATGTGGTTCTGGACGCGAATGGTGTGAAGGCTCTGGCCTCGATGCCCTCGCTCGACGAACTGCGCGCCAAGCTTATCGGCCTTGTGCAGGCACCGGCGACCAAGCTGGCCCAGCTCACCACCGCTCCGGCGGCGAAGCTGGCCCGCGTGTTCGGCGCCTACGCCAAGGACGCAGCGTAAGACTTTTAGAAACCCGATCATCGGGCGTTTGCGGGAATGGTCCCCGCGCCCGGAACAACATTTGGAGTGTGAATCATGGCTGATATCGCCAAGCTCGTTGAAGAACTGTCGAAGCTGACCGTCCTCGAAGCCGCTGACCTTGCCAAGGCTCTGGAAGAAGCCTGGGGCGTGTCGGCTGCTGCCGCTGTTGCCGTTGCTGCTCCCGCCGCCGGTGGCGAAGCTGCTGCCGCTGTCGAAGAGAAGACCGAATTCGACGTCATCCTGACGGGCGACGGTGGCAAGAAGATCCAGGTGATCAAGGAAGTCCGCGCCATCACCAACCTCGGCCTGACCGAAGCCAAGGCCCTCGTTGAAGGCGCCCCCAAGGCGATCAAGGAAGGCGTGTCGAAGGCTGAAGCCGAAGACATCAAGAAGAAGATCGAGGAAGCCGGCGGCACCGTCGAAGTCAAGTAAGACTTCGCAGCACGCCGGTCGGATCTTCCGACCGAACAGGAAGGGCGGCTCCGCATGGGGCCGCCCTTTTTGCATACCCCCATTTCTTGCAGCCCCCTCTTGCATGCGTAGCCCTACGGGGTTTGCGCTTAGGGGAATGGCGAAGGAGCATCCCCTATGGTTACCTGTCGATAAACCGCAGCGTATTGCCCCGTTGCCTTCCGTGTGAGCCCGCCATGGCATCCTTGCCGATTGCCCCACTACCTGATTCCGGCCCCGGCCCTACGCCGGATACCGGTCTTGCCGAAGCCGACCGCACGCGCGTCGCGGCCGTTGTGTCCGATCTGGGGCGCCAGATCAGCGCACTGGCCATCCGCCTGTCCGATATCGTGGGCAATGCCGACAAGATCGCCGCCGAAAGCGAGGAGGGACGGCACGCTGCCGAAGGGCTCAAGCAATCGACCGCCGCCTTCACCCGCGAGACCGGCGCGCTGACCGGCGAGATGCAGGCCATTGCCAACACCATCGCCGTGGCCGCCGACAATCTGGATGAAACCAGCCGCAAGATCGATATCTCGCTGGCCAAGACCCAGCAATTGACCACCGCCGTGCGCGATGCCTCCGATCTGCTGGCCAATCTGCAAGCCTCGCTGAAAGAGGCCTCGAAAATCTCGAACGATATTCGCTCGATCGCGATGCAGACCAATCTGCTGGCGCTCAACGCCGCGATCGAGGCCGCCCGCGCGGGCGATGCCGGCAAGGGCTTTGCCGTGGTGGCGCATGAGGTGCGCCTGCTGGCCAACAAGACGCAGAACGCCACGCAGGATATCGACCGCTCGCTCGACAGCGTGAACGCCTCGGCGCGGCTGTTGATCGAACAGGGCGAGCAGAACATCGCCGTGGCGGGCGAGGTGCAGGCCGATACCGGCGCGATCATCGCCATGACCAGCCAGTCGGCCACCCAGTTGCGCGCGCTGCGCCAGCAATCGGACGCGATCATCGCGGTGTCGGATCACCATCTGCACACGTTCGAAGGGCTTCAGGAATCGATCCACCATGTCAGCAATGCGCTGATCGGCACGTCCAGCGAGATTGCCGAGGCTTCCGACGGCCTCACCTCGCTCAGCGATCTGGCCGAGGGCCTGCTGCATTCGATCGCCACCACCGGCGTCGCCACACAGGACACCCCGATCCTGCGGGAAACCTGCAAGACCGCGAGAGCCATCTCCGCCGCGCTCGAACTGGCGGTGGAGCAGGGGCGTATCGGCCTGGCCGACCTGTTCGACGAGGAATACCGGCCCATCATGGGCAGCAATCCGCAACAGCATCTGGCGCGCCACTCGCGGCTGGCCGATTCCCTGCTGCCCGGCTTTCAGGAGCCGCTGCTCGGCTTCGACCGCCGCATTATCTTCGCCTGCTGCACCGATCGCAACGGCTATATCGCCACCCACAACGCCAAATTCTCGCAGCCGCAGGGCCGCGATCCGCTGTGGAACGCCGCCAATTGCCGCAACCGCCGCATCTTCGACGATCGCGTCGGGCTGGCGGCGGGGCGCAACCGCGATCCCTTCCTGTTGCAAATCTATCGCCGCGACATGGGCGGCGGGCGCTTTGTGCTGATGAAGCACGTATCCAGCCCGATCACCGTGCACGGCCGCCACTGGGGCGCGCTGCGCTGCGCCTTTTCGGCCTGATCCGGTTGTCGCCGCGGCGTTAAACGGGCAGAACGGGGTTCGAAGGGAATCCCGATGACTCGCGAACCGCCCCCAACCACTCCACTGGCCCGCCCGTTTCTGCTGGTGCTTCTGGGCCTGTCGACACTGGGCTTTGTCTGGCTGGTGGCGCCCTTTGCGGGCGCGATCCTGTGGGCGGTGATTGCCGCGGTGCTGTTTGATCCGCTCAACCGGCGGCTGTTGCGGGCATGGCCGCAGGCGCGCAATCGCGCGGCACTGGTCAGCCTGTTGGTGATTGTCGTCGCGGTGGTGGTGCCCGCCCTGCTGCTGGGCGCCGCCCTGCTCAACGAAGGCGGAGCATTCTATGCCCGCATCAGCAATGGCGACATCAACCTCGCGCGCTTGTTCGAGGCAACACAGGGCAGCCTGCCCGATTGGGCCGCGCGCTGGCTGGCCGACCGCGGTCTGGGCGACATCGAAGGGTTGCGCGCCAAGCTCGGTCAGGGCTTTGCCAGCAGCTTCCAGACCGTGCTGGCCAAGGTCCTGAGCCTCGGGCAAGGCACGCTCGGCCTGTTCCTTGCCTTGGGCGTGACGCTCTATCTCACCTTCTTCCTGCTGCGCGACGGCCACGAGATTGTGCCGCGCATCGAGCGCTGCATCCCGCTGGAGCCGGAGCAACGCGCGCTCCTGATCGGCAAATTCGTGGCCGTGATCCGCGCCACCATCAAGGGCAGCCTGATCGTGGCGCTGGTGCAAGGCGCGACCGGTGGCCTGATCTTCTGGGCGCTTGGCCTGCCCGGCGCGCTGCTGTGGGGCGTGGCGATGGGTTTCTTCTCGCTGTTCCCCGCGATCGGCACCGGCCTGATCTGGGTGCCGATGACGATCTATCTGCTGGCCACCGGCGCCGTGTGGCAGGGGACCGTGCTGGGCTGTTGCGGCTTCTTCATCATCAGCAGCGTGGACAATATCATCCGGCCCATTCTGGTCGGACGCGACACGCGCATGCCCGACTACATCGTGCTGGTCGCCACGCTTGGCGGTTTCGAACTGATGGGCTTCAACGGCTTTGTCATCGGGCCGGTGATCGCCGCGCTGTTTATGGCCCTGTGGTCCATGTTCAGCGACGCGCAAACGCGGGACACCGCCTAGCCCGCTGGCTACATCCCCATACTCTTGCGCAGGAAGGTGTCGATGCGCGTCAGCATGGCGGTGCGGGCGGTGGCATCGTCAAGCTGGTGGTCGAGCTTGGGAAACTCCACCAGTTCCACCGGCTTGCCCGCGTCCTTCAACCGGTCCTGCATGGTGCGCGACTGGAGGATCGGCACATTCAGGTCCCATGTGCCGTGGAACATCAGCACCGGCGCGGTGATCTTGCCCGCATTGGCCGCAGGCGATCCCTCGCGCACATGCGGGCCAGAGCCGATCATATCATGCACCAGATTGTAATCGGTGAACTCGCGGCTGGCATTCACCAGCCCCGCCAGATCCGTCACCGGCGCGATGGCCACGATGGCCTTGTACTGCCCCGGATCGAACACGCCGGTCTGCAATGCGGCATATCCGCCATAGGACCAGCCGACGATGGCCAGCTTGCCCGCATCGGCAATGCCTTCCTTCACCAGCCATTTGCCGGCATCGTCCACATCGCCGATGGCCTCCTTCCACGACTGGAAGCCATTCTTGCGGAACCAGCCCATGCCATAGCCCGCCGAGCCACGGAAATTGGGCTGGAGCACGGCGAACCCGCGTGCGGCAAAGAATTGCGCCAGCCAGTCAAAGCCCCATTCGTCGCGTGCGCTGGGCCCGCCATGCGGCATGACGATGGCGGGCAGGCCCTTGTCCTTGCCGCCCACCGGCAGGGTCAGATAGGCAGGCACCTGCGATCCGTCGCGTGCGGTGAACATCACCGGCTTCATCGTCGCCAGCGGCACATCCACCAGTTCGGGGCGCACCGGCATCACCTCGTCCAGCTTGCGCTGCGCCTTGTTGAACAGATAGAGCATACCCGGATTGGTGTCGGCCGAGGCAATCATCAGCAGGCGGTTTTCGTCGGCGCTGGCGTCGAGAAAGCCGATCATCGGGCTGCCGGGAATGGCCTTGCCCAGCGCGGTGCCGAGGCTCTTGAGCTGGGGATCGAAAAACACCACCTCGCGCCGGTCAGTGGCATAACTGGCGCCCACCACGCGGCGCTGGCGCCCGATGCGCAACAAGGTGTCCACATCCACATCCTGCCGCGCCAGCACCAGTTCCTTGGCCATCGAGCCATCCAGCTTGACGCGATAGAGCGCGCTCATCCCGTCCTTGCCCTCGAAACCATAGGCGACGTTCAGCGCGGGATCGACCGCCGCAGGCTGGAAACCGATCCTGCCCGAAGGCGTGATGTCCACACGGTTGAGCGTGGACCAGTCGCGCGATCCGGCCTTGCGGTAATACCAGTTGATCATCGGCCGGTCATAGCCATCGGGCGTGTGGGGTTGCGCGGCATAGAGGCGAACATTGCCCAGCCCGTCGCTAATATAGTCGATAGCATCGGCACGCGCATTTTCCACCGTGCTGCGCTTGATCGTGGTGACATCGATCCGTTCGACACCCAGACCGGTCTGTTCGCTGCCCAGAATCGTGCCGGTGGTCCTTTCGGGCACATAGTCACGCATCATCAGCACGCTGCCCTGCGTATCGCCACCGGTCTGGTCGATCACCTCGCCGCCGAATTGCGCGGCATAGAGCGAGCGCCCGTTGCTGTTGGCGGTGAGCCGTTTGATGTCGGTGCCATCGGCGTTGATGCTGAACATGCGGGTCACGCCCAGCAGGATCGAGGTGGACACATCGATGTAATGCATCTCGCAGACGAGGCGGGTGTCGGTGGGCCAGAAGCAGGAGGTCATATGCGCCTCGCTGCCCGCGCTGCGCATGATCGGCTTGGGTTGCTCGCCGGTTTCCACATTGACGATCGAGAGCGCCTCGTCGCCACTCGACAGGTTGCTGACGAGTGCCAGATGCTTGCCATCGGGGGAAAGGCTGATGCTGCGCACCGCCTCGCGCGCGCCGAATTTGGCCGCCAGACTGGCCAGATCGGCAGGCGGATTGGGTGCTGCCTGCCCCTGCGCCAGCCCCTGCGCCAGCACTGGCGGGCAGGGGGCCGACAATGCCAGAGCCAAGCCAAGTCCCAATGTCCGCCCCGTCATCCGCATATTTCAAACCCCCGCTGAATAGCTGTGCCTTTTACTGCGCCAATTTTTCAATTTGTCGAGGGCTTTGGGCACTATTTCCCTATCTTTTACACCAGCTTGCCACGCGTTGCGGATCAAGCGCCAGTATCGGACCGCGCCCGATGCGCGGGCGCTTGCCCTGTGCCGCGTTCCTTCCCTATAGCGTCGCTTATGAAGCTGCTGCCGCGCGCCCTGTCGCCCCTCGCCGCCCTTGTGGCCCTGTCTCTCGCCCCCGTTCCGGCCCATGCCGCGCCAGTGCGCAAGCCGGTTGCCGCCAAGCCGGCTCCGGCCAAGCCCGACGCCGGGATTATCCCGCTGCCGCTCAATCCGGTCGTTCCGACGGGGCAACGCGTCTGCGCCGCCAAGACGGCATCGGGGCTTGGCTACACCATGCTGCGCCCCGCCACGGGCGCCAAACCGGCGGCCAGCGATTTCGTGCTGGTCAATTACATCGGCTATCTGGCCGCCGATGGCGCGGTGTTCGACCAAGGGATGCGCTCCGCCTTGCAGGCCGATGCGGTGATCCCGGGCTTTTCCGAGGGGTTGCGCATGATGGCCAAGACCGGCATCGCGCGGCTCTGCATCCCTGCCGCGCTGGGCTATGGCGCGCAAAAGACCGGCCCCATTCCCGCCAATGCGGATCTCGTGTTCCAGATCGAACTGCTGGATTTCAAGACGGCGGCGGAAGTGGAAGCCATGCGCAAGGCGCGCGATACGGCGCCCGCAAGCCCCGCAGCCGCACCCCAATGATCGCGCGGCTTTGGTGATCCCGCGATGAGCGTTGCCTTTCGCCGCGACGGTGATGACGAGCATCTCGAACCCAAATTCGAGGTGCCGATCCCGCCCGGCCCCAATCTGGTCACCCCCCGCGGGCTGGCACAGATCGAGAGCAAGGTGCGCGAGTTGGAAGCGCGCATCCCCTCGCTGGCGGAGGAGCAGGACCTGACCGCCGCGCGGCGCCAGTTGCGCTATTGGCGCAACCGTCAGGCCACCGCCCGCCTGATGCCCGGGGCCGACGGCACCTGCGTCGCTTTCGGCTGCACCGTGACACTGCGCCTCAATGGTCAGGAGCGCCGCATCACCATCGTGGGGGATGACGAGGCGGACCCTACGGCAGGCTTGCTGTCCTTTTCCGCGCCACTGTGCCGCGCCATGATGGATGCCGAGGTGGGCGAAGTGCTCGATTTTGGCGGCAGGCCGGAAGCGCTGGAGATCGTGGCGATCACCGCTGGCGCCACGTAAGGCGCCTGATCCGCCGCGGATTACCCCGCGTGGAAGGGATAATCCGGCAAACCGTCCAGCGCCGCCCGCAGGCTTTCGCTCCAACTGGCGGAGATCACGCGGTACCACGGGTCGGTGGCGGTGATACGGCGCTCGTGGAGGGGGGTGAACTCGTCCTTGGCGATCACCAGCAGATCGAGCGGCATGCCCACCGAGAGATTGGCCTTGAGCGTGGAATCAAAGCTGACCATCATCAGCTTGACCGCATCCTCGAAGCCAGCCGTCGCGTCATAGCCGCGGATCAGGATCGGGCGGCCGTATTTGGTCTCGCCGATCTGGAAGAAGGGCGTGTCGGGCGTGGCCTCGATGAAATTGCCTTCGGGATAGATCAGGAACAGGCGCGGGCGCTCGCCCTCGATCTGCCCCGCCAGAATCAGCGTGGCCGAAAAGGTGCCCGAACCCTGCATCCCGTTGTCATGGTCGCGCTCGGCGATGGTCTCGCGCAGGATCTTGCCGACATGGGTGGCGATCTGGAACATGGTGGGCGATTCCAGCACCGTGTTGTGCCGGTCGGCGGGCAGCTTGTTCTGCTCCTCGATCTTGGCGATCACAGCCTGCGTGGTGGCCAAATTGCCGCTGCTCATCAGCGCGACAATGCGCTCGCCGAACACTTCCCAGTGCACCGTCTTGCGGAAGGTGGAGATATTGTCGACGCCCGAATTGGTGCGGGTGTCGCTCATCAACACCAGCCCCTTGTCCAGCATCATACCCACGCAATAGGTCACTTGGTTGTTCCCCCCGAATCCCCGAAACGCCGAATCCCTGAATTCGCGGTTGCACAATTATGGCAGGTGCCGTCAAGGGAGACGAAGGATTATTGCTCCACCACCTGCTGCTGCGCAACGCTGAGCAACACCGACAGATCGCCCACACCCGCGCCCTGCGCCACACCCTTCACCGGCGCCGCATCGCGGTAGTCCGTGCCCACGGCCAGCCTTACATAGCGTTCGTCGGGGCACTGGTTGTTCGACACATCGAAGCCGACCCAGCCCAGCCCCGCCACATACACCTCGGCCCAGCCATGGCCCGCTTCCTGCGCCGCCGCGTCCATCAACAGATAGCCCGAGACATAGCGCGCCGGCAGGCCCAGCGCCCGCGCCGCACCCATGAACACATGGGCATGATCCTGACACACGCCCTTGCCCGCCGCCAGCGCGGCCTCGGCGCTGGTGTCGGCGCCGGTCTCGCCCTTGGTGTAGGCCACCGCCTCGCCCACCGCTTCCATCAGCCGGTGCAGCATGGGGATCGTGTCTGTGCCATCATGGCTGAACCTGCCCGCCAGTGCCTTGAGCTTCGGGCCGGGCTTGGTCAGTTCGGTCTGGTTGGTCAGCAGCCACAGCGGCATATAGCCGGTATGCTGCCCCAGCACGCCCGCCGCATCGCGCGTCTCTACCGTGCCACGGCAACGGATGGCGACCTCGCCGCCCTTTTGCCCGTTCACCAGACCGCTATCCAGCGCGATCAGGGTCACGGCATTCTGGTTGTGATCGTCATAGCAGCATTCGATCGAGCCGCCCTCGATGGCGATATCCCAGTCCAGCACCGTCTGCGTCGCGCAATCGCGCGGGGTCAGCCGCAGGCGCTTGACGCCATGCCACACCGGCGAGTCAAAGCGATAGATCGTCTGGTGGTCGATCGTGATCCTCATGGGATTACTCCGTGAACCGATAGTCAGCCGCGATGGCATCCGCGATATGCCGGTTGGTGACGATGAAATCGGTGATGAATTCGTGCAACCCATAGTCGAAGATCTGGCCGATGGTGGTGTCGGTCAGCTTCACCGTGGCTTCCTTCTGCATCAGATAGCAGGCGGTATCCTGATCATAGTCGCGGCACAGCCACGCCATGTTGCTGGTCAGCTTGAAGTAGCAATAGGCAAGGCTGCGCGGGAAACGGCCATCGAGGATCAGGAATTCGGCAATGCCGCGCGGATCGAGCGCGCCCGCGTTGAGCCAGCGGAAGGCCCGCTCGCCCGACACCGAGCGCAGCACCATTTCCCATTGCGCATTGTCCAGCCGCGATCCGACCCATGCCGCGCTGGGCAACAGCACATGGTATTTCACGTCGAGAATGCGCGCGGTGTTGTCGGCGCGCTCCAGATGGGTGCCGATGCGCGCGAAGTTGAAAATGTCGTTGCGCAGCATTGTGCCTTCCATCGCCCCGCGCACAGCGGTCACCTGTCGCCGGATCAGGTCGAGCACATTGCCCAGATCGGCCTCCTTCACCGGCCGCGCCAGCGCGTCCTTCAGGATCATCCAGGTCTCGTTGGTGGCTTCCCACACCTCGCGGGTGATGGCGGTGCGCACCATGCGGGCATTGGTGCGCGCGGCCTCGATCATCGCCAGCACGCTCGACGTGCTCGATCCGCGCAGGATCCAGTTGCTGATCGAGGGACCGGCGAAATCGCCGCCGCCAGCGGCATATTCCTCCTCCAGCCCCAGCGAGACCAGCAGGCTGCGCCACTCTTCCGATGCGGCGCCATTGCCGCGGGTGAGCGCCATGCGAAAGCCTGCATCAAGCAGGCGGGCGGTGTTTTCCGCGCGCTCCAGATAGCGCGCCATCCAGAACAGGCCCCAGGCGGAACGTCCAAGCATCTATCGTCCCTCCCTTAATCCGCCAGCACCCAGCTGTCCTTGGTGCCCCCGCCTTGCGACGAGTTCACCACCAGCGAGCCTTTTTTGAGCGCCACGCGGGTCAGCCCGCCCGGCGTGATGTTGATGCCATGCGGGCTGACCAGCACAAAGGGCCGCAGATCGAGATGGCGCGGCGCCAGCCCCGATTTGGTGAAGATCGGCACGGTGGACAGCGACAGCGTGGGCTGGGCGATGTAATTGTCGGGCTTGGCCCGCAATTTGCGTTCGAAAGCGGCGATCTCGGCCTTGGACGAGGTTGGCCCGATCAACATGCCATAGCCGCCGCTGCCATGCACTTCCTTCACCACCAGTTCGGGCAGATGCGCCAGCACATATTTGAGCGATTCCGGCTCGCTGCAACGCCATGTCGGCACGTTTTTCAGGATCGGCTTCTCGCCGGTGTAGAACTCGACGATTTCCGGCATGAAGCTGTAGATCGCCTTGTCATCGGCAATGCCGGTGCCCGGCGCGTTGGCGATGGTGATGCCGCCGCTGCGATAGACATCCATGATCCCCGCCACGCCCAGCATCGAATCGGGATTATAGGTCAGCGGATCGAGGAAAGCGTCATCCACACGGCGATAGAGCACGTCGATGGCTTTCCAGCCCCGAGTCGTGCGCATGCAGACGCGGCCATCCACCACCCGCAGATCGGAGGATTCGACCAGTTCGGCGCCCATCTGG
>DDES01000120.1 GCA_002336765.1 Novosphingobium sp. UBA1948 | reverse complement strand
GTAAAAGCCGCCCCGCCGGATCATGGAGCAGAATACGCGCCGCGCGGCGAATACGGCGGGCGGGGGTCACAGGCTCTCGTCGGGGGCCAGCGCGCGGATCGCCAGTGCATGCACGCGCCCGCCCGGAATATCGCCCAGCGCCTTGTTGACCATGCGCTGGCGCATCACGCGCGTGACACCGGCAAAGGCGGCGCTCTGGATGATGATGGTGAAATGCGATTCGCCGCTGCCATCATGGCCGGAATGGCCTGCGTGATGGGCTGAATCGTTGATGATCTCGAGCCGCTCGGGCGCAAGGGCGCTTTCCAGCAACTGGCGCATTTCGCGGGCAACGGGGCCGGTCATGGGGCAATTTCCTCTTTTTGCATCTTTTCCTCTAGGCCAAATCGGGCCATGCGGCAAACATGAGTCAGGATCGTTTTCATGGGCGGGTCAAAGGGGCGGATCGTGTCTGCGACTGGCCCGAATGCACCGAAAAGGGCGAGTTTCGTGCGCCCGGCCACAAGCCTTCGGGGTTTGACGGGCCGGGGGACTATCGCTGGTTTTGCCTCGACCATATCCGCGCCTTCAACGCGGGCTATGACTATTTCGAGGGCATGAGCGCCGAGGAAATCTGGGCCGCACAATCCCCGATCCACGGCTGGGAGCGCGAAAGCCGCAGCTTCCGCCCGACGGCGGGCATCGATGCCGCGCCGCGCTGGGCCGATTTTGCCGACCCGCTCGAAGCGATCAGCCAGCGCGCCAAAGCCCGCAAGGAGCAATTGCGCCCCACCGCATGGCCCGATGGCCGCTTCGTCAGCCCTGAGGAAAAGCGCGCGCTCGATGTGATGGGGCTGGGGGCGGATGCCGACCGGCGGGCGCTGCGCGTGCGCTATTCCGACCTGCTTCACCGCTACCACCCCGACCGCAACGGCGGGGATCGTAGTCATGAAAACCGCTTGCAACAGGTGGTGGAGGCCTATCAGGCCTTGCGCAAACTGCCCGCCTTCGCCTGATCAGGCCTCGCACAGCGCGGCGAGTTGATCCGCCGCCGCGCTCCAGCCTTGGGTGAAGCCCATGGCCTCGTGCTGCGCGCGGGCCTCCTCGCTCCAGTGTCTGGCGCTGGCGGTGTAGCGCGTGCCATCGCCTTCGGGCGTCACTTCCCAAATGCCGATCATAAAGGGGCCATTGGGCACCAGATCATCCACAATCGCGTCGGTCACCGCAAAGCGCCGACCCTCGTCCCAGGCCAGATAGATACCGTTGTTGGGCATGACCTCGCCATCGGGGCCATGCATGGTCATCGCGCACTGGCCGCCCGCGCGCCGGTCTTGCCGACCGGGCACCGCGCGCCACGGGGCAGGGCAGAACCATTCCTCCTGCCGGTTGACCAGCACATCCCAGACCCGTTCGACCGGCGCGGCGATAAAGCGGGTGATCGAGAGTTCGTTCATCGGGGGATATCCTTTCTCGTCAATCCCGATCAGGCGCGCCCAGCGGAAAATAGGCGCGATAGGGGCGGGCATCCTCGACACAGTGCGCCACCGGCGGTAGCGCCAGAAGGTGGGCGCGCCATGAGCGTAGCTTCGGACAGGCGGACGGGATCGGCACCACCCAATCGGCGTAGAACAGCGAGGGTGCGGCGGCGCATTCGATCAGGCTGACCGTGTCGGTCTGCGGATACTCGGCCAGCCAGCGTTCGATCCACGCATAGCTGCGTTCCAGCTTTGCGGTGACCCGCTGGCGTGTTGCCTCGCTCAGGCTGCCACAGCGAATGGCCTCGTCCACGCTCTCCTGCATCACGTTCATCACATAATTGTCGAACACGCGATCGATCATCCGCATCGCCAGCGCCTGTGCGGGATCGGCGGGCAGCAGCGGCGCCGCGCCGGGGTAATGCAGGGCGAGGTGCTCGATGATGCAACTGGCTTCGAAAATTTCCTGAGCGCCATCCACCAGCAACGGAAATTTGCCGAGCGGACTGGCCGCCTGCACCCGTGCCGCATGTTCGGGATGGTCGGCATCCAGCACCATGAAGCGGAAGGGGGTGCCGTTGGCGTAAAGCGCAATCAAGGCCTTCCATGTGTAGGACGAAAAGGGGTGCCCATAGAGTTCGAGCATCAGCAGCTCTCCCCGCGCCGCGCCGCCTCGATCGCGGCAATGTCGATCTTCACCATCGTCTGCATGGCGGCAAACACCCGTGCCTGCGCCGCCGGATCGGGATCGCCCATGCCTTCGGTCAGCGCGCGCGGCGTTATCTGCCAACGCAGGCCCCACCGGTCCTTGCACCAGCCACAGGCCATGGTTCCGCCGCCCTCGGTGAGGGCATGCCAATAGCGGTCGGTTTCCTCCTGCGTGTCGGTCGGTACCTGAAACGAGAAGGCTTCGCTGTGCTGGACAAAAGGCCCGCCGTTGAGGCCGATGCAGGCGACGCCCAGCACGGTGAACTCCACCACCAGCGCATCGCCCGCCTTGCCGCCGGGGTAATCGCCGGGCGCGCGGCTCACCTTGCCGAGGCTGCTGTCGGGAAACAGGCCTGCATAGAAGCGGGCCGCCGCCTCGGCCCCGCCATGTACATCTTTGTCAAACCACAGGCAGATCAGCGCTTTGGCGGAGGTGCTCATGATGCGGTTCTTTCGGCCAGCATCGCATGGTCGATAGCCTTGGCGGCGATATAGGCGGGACGCTCCACCACCCGCGCCGAATAGGCCGCCAGCGCGGGAAGATCGGGCATCGACTTGAACATCAGCCCCCAAGTCACCTGTGATCCGACATAGACATCGGCCATCGTGAAACGCTCGCCGCACACGAAATCGCTGGTTTCGAAATGGCCCGCAAGGCATGCCACCATACGGTCGAAACTTCCGAAACCGGCCATGCCCTGCTGGCGCCCCTCTGGCTCGAAGCCCATCGAGCGCGCGGTGATCGCCTGTTCGACCGGCCCCGCCGCGAAAAACAGCCAGCGGTAATAGGCGGCCCGCTCCTGTGCGGTCGGCAGCAGTCCGGCCTCGGGATGTGTTTCGGCCAGATAGGCGCAAATCGCCGCGCATTCGGCCAGCGGATAGTCGCCTTGCGCCGTGTGGTGGATCAGCGTCGGCAATTTGCCCATCGCGTTGGCGGCCAGCAATGGCGCCGGTCGCGGCTGGTCATACTCGACGATCACCTGCTCGTAATCGGCAGCCACCTCATGCAAGGCCCAGCGCGCGATCTGTCCGCGCGACATCGGATTGGTGAAAAACGTGTAATCGGCCATGTCGAAAGCTCCCCGCTATGCCGCAATCAGGCCTTCTGCCCCACGATGGCGAAGGCGGCCCCCTGCGGGTCGAGCGCGTTGATGATCCAGTCGCCGCCCGGCACCTCCTGCGGCCCGTGCAGCACTGTGCCGCCGCCCGCCAGCACCGCCTGATGCGCGGCGTCAAAATCGCTCACGCGGATGTAATGGTTCCAGCAGGCCATGGGTACATGGGGTGGTTTGGGCATCATGGCCCCGATCGGCACGCCATCATGGCTCAGGAACTGGTAGGTGCCGAAATCGCCCATATCCATCGAGCCCGACAGATCCCAACCGAACACCTGCGTGTAGAAGGTGAGGGCGGCCTCGAAATCGCCGGCATAGAGCTCGTTCCAGCCCACGCTTTGCGCCTCGGTGGGCGAGAAGGCGCGCGAGGAGCCGTTGCCTTCCATGGGCACCGGCTGCATCAAATAGAAGGCAGCACCCCACGGATCCATCATCATGGCAAAGCTGCCCTCGGGAATGTCGAAACGCGGAGCCAGTTGCCGCCCGCCGCGCGTCAGAATGTCGGCGATGGTGGCGGACAGGTCGTCCACCGCGATATAGCCAGCCCAGCACGGCCGCGCGCCCATCGCCTGCATTTCGGCGGTCAGCGGCAGCATGCCACCCACTTCAGCGCCATCGGCGCGGGCGATATGGCCATAGAAGATTGGCGGCTGGGTGCCTTCCTTGATCGTCCAGCCCACGACACTTTCGTAAAAGGCGCGGGCGGCGGGGGCGTCGGTGGTCATCACTTCATACCAGATCCACGCGCCATGCAATTTGGCCATCGGGTTTCTCCCTCGAACAGGCGGGCAGCACTATGCCCTTTCGTGATTCGTTTATGGACTTAGCGTGACACAGTGGTTACTAAATACAACCATGTTTCTCGACGATCCGCCCCGCGCCACTCTTCGGCCCGCCCCGCAGGGGCGCTGGTATGGTGATGCCTGCGGCGCGGCGCTGGGCATGGAACTGCTGGGCGAGCGCTGGACAGTGCCGGTGCTGCGCGAACTGCTGCTGGGCGGGCGGCGGTTCAGCGCGCTGCGGCGCGCCTTGCCGGGGATCAGCGCGCGGGTGTTGACCGAGCGTCTTGCGGGGATGGAGGCGCAGAGCATCGTCGCTCGCGATGGCCCGCTCTATGCGCTGACGCCTTGGGGCATGGCGGCCGAGCCCTTGGTGCTCGAACTGTGCCGCTGGGCTCTGGCCGCGCCGCACCGCGATGTCGCGCTGCCGCTCTCGCCGGTGGGGCTGGTGCTTTCGATGCGTGCGCTGCTGCGGGAAACGGAAGGGTGGCGCTTGCTGGTGGCGCTGCGCGTGGGTGAGGAGAGCTTTGCGTTGCGGCTTGGCGATGGCTTGCTGGCGGTGGCGCGCGGGGAGGTGGACAGGCCCGATCTTGGGCTGGAGGCACCCGACACCGGCAGTTTCAAGCGTTTCCTCTATGGCCATGCGCCACCCGAAGCCTTGCCCGATCTGCGCATCACCGGTGATCGGGCTGTGGCCTGCCGGTTTGCCCGCCTGTTCGCCCTGCCCGAGCAAGCCGCGAACAACCACTTCGACTGACGCGCAAATATATTGCAGCCGCGAGGGGCAACGTATAGTCGAGTGGACACTATGACCGAGATTCTGAACATCCAGCCCGATTCCGCCTCCACCACCGTTCTGTCCGCGCCCGACATCACCGTTGATGCGCGCGAGACGTTTGGCATCGATATCGACATGAAAGTGCCCGCCTTTTCCGTGGCGGACGAGCGCGTGCCGGACCGCGACGACACCTATATGTTCGATCCCGACACCACGCTGGCGATCCTTGCAGGCTTTGCCTTTAACCGCCGCGTGATGGTGCAGGGCTATCACGGCACCGGCAAATCGACCCATATCGAGCAGGTGGCGGCGCGGCTCAACTGGCCCTGTATCCGCATCAATCTCGACGCGCATATCAGCCGTATCGACCTGATCGGGCGCGACGCTATCGTGCTGAAGGATGGCCAGCAGATCACCGAATTCCGCGAGGGGTTGCTGCCGTGGGCACTGCAAACGCCGACCGCGCTGGTGTTCGACGAATATGATGCGGGCCGTCCCGATGTGATGTTCGTGATCCAGCGCGTGCTGGAGGCCGAGGGCAAGCTGACCTTGCTCGACCAGAACCGCGTGATCCGGCCCAACAAGTGGTTCCGCCTGTTCGCCACCGCCAACACGGTGGGCCTTGGCGATACCAGCGGGCTTTACCACGGTACGCAGGCCATCAACCAGGGCCAGATGGACCGCTGGAACATTGTGGTCGGCCTCAACTATCTGCCGCATGAGGTGGAAAGCGGGATCGTTCACAAGAAGATCCCCTCGTTGCCGGAAAAGACCGTGGCCGATATGGTGCGCGTGGCGGACCTGACCCGCGCGGGCTTTATCAATGGCGACATTTCCACCGTCATGTCGCCCCGCGCGGTCATCACATGGGCCCAGAATGCCGAGATCTTCAAGGATCTGGGCTTCGCCTTCCGCCTCTCGTTCCTCAACAAGTGTGACGAGACCGAGCGCCTGCTGGTGGCCGAATATTACCAGCGCGTGTTCGGCACCGATCTGCCGGAAAGCGTGGTGGGCAAGGCCTGATTTTTCAGGTTGAAGGCACTGTGATGTGATGTAGTATCATGCCGGTCGGGAGGCTGATCGGCATGGCACTATTCCCAAAGATCAAAGGGGCTTGTCCCTATCTTGACCGTCTGGATGACCTCATCACGGATGGCCATTGCAGCATGTGCAACCGCGAGGTTGCCGATATCACGATGATGACCGACGACCAGCGCATGAAGCTGGTCTGTGATCGCAAGGGCGATGTCTGCGTGCGTTACATGGTAATGGTGCCCGTCATGGCGGTCGCGGCGCTCTCCATGACACCGGAGTTGGCAGCGGCCAAGGAAAAGGCGCCTGCCCACCACCAGCATGCCACGGGGGTAAAGCGAGCCCGCGTCAAGCCGCCTGCTCCGCCCCTTATGGTTCCCATGCCGACGGCGGGCATTGTCATGCCGCCGCGGCTTTCGCATCCGGTGGCTGGCAGTAGCAACGGGGCGCCCCCACCAAGCCCCTCGACAGGTTTGGCCGAAGATCACACCGCGCAGGTGGAATGGGTGGAATTTACGCCGGTTTCCGCTTCGTCATCATAGGGCCGGAGCATCGGGATAAAGCGCCCGATCAAAAAACAACCCGTCGGGCGGCGCATTGATCGGCAGTGCGGCGCGGTCGCAGGCGCGCAAAGCCTCGCCCACGCGCTCGACCGGCCAGCGACCCGTGCCGACGAAGCTGAGGGCGCCGACCATCGAGCGCACCTGATGGTGCAGATAGCTGCGCGCCGAGGTGGTGATGGTCACCACCTCACCGTCGCGCCGCACATTCAACGTATCCAGCGTCTTGAGTGGCGAGGCGGCCTGGCAATAGGCCGAGCGGAAGGTGGTGAAGTCATGCTTGCCGACCAGCGCCTGCGCCGCCTCGTGCATGGCTTGCGCATCGAGCGGCGTTGCCACCAGCCATGCGCGGTGCAGCCCCAGCGTGAGCGGCGCGCGGCGGTTGACGATGCGGTAGATATAGCTGCGCCCGATGCAGGAAAAGCGCGCGTGCCAGTCGTCGGGCACCACCACGCAATCGAGCACGGCGACGGGATCGGGCCTCAGGTGGAAATTGAGCGCTTCCATCAGCCGGAAGGGGGCGACGTCTTTCTCCACATCGACATGGGCGCGCATCGCCAGCGCATGGACACCCGCATCGGTGCGGCCAGCGGCGTGAAGCACCACCGTTTCGCCGGTGACGCGGAAGATCGCTTCTTCCACCGCTTGCTGCACGCTCGGCCCGTGCGCCTGCCGTTGCAGGCCCATGAAGGGCGTGCCGTCAAATTCCAGCGTGAGGGCGAAACGGGTCATACAAGGATGGTTCCGGCGGGAATGGGGTGTCCGCGCAACAGGTCGGCCACCGGCATGGCGGGCTTGCCGGCGCGCTGGATGGTGATGACGCGGATGGCGTCCTGTCCACAGGCAATGGTCAACGCATCGTCAAGTGTCACACCGGCCTCGCCTTTGCCCTCTACCACCTGCGCGGCCAGAACCTTGTAGCGCTCGCCCTCCAGTGCGAACCAGGCGCCTGGCGCGGGCATGAAGGCGCGGATCTGGCGTTCGACCTGCGCGGCGCCGGCGGCAAAATCCAGCCTTGCCTCGGCTTTGTCGATCTTGTGGGCATAGGTTACGCCTTCGTCCGGCTGGGTGCGCGGGGGATAGGCGGCAAGGTTGCCCAAAACCTCGACAATCAGCCGCGCGCCCATCGTGGCCAGTTCACGGGTCAGATCGCCCGTAGTCTTGCCCTCGATCGACGTGCGGCCTTCCAGCAGCACCGGTCCCGTATCCAGTCCCGCTTCCATCTGCATGATGCCCACGCCCGTTTCCGCGTCACCCGCAAGGATCGCCCGCTGGATCGGTGCCGCCCCGCGCCAGCGCGGCAGGATCGAGCCATGCAGGTTGAGGCAGCCGTGGCGCGGCGCATCGAGCACTGCGCGCGGCAGGATCAGGCCATAGGCCGCCACCACCGCGACATCGGCGTTCAGCGCGGCAAATTCGGCCTGCTCCTCCGCGCCCTTCAGGCTGACGGGATGGCGCACTTCAATGCCCAGTTCCTCGGCGCGCTTGTGCACGGGCGAGGGAGTCAATTCCCGCCCGCGTCGGCCGCCCGGACGCGGCGGCTGGGTATAGGCGGACACCACCTCATGCCCTGCGGCCACCAGAGCCTCGAGTGCGGGAACGGCAAATTCGGGCGTGCCCATATAGATGATGCGCATAAGTGGCTTTCCGCAGCTTGGCCTTTGTCTCGCGCCGCCCTATCTGGACGCGCATGGCATCGCAAGAGATCGAGACACTGGCGCAGGTTTTGGCGCGCCTGCCGGGGCTGGGGCCGCGCTCGGCGCGGCGGGCGGTGCTGTGGCTGATCAAACGGCGCGAGAGTGCCTTGCCGCAATTGCTCGGCGCGCTGGACGTGCTGAAAGACCGGCTGGTGGAGTGCACCACCTGCGGCAATGTCGACACCGCCAACCCTTGCGCGATCTGCGCCGATCCGCGCCGCGACGCGCGCGCCCTGTGCGTGGTCGAGGAGGTGGCGGACCTGTGGGCGCTCGATCGCTCGCGGCTGTTTCCGGGGCGCTATCATGTGCTGGGCGGGCGTCTCTCCGCGCTCGAAGGCGTGCGGCCGGAGGATCTGCGCATCGACAGCCTGGTTGGTCGGATCGCCGCCGGCGGCATCGACGAGGTCGTGCTGGCGATGAACGCCACGCTGG
>DDES01000039.1 GCA_002336765.1 Novosphingobium sp. UBA1948 | reverse complement strand
CCGTCATCGGGCTTGTCGTGTTCCTCTTGTTGGTGCTGATCGCGGTCTTCGCGCCGCTCTTGGCGCCGCATGACCCGATCATGCAATACCGCGATGCCCTGCTGGTGCCGCCAGCCTGGCAAGAGGGCGGGCAATCGGCCTATCTTCTGGGCACCGATGCCGTGGGCCGGGACATGCTGTCGCGGCTGATCTTTGGGGCGCAATATTCGCTGTTCATCGGCATCGTCGTCGTCTCGATCGCGCTGGTCGGCGGCATCATCATCGGACTTCTGGCCGGGTTCTTCGGCGGCTGGGTCGACAGCGTGATCATGCGCGTCATGGATGTGATCCTGGCCTTCCCGTCGCTGCTCTTAGCGCTGGTGCTGGTGGCCGTGCTGGGGCCCGGACTGACCAATGCGATGATCGCCATCGCCATCGTCTATCAGCCCCACTTTGCCCGCCTGACGCGCGCGGCCGTGATGAGCGAGATGAAACGCGAATATGTCACCGCCGCCCGCGTCGCAGGCGCAGGCAACCTGCGGCTGATGTTCAAGACCATCCTGCCCAATTGCCTTGCGCCCCTGATCGTGCAGGCCACGCTGTCATTTTCCTCGGCGGTGCTGGATTCGGCCGCCCTTGGCTTTCTGGGCATGGGCGCGCAGCCGCCCAGCCCCGAATGGGGCACCATGCTGGCCGAAGCGCGTGAATTCATCCTGCGCGCCTGGTGGGTGGTCACCTTCCCCGGCCTTGCCATCCTGATCTCGGTGCTGGCGATCAACCTGATGGGCGATGGCCTGCGCGATGCGCTTGACCCGAAACTGAAGCGGAGCTGATGTCATGGCGCTTCTGAACATCAAGAACCTGACGGTCAAATTCGCCACCGCCACCGGCAGCTTTACCGCCGTCGATGGCATCGACGTGCGGGTGGACAAGGGCGAGGTGCTGGCCATCGTCGGCGAAAGCGGATCGGGCAAGTCGGTCTCGATGCTGGCAGTGATGGGACTGTTGCCCGACACCGCCACCATCACCGCCGACGAGATGACCTATGACGGCCGCGACATCTCGAAACTTTCGGCATCGGAACGGCGCAAGCTGATCGGGCGCGAGATCACCATGATCTTCCAGGAACCCGTCGCCTCGCTGAACCCCAGCTTTACCACGGGTTTCCAGATCGAGGAGGTGCTGCGCTTCAACCTTGGCATGTCCCGGCGCGAGGCGCGTGCCCGGGCGCTGGAGCTGTTCCGCGCGGTGGGTATCCCCGAGCCTGAGGAAAAGCTGAAATCCTATCCGCACCAGATGTCGGGCGGGCAGTGCCAGCGGGTGATGATTGCCATGGCCATCGCCAGCAATCCGCGCCTGCTGATCGCCGATGAACCAACCACCGCGCTGGACGTGACAATTCAAAAGCAGATCCTCGATCTGTTGATGAAGCTGCAAGAGGATTACGGCATGGCCCTGATCCTGATCACGCATGACATGGGCGTGGTGGCCGAAACCGCCGACCGGGTGGTGGTGCAATACAAGGGCAAGAAGATGGAAGAGGCCGACGTGCTGAGCCTGTTTGAGGCCCCGCAGCACCCCTATACCCGCGCGCTCCTCTCGGCCCTGCCTGAGAATGCCACCGGTGACCGGCTGCCCACCGTATCCGACTTCTTCACGCAGGAGGCCGCAGGATGACCACGCAAACCACTCCTGTCGTCGAAGGTCGCGCCATCGTTCAGGACTATCACATCCCCGGCGGCCTCTTCGGCGGCGCCAAGACGGTGCGCGCGCTGAAAGGCGTGGATTTCAGGGTGGACAAGGGCAAGACCCTGGCCATCGTCGGCGAAAGCGGATCGGGCAAATCGACGCTGGCCCGCGTGATTGCCCTGATCGACGCCCCCTCGGGTGGCGAGTTGCGGATCGAGGGGCAGCCGGTTGATATCCTTGCCCGGCGCCCTGGCCCCGAGATGCGGTCAAAGGTGCAGATGGTGTTCCAGAACCCCTATGGCAGCCTGAACCCGCGCCAGAAAATCGGCGATGTGCTGATGGAGCCTTTGGTGATCAACACCAAGGTTCCCGCAGCCGAGCGGCGCGAGCGGGCCGAGGCGATGCTGAAGAAGGTCGGGCTGCAACCCGAACACTTCAACCGCTATCCCCATATGTTCTCGGGCGGCCAGCGCCAGCGCATCGCCATCGCGCGGGCCTTGATGCTGAACCCCTCGCTTCTGGTGCTGGATGAACCGGTTTCGGCGCTGGACCTGTCGGTGCAGGCGCAGGTTCTGAACCTTTTGGCCGACCTGCAGGACGAGTTCGGGCTGACCTATGTCTTCGTCAGCCATGACCTGTCGGTCGTGCGCTATATCGCCGACGACGTGATGGTGATCTCGAAAGGTGAGGCGGTCGAGCAGGGCAGCCGCGAGGCGATCTTTGCCGACCCGCAGCACCCCTATACCCGCCAGCTTTTCGCAGCGACCCCGGTCACGGATGTCGCCGCCATCCGCACAAGGGTAGAGCGTCGCCGCCTTGCGCGGGCAGGGGCGCAATAGCCCCCAGCCCCGTCACAAAGCCCGGGCCTTCGGTTTTGCTTGCAGTGCGGGCCGGAACGCGTCACCGCTAGGGAAAACGGGGC
>DDES01000206.1 GCA_002336765.1 Novosphingobium sp. UBA1948 | reverse complement strand
GGGCGCTCTTCTTGGCCTGCTCGAAGAGGTCGCGCACGCGGCTGGCGCCCACGCCCACGAACATTTCCACAAAGTCCGAGCCCGAGATGGTGAAGAAAGGCACCTGCGCCTCGCCCGCGATGGCGCGGGCCAGCAAGGTCTTGCCGGTACCCGGCGAGCCGACCAGCAGCGCGCCCTTGGGAATCTGTCCACCCAGTTTCGAGAAACGCTGCGGATCCTTCAGAAATTCAACAATTTCCTCCAGTTCCTCGCGCGCCTCGTCAATACCCGCCACATCGGCAAAGGTCACGCGGCCCGACTTCTCGGTCAGCAGCTTGGCCTTGCTCTTGCCAAAGCCCATTGCGCCGCCGCCGCCGCCCTTCTGCACCTGACGCATGGCGAAAAACAGCACCGCGCCGATCAGCACAAAGGGCAGAATCTGGATCAGGATGTAGATCAGGATCGAATGCTCGTCGTCCGCGCTCTTGCCCTGATAGCGCACGTTGTTCTGCTGGAGCAGCGGTGCCAGCGTCACATCGTTGGGGATGGGCGTAGTGGTGAAGGTCTCGTTGTTCTTGAACTTGCCGCTGATGCGCGACTCGCCCACGGTCACTTCGGCCACGCTGCCCTGCGCCACTTTGGCGCGGAAATCGGAATAGGCGATCTGCGTGGCGTTGAGGTCGCCCTTGGAACCCAACAGCGATACGACGAAGAACAGCGCGAGGAAAATACCCCCCCACACCATTGCGCTCTTCATCCAGGGATTACCACTCGGCGGCTCTTCATTCATCAGGCGTGTCCTTTCACGAACACCCAATGTAGGGGGCCAGCGCTGAATCGCAAGTTAGCGTGAGAGTAAAAAGACCGCATGTTCCGCGCGCCAGTTGGCCAGCGCGGGGGCGATGGTGGCATCACCGGCAAGGAACCACGCACCCTCGGTCCTGATCGCGCGCTGGCTAAGAAAATCGCGGAAATCCGCGATGGTCAGGTGGTGGATATTGGGCGTTTCATACCACGCCACCGGCAACAGCCGCGTCACCGGCATCCGCCCGCGCGTCAAAAGGTCATAGCGCACCCGCCAATGCGCGAAATTGGGAAAGCTGACAAAGGCCCGCCGCCCGATGCGCAGCAATTCCTCCAGCACCAGATCGGGGCGCTTGGTGGTCTGCAAGGTCTGGCTCAGGATCGCGTAGTCGAAGCTGTCATCGGGATAGAAGGCCAGATCGGTATCGGCATCCCCCTGAATGGCTGACAGGCCCTGCTCCACGCATTGTGCCACATTATGCGGGTCAAGCTCCAGACCGCGCGCGTCGCACCCGCGCTCGTCGCGCAAGGCCGCCATCAGCGTGCCATCGCCACAGCCGATGTCGAGCACTTTGGCGCCCGCCGCCACATGGGCGGCGATCACCGCCAGATCGGGGCGCAACTGGGCGGAAATGCGGTTCATCGGCTCAAAAATCCTGCAATCACGCGGTCGAGCGCGGGCACATCGAGCAGGAAGGAGTCATGCCCGAAAGGCGCGGCCAGTTCCATGAAGCTCACCTGCGCACCCGCCGCATTCAAGGCATGGGCGATCTTGCGCGATTCCGAGGTGGGATAGAGCCAGTCGGTGTCGAAGCTTACCACACAAAACCGCGCCTTCACCCCTGCAAACGCCTCGGCCAAACGGGCCGCGCCGCCGTGGTGCGCGCCCACCCCGCGTTCCTCGGCCAGATCGAAATAGCTCATCGCCTTGGTGATATAGAGATAGGAATTGGCGTCGAACCGGCCGGTAAAGCTGGCCCCCTGATGGCGCAGGTAGGATTCCACCTGATAATCCGCGCCAAAGCCGAAGCTCTTGGCATCTCGATCCTGAAGCCGCCGCCCGAATTTTTCCGACAGCGTCTCTTCCGACAGATAGGTGATATGCGCCGCCATGCGCGCCACCGCCAGCCCCGCATCGGGCGCGCGACCACTGTTGTAATACGCGCCTTGCCGCCAGTCGGGATCAGCCATGATCGCCTGCCGCCCCGTTTCCTGAAAGGCGATGTTCTGCACCGGCATGGCCGCCGTGGTGGCCAGCGCCAGCACGCGCTCCACCCGATCGGGCCAGTTGGCGGAGAGCGAGAGTGCCTGCATCCCGCCCATACTTCCGCCAACCACGCCATAAAGCCGCTCCACCCCCAGCCGGTCGAGCAGCGCCATATGGGCGCGCACCATATCGCGGATGGTGATGACGGGGAAACGCAAGCCATAAGGCTGGCCATCGGGCGCGCGGCTACCCGGCCCGGTGGTGCCCATGCAACTGCCTAGCACATTGGGGCAGATCACGAAGAAACGGTCGGTATCGATCGGCTTGCCCGCGCCCACCATGCGATCCCACCAGCCCGGCTTTCCGGTGATGGGATGGGGGCTGGCGACATGCTGGTCGCCGGTGGTGGCGTGGCAGATCAGGATCGCATTGTCGCGCGCGGGCGAGAGCGTGCCATAGGTCTCGTAGGCGATCTGCACACCCTCAAGGCTCTGCCCGCCATCAAGCGGGAGCGGATCGGCAAGCGTGAGACTGTCGGAGCAGGGCGTGAACAACGAGGCCATAGGTCGGCTGAATTGGCCCTTGGCGGCCTTCAAGTCAAGGATAGCGCACGACCTCTGTCCTTTCGGGCGCTGTTGCGCTAAGGCGCCGCCATTATGACGAACCCGACCGATCCTGTTGCCCGCTCGCCCCAGCCCAAACCTTGGATCAGCGCGATCCACGCCTATGTCCCCGGCAAGAGCAAGGGCAAGGATGGCAAGCCGCTGACCAAGCTGTCGGCCAATGAAAACCCGCTCGGCACCTCGGCAGCGGCCTTGGCGGCACGGGCGCAGGCCGCCGCGCCCGCGCTCTATCCCGATCCCGACAGCAACGCGCTGCGCGCGGCGCTGGGCGCCCTGCACGGCATCCCCGCCGAACGGATCGTGATGGGCACGGGCAGCGACGAATTGCTGCATATCGCCGCGCAGGCCTATGCTGGCCCTGGCGACGAGATCATCTATGTGCGCTACGGCTTCAGCGTGTATGACATTGCCGCGCGCCGCTGTGGCGCGGTGCCGGTGGTGGCGCCAGACGCCGATTATGGCAGTGATGTCGATGCGCTGCTGGCGCTGGTGACCGACAGGACGCGCGTGGTGTTTGTCGCCAACCCCAACAACCCCACCGGATCCTTCCTGCCCAAGGGCGAGATCGCCAGGCTGCACGCAGGCCTGCCTTCGGATGTGCTGCTGGTGGTCGATCAGGCCTATGGCGAATATGTCGCGCCAGAGGACGAGGACGGCGCGCTGGCGCTGGCCGAAACAGCGGACAATGTGCTGGTCACGCGCACCTTCTCGAAAATCTATGGCCTTGCGGGCGAGCGCCTTGGCTGGGCCACCGGCCCTGCCCCGATTATCGACGCGCTGAACCGCATCCGCGGCCCCTTCAACCTCTCCAACACGGCGCAGGCCATGGGTTTGGCGGCGGTGGCGGATCAGGCCTTCGTCGAGGCCAGCCGGCTGCACAATGCCGCCACCCGCGCCGCTTTTGTCGACAAGCTCACCGCGCTGGGCAACCACGGCATCCGCCCGCTGCCGTCGGAAGCCAATTTCGTGCTGATCCTGTTCGAGGGCAAGTTGAGCGCCGAAACGGTCTATAATGGCCTGATGGAGATCGGCTATATCACCCGCTGGCTGCCCAATCAGGGCCTGCCGCATGGGCTGCGCATCACCATCGGCAGCGCGCGACAGATGGACGAGATCGCCGCCGAAATCGCGCGACTGGCAGAAGGCGCATGAGTACACCCTTCAGCAAGGTCGCCATCATTGGCCTCGGGCTGCAAGGCGGCTCAATCGGCCTTGCGCTGGCCGAACATCTGCCCGCCGTGGCCACCAGCGGCTATGACGCCGATCCCGCCACCCGCACCCGCGCCGCCGAGCGGCATCTGGTGGGCGAGGTTTGCGACACGCCCGCGCAGGCGGTGGCAGGCGCCGATCTGGTGATCTTTTGCGTGCCACTGGGCGCGATGG
Source organism: Novosphingobium sp. UBA1948 (assembly GCA_002336765.1). GTDB lineage: Bacteria > Pseudomonadota > Alphaproteobacteria > Sphingomonadales > Sphingomonadaceae > Novosphingobium. The sequence continues at coordinate 5,226 of DDES01000206.1, read as the reverse complement.
GCGAGGCCGCGCAGGCCTGTGCCGCCGCGCTGGCGCCCGATGCCATCATCTCGGATGTTGGCTCCTCCAAGGAAGCGGTGGCCAAAGCTTTGGGCGAGGCTCTACCGACCCACACCATCATCCCCGCCCACCCCGTTGCGGGCACCGAAAACTCCGGCCCCGACGCGGGCTTTGCCAGCCTGTTCGAGGGTCGCTGGTGCATCCTGACCCCGGCCGAAGGTGAGGACATGGGCCAAGTCGCCCGCCTTACCGCGCTATGGGAAGCGATGGGGGCCAAGGTGGAGGTGATGGACGCCGCCCACCACGACCGCGTGCTGGCTGTCACCAGCCACCTACCCCACCTGATTGCCTACACCATCGTCGGCACCGCCAGCGATCTGGAAGAGGTGACGCAGAGCGAGGTCATCAAATATTCCGCGGGCGGTTTCCGCGATTTCACCCGCATCGCCGCCAGCGACCCCACCATGTGGCGCGACGTGTTCCTGTCGAACAAGGATGCGGTGCTCGAAATGCTCCAGCGTTTCACCGAGGATCTCACCGCGCTGCAACGCGCCATCCGCATCGGCGATGGCCAACAGCTTTACGACCACTTCACCCGCACCCGCGCCATACGCCGCTCGATCATCGAACAGGGGCAGGATGTGGCGAGCGTCAATTTCGGCCGCGACGCGAAATAGGCGTCAACTGAGCAGAAAGGCCCCGCCGGCCACCACCATCACGCCGGTCGCCACCCAACCCAGCGCGGCCAATCCGCGCGGCAGCACCAGCCGCCCCATCACGCGGGGATTGCGGGCCACGAGCAGCGTCATCACCATCAGCGGCGGGGCCAGCAGCCCGTTGATAACGGCGGTCCAGTAAAGCGCGCGAATGGGATCGATGCCCAGAAAGTTGAACACCACCCCGCCCAGCGTTGCCGACCCGATCGCGCCATAGAAGGCGCGGGCGGCGCGGGGCTTCTTGTCCAGCCCCTCTTCCCAATCGAAGGTCTCGGAGAGCGCATAGGCCGCGCTGCCCGCCAGCACGGGCACCGCCAACAGGCCGGTGCCGACAATGCCGATGGCGAACAGCAGGAACGCATAGTCCCCCGCGATGGGCCGCAAAGCGAGGGCAGCTTGATCGGCACTGGTGATCTGGGTGATACCGTGACTGTGCAGCGTGGCGGCGGTGGCGATGATGATGGCCAGCGCCGTGATATGCGTCACCCCCATGCCCACCATCGTGTCAAGTCGCAGCCGCGACAGGCTGCCCGAGGCGCGGCGCGGAAAAACCCCCAGCGGGTGCAGATGGAGCCGGTGCTGCTCCTCCACCTCCTGCCCCGCCTGCCAGAAAAAGAGATAGGGGCTGATGGTTGTGCCCAGCAGCGCCACCAGTGCCATCGCCGCCTCGCGCCCTTGCGGCAGAGTGGGCACCAGCAGACCGCGCAGCACCGCACCCCAGTCGAGATGCGCCACAAAGGGCACGGCGACATAGGCCAGCAGCGAGAGTGTCGTCCATTTGAGGATCGATTCATAGCGGGCATAGGAAATGAAAACTTCCAGCCCCACCGAGGCCAGCCCGAACAGCACCACATAGAGCAGCACCGGCCCCGGGATCAGCAGATTGAGGGCCGCCGCCATCGCGCCCAGATCGGCGCCAAGGTTGATCGTGTTGGCCACCAGCAACAGCATCACCGCCAGCGCCAGCACCGGCCTTGGGTAATGGCGTTTCAGATTATGCGCGATGCCGTGGCCGGTCACGCTGCCGATGCGCGCGCAGGCAAGCTGGATGGCCGCCAGCAGCGGATAGGAAAACAGCATCGGCCAGGCGAGGCCAAAACCGAAGCCCGCGCCGACCTGACTGTAGGTGGCGATCCCCGAGGGATCATCGTCAGCCGCCCCCGTCACCAGCCCGGGCCCCAGCGTATCGAGCAGCGAGCGCGGCACCTCGGGTGTTGGTTCGTCAGTCATTCCGGTGTGTTCAAGGCATTGATCGCGGCATGCACCCGCGCCTCGATCTCCTCACGCGGGAGCCCTGCGGGGATCGGCTCGCCAAAGCGATAGGTGATCGTGCCGCGCTTTTTCCAGAAACCGCGCATCAGCGGGCCGCTGTCCACCGCCACGGGCACGACCGGCGTGCCCAGCATCTTGTAAAGCCCCGCAAAACCGGCCTGCAACGGCGGGCGGGTGCCATGCGGAACACGGGTGCCTTCGGGAAAAATCGCCAGCGGGCGGTTTTCGGACGAAAGCTGGCGCGCCGCCGCCAGCATCGCCCGCAAGGCCTTGGCCCCCTGATCGCGCTCCACCGGCACCAATCCATAGCGCGCGGCCGCCTTGCCCCACGCGGGCAGGCGCAACAGTTCCACCTTGGCAAAGATGGCGGGGAACGGCAGCAGCGTGGGCATATCGACCGCCTCGAACATGCTCTCGTGCTTCATCGCCACCAGCACTGGCCCCTCCGGCAAACCACCTTCGATAACAAGTCTGATGCCCAGAATATGTTCCACCCCCCAGCGCTGCGCCGCCGACCAGCGTTCGCAATTGGCAACGATGTGGCGCCGGTCGCGGAAGAGTTGCAGGAAGGGATTGAGCAGCCCCAGCCCGACGCTGGCCACGCCAAACCAGAGGGCAAACAGTACAGAACGAACACCCATCATCACGCGGCTCCCACATGCCACGCGCGGCGGGCAAGATATTTGCTGTATTCAGCGAAAAGAATGTTGAACGAAGGGCGGGTCGGCACGGCATCCTCGATGATCTCGACATCATCAGGCAAGGCACGGCGCAATTCCCAACCCGCGCGGCGCATATGCCAATCGGAGGTTACCAACCGGATCGAACGCAGGCGATGGGTGCGAACATAGGCAGCCGTTTCGCGGGCATTGCTGCGCGTATCGATCGAATCATAGCCCAGCGTGACGCAACAGCGCATCGTGGCGGGCGGCACTTTGTATTCGGCCACGAATTCCTGTGGCTTCACCTCGGGATCGACGCCCGAAACCAGCATCAGCGGAGCATGGCCCTGCGCCAGAATCTCCAGCCCACGCTGGATGCGCCCCTCACCGCCGGTCAGCACCACCACCGCGCCGGTGTTCTCGACACTGGCCGGACCGGGCAGGAACACGGCAAAACCCACAAAGCCCAAGGCCCATGCCAGCAACAGGATCGAGGCAATGCGGCGCAGCATATCAGAGCATCCGCCGCAAGGCGACGAGCACGCTGATCCGCGCGGTCACCATCGCCAGCAGCGCCGCCAGCACCGGCACCAGCGCGAGCAAGGCCCAGTCCAGCGGGGCCAAGGCTCCGCCCGCCACCAGCCCCGCACCCAACGCCGCAAAACGCGCGCCCAGCACCACCACCGCCAGCAGGCCCAGTACCAGACCGATCGCCCCGCCCAGCGCGGCATCAATCCCCACCGAGCGCTGGAAAATCCGCGCAATCTGGGTGTCGGTGCCGCCAAGGTTGTGCACGATCTCGATCGTACCGCGATGCGCCCCCAGCGCCGAGCGGGTGGAGAGCAACACCGCCGCCGCCATCGCCACCCCCAGCAGCCCCACCATCGTCACGGCCAGCCAACGCAGCGAATCCACCGCCGAAAACACCGGATCAAGCCAACTGGCCTGCGCATCGACCCTTGCGGCGGGTGCCACCTTGCGCAAAGCCTCGCGCAGCGCCGAAACGCGCCCGGCATCCGCCGCGCCATCCAGCCGCACATCCAGCAAGGCAGGCACGGGCACCAGATCGCTGTCACTCATCCCCGCGCCCAGCCACGGAGCCAGCAACTGGTCCACCTCGTCCTGCGGCACGGCGCGCACAAATTCGACGCCTTTCAGCCCGCGCAAAGCCTGCTCCGCCGCCGCTGCCTGCGCGTTGCGCGCCGGAACCTGCGCCTCGATGATCTGCACCGTGATCCCGCCGGACAGATCAGCCTCGGCGGTGGCGGCAATGCGACGCAGCGCAAGGCCCGTGGCCGCGGCTACCACCATCAACGCCACCATGATCGCGATCACCCACAGCGTCGGGCCCGACAGCCGCGCCTGCGGCACCAGCACACCATCGCCGCCGCCCGAAGGCCGCCATCCCGACAATCCGCCCGCACCAAACAGGCCGCCCGCACCAAACAGGCTCACGGCGCCACCTCCCGGCCGGTATTCTGTGGGCGGGCCAAACCCTCTTTGCGCGGCGGATAGCGCAGCGCGCCGGTGGGATCGTGCAGTTGGCCCTTGTCGAGCCGCATGATGAGGCTGCCCTCGATCTTCTTGAGCAGATGGAGATCGTGGGTGGCCACCACCACGGTCGTCCCCAGGCGGTTGAGCGCCTCGAACAGACGCAACAGCTTGATCGCCATCTCGGGATCAACGTTGCCGGTCGGCTCGTCGGCCACCAGCAGTTCCGGACGGTTGATGACGGCGCGCGCGATGGCCACGCGCTGTTGCTCTCCGCCCGACAGGCTGAGCGGATTGGCATCCATCCGGTCGGCCAGCCCCACCCATTCGAGCATATCCGCCACGGGGCGCGCCACATCCTTTTCCGGCATGCCCGCCACCCGCAAGGGCAGCGCGACATTGTCGAAGGCCGAGAGATGCGGCACCAGCCGGTAATCCTGATAAACCACGCCAATGCGGCGCCGGAACCCCGGCAAGCGGTCGCGCGGCAGGGTGATGGCATCGGTACCGAACAGACGGATCGCCCCGCGCGTGGGCCGTTGCGCCAGATAGAGCATGCGCAAAAGCGAGCTTTTGCCCGCACCGCTGGCGCCGGTCAGAAAATAGAAATGACCCGCATGCAGCGAGAAACCGATGTCGGTGAGCACCTCGCGCTCTGGCCCATAGCGCAAGCCAACATTGTCGAAGCGCGCGATTTCGCCAGCACCGGTCATCGACGGACACCCGCGCCGAAAAGGAGCCCCGAGGGCGCGAAATGGGGCAAGCGTGATACGACCATTGCCCCATCCTATAGCCCGCCTCGCCCTGCGAAAAAAGGAGCGGTGGAAAAAAGCCCACAAATGCGTGATGCAGGGGTTTGGCCGACTTGTGCGGGGCGCAAGGCGGGGGCAATAGGCTGAGCTAATGATTATCACCTGCCCAGCCTGCGCCACGCGCTATGCAGTGCCCGACAGCGCCATCGGCATCGAAGGCCGCACGGTCCGCTGCGCCAAATGCCGCCATAGCTGGTTTCAGGACGGGCCGGTCCTCGAACGCGCCGATCTGCCGCCCGAGCCTGCCCCCGCGCCGGTCAGCCCTCCCCAGCC
>DDES01000036.1 GCA_002336765.1 Novosphingobium sp. UBA1948 | reverse complement strand
GACCATGCGGGCGATCTGCGGCGTCAGGCGCGCGAGGGAGAAACGGGTAGCAGGCATAGACGCGCCTAGCTCTGGCGCAAAAGCGGGGCGGGGGCAATGGTTTGTCTTGCACGGGGTCTGTCCTGTCGGGCTTGCTGTGATTGGCTCTAGGCAGCGGTGCCGTCGCGGCCTAGAGGGCGGGCATGAGCCACAAGTCCACACATTGGCGGGTGATCCTGCCGCCCGCGCTTCTGCTGGTGCTGCTGCTGGGCGCGGTGGCCGGCAATGGCGGGTTGCGGCATATGTTGGCGCAGGCATGGGCCACGATGGACCCGCGCGCGGTGCTGGTGGTCCTGCCGGTCCAATTGCTGGCGATCTTATTGTGTACTGCGGCGCAACAGGCACTGCGGGTGGGCATTCCGTTCCGTTCCAGCTTTGTGGCACGGCTGGTGCGCGATGCGGCGCATAATCTTCTGATCTTCCCCCCCGGCCTTGGCGAGGTGGTGGGAGCTAGAGTGCTGGTGGTGTTGGGCGGGCGCGGGCGGGCGGCGATTGCCCTGCGCGCGCTGGACCTCACTGCCGAGATTCTGGCCGAGATACCCTATATGCTGCTGGCGGGCTGGGTGCTGTGGGGATGGTTTCAGGCGGAAACCTGTAAAGGGGGCTGTTATATGACTGTCCATGCAGGACCGGTTTGGCTTCTGGCTCTGCTTTTGCCGCTGGCGGGCTGGGCCGCGTGGCGGTGGTGGCGGGGCAGCGGGCACCACGCGCGCTTCTGGCAGAGCCGCACAGGCCGTCGCGCGCGGGCCGAGATCCATTTGATGCGCCGCGAACTGGCGCGCCAGAAAACGGGTATGCCGCTCGCGATCCTGTTGCACTGTATCGCATGGGGCCTGTCAGGCGTTCAGGTGTGGCTGGCGGCCAAGGTGTTCGGGCTGGACCTGTCGCTGTTTGGCGCGCTGGCGATTGAAAGCGCGGCAACTTCGGCGCGGGTGATCCTGTTTTTCATTCCCGGCGGGTTGGTGATGCAGGAGGCTGGCGCGGTGCTGGCAGGGGCGGCGATGGGCGTGGCGGCGCCTCAGGCGCTCGCGCTATCGCTGGTGCTGCGGCTGCGCGATGTGTGCTTTGGCGCGGCCTTGCTGGCGTGGCCGGCGCTGGAATACCGCTATCGTCAGCGCGCAGGGGCAGGGGCAGGCTGAGGCGCAGCGGAAGGAGGTGCTGCGGGCTCGGGAGCCGCAGGATCGAGAAGGGGATCAGCCAGCGGGTCTTCGCCCTCGGGCAGATGCGGTTCCTCGCCATCCTTGGCTTTCAGCTTGGCGATCTCGCCCGCGCGGTTTTGCAGGTAATAGGCGCGCAGCGAGGCATAGGGATCGACCGACTGCTTGCGGATACGCTCCAGATCGTCATCGGCGCGCGCGCGCTCGTCCAGCCCGTTCACGATGGTGATGACCGTGCCATAGGTGCCCAGCTTCAGCTTGTTGGTGAAGACGGACTTCTTCGTCGAGGGATGGGTGATGAAGCCCAACACGCGCGGCTGGGTGAAATAATCGCCTGCCGCGCCGACCACATCGCGCGCGGTGGTCGGGCCCAGCAGCGGCAGATAGAGATACGGCCCCGCCTTGATGCCATAATAACCCAGCGTGTCGGCAAAGCCATTGTCATGGCCCGGAATATTGAAGGGCTTGCGCTTGGCCATATCGAACAAGCCGCCAACGCCAAGCGTGGTGTTGATGAGGATGCGCACGGTGGCGCGCAGCGCGCGGCGCGGGCGCAATTGCAGCACATCATTCACCACGCCGACCGGCGCCAGCAGATTGTGGATCGCATTATGCGCGCCGTCACGCACCGGTTCGGGCAAGACGGCCAGATAGATTTGCGCCACCGGTCGGATGAGGAAACGGTCGAAGGGCTGGTTGACGGCATAGAACAGCCGGTTGACCGGCTCGAGCGGGTCGGAGGTGCCCGCAGCGGCTTTTGCGGGCGGCGCTTCGGGCGCTGGCGGAACGGCTGCTGGCGCCGGTGGTGCAGGGGTAGCGACCGGCGAAGGCACTTCCTGCGCGTTCGGGGGCGTCGGTTCGGGCGGGACGCCCTCGGGTGAAGCAAGGGCCAGCGTGGCGGCGAGCAGCAGGGCCATCAGGCTGCCTCTCCGGCAGCAAAGCGGGCAAAACCTCCCGTCAAGGCGCCGCTGGCCTCCAACGCCGCGCGGGTTTCGGGCGCGGTGAGCGCGGCCAGTTCGGCGCGATAGCGGTAGGCGGGCGCAGAGCCGGCATAGGCATCCTGCGTGGCGGGATGGGTGTAGAGCTCTGTCAGGCCAGCGGGCAGGCGGGCTAGCGTCTGCGCCATGCGTACCGTGTCGAAAGCGCCGGTCTGGGCAAGGCCTTCGACCTGGTCATTGGCGGCAAGGCCCTGCGCGCGCCAGCCCTTGGCGAGCTTGCGAGCCCACCATGCCATGATCCCGCCCCCTTGCGCGGGGCAGCGGATGGCGCGCAGCCCGTGGGGCCTGCCCGCCTCCAGCATGGCCGCGGCGATCATCGGGTGGAGGTGGAAATGCTTGTGGGCATTGGCATGGTCAAGGGGCAGGCCGGTGGCGGCAAAGGCATCGAATTGCGCGGCGACTTCGGCCCGCATCTGCGCGCGCGCGGCGGGATCGAGCGCGATGCGAAAGGCGGTGCGCACCATATCGGGGTGAAACAGGCCATCGCTTCCCACCAGCGCGGGGATGCGTTCGGGTGGCAAGACGGGGCGGCCATCGGCCAGCACCACATGCAGGCCAACCCCTAGATCGGGCATGGTCCGCGCGCGCGCCACTGCATCCTGCGCTGCATCGCCTGCCACCATCAGGCTTGCCGCCGTCAGGATGCCCTCGCGATGGGCGATTTCCACCGCCTCGTTCACCGCGATGGCGGCGCCGAAATCGTCAGCGGTGATGACGAGGCGCCGCTGCATCGTTTCAGGCGGCTTCTTTCCGGCGGCGCAGGAAGTCGAAGAATTCCACACCCTCGCGCAACCGGCGCTTGAGCATATCCCAGTCGCGCAGCATCTCGCCCACGATCGAGGCGATCTTGCTGGGGCGGAAATAGTAGCGACGGTAGAATTCCTCGACCTTGTCGAAGATCACCTCGCGCGAGAGATGCGGATAGGAAAGCTGGGCAATCTGGTTGCCACCGTCGGTCAGCAGATGGTCAGACCCGTCGAACCAGCCATTTTCGGTGGCCTGCTTATACAGGAACGTGCCGGGATAGGGCGCGGCGAGGCTGACTTGAATGGTATGCGGGTTCAGCTCGATGGCATAGCGGATGGTTTCCTCGATCGTCTCCAGCGTCTCGCCGGGCAGGCCGAGGATGAAGGTGCCGTGGATGGTGAGGCCAAGGCTATGCGCATCCTTGGTGAACTGCCGCGCGACATCGGTGCGCAGGCCCTTCTTGATGTTGTGCAGGATCTGCTGGTTGCCGCTTTCATAGCCGACCAGCAGCACGCGGCAGCCGCCTTCCTTCATGGCCTTGAGCACCTTGAAGGGCACGTTGGCCTTGGCGTTGCAGCCCCAGGTGATGTCGAAACCCTTGCGGCCAAAGCCGAGCTTCGCCAGTTCGCCCGACAGTTCGATCACGAAATCATGCGCATCGGCCAGCGTGTCGTCGTCAAAGAAGATTTCCTTCACCTCGGGCATTTCCTTGAGGATGTATTTCACCTCCTCGATCACCTTGCCCACGCTGCGGTGGCGATAGCGGTGGCCGCTGATCGTTTGCGGCCAGAGGCAGAAGGTGCAGCGACTCTTGCAACCGCGTCCGGTGTAGAAGCTGACATAGGGGTGGCGCTGGTAGCCACCGTAATATTTGGTCGGATCGAGATCGCGGCGATAGATCGGGCTGACCATCGGCAGCACATCCATATCCTCGATCTGGGCGCGGTCCTTGTTGCGGATGATGGATCCGTCCGGCGCGCGCCATGTGATACCATCCACCTCGGCCAGCGGCTTGCCCTGCGCGATCTCGACGCAGGTGAAATCATATTCCTCGCGGCAGACGAAATCGATGGCCTTGCTGGCGGCAAGGCTCTTTTCGTCCTCGATCATCACCTTGGCGCCGACAAAACCGATCAGGATCGCCGGATTACGGGCCTTGATGAGTTCGGCGGTCTGCACATCCTGCCGGAAGCTGGGGGTGGACGTGTGCAGGAAAACCAGATCGCGGTCGTCGAACTCATGGGCGATATCATCCCATGACAGGTCATGCGCGGGGGCGTCGATCAGCTTGCTGCCTTCCACCATCGCGGCGGGCTGGGCGATCCATGTGGGATACCAGAAGCTTTTGACCTCGCGCTTCATCTGGTAGCGCGCACCGGCCCCGCCATCATATCCGTCAAACGAGGGGCCTTGCAGGAATAGGGTGCGCTTCATCGGGTTCTCTTCGTGTCGGGGGTAATCTGTCCGCGGGGGGCCATTGTAAGCCTCTCGCCGCGCCAATCAATCCGCCGCGCGATCAGACTGCCGCAAAATATTGCGAACGCGAAAAGATCGGCGAGCGGGACCAGAGCGAGGGGGATTCGTCCCTGCGTCGGGGCAAGGCGGTTGATGCGGGCGGCCAGAACCAGCCGCAGCATCAGCGCGGCGACCAGCATAGGCAGACCCGCCCAAGGCATCACCAGCGCGCAGGCCAGCGCCAAGGGCAGCGCATGGGTGACGAGCGAGCCATAATGCCCCGCGCCGGCCAGTGTTCGCACCGTAACTGCCCAGCGCAGATGCTGGCGCCAGAGCTGGCCAAGGGTGGCCTCGGCACCGGCATGGACCAGCAGCATGGGCGGGATCACCACTTTCAGCCCTTGTGCCTCCACCGCAGCGCCGATGGCATGATCGTCGGCCAGCACATCGCGGAAGGCGGCAAATCCGCCGATGGACTCCAGCGTTGCGCGGCGCAGGGCGATGGTCGATCCCATACAGGGGCGGGCCATGCCGGTGGCCAGCCCCACCACCATATTGGGCAGGGTGATGGCGCCGATCATAGCCGCGCCAAGCCGACTCCAGAAGCCCGCATCGCCGCGCCCGACATAGAGGCAGGACACGACGCCCACGTCCGGCTGCGCCAGAGCGGCGGTAATGCGGGCAAGGTAATGGCGATCCACCACCATATCGCTGTCCGACAGGATCAGCACATCATGGCGGGCATGGGGCAAGGCGGCGGCGCAATTGCCCATCTTGCCATTGGCGCCCGACAGGCGCGGGCCGGTGAACAGGGTGATGTCGGCATCCGGATAGCGGGCTATCAGCGCGCGGGCGGCGGGCACGGCGAGGTCATCAGGCGTGTTGGTGGCGAGCAGCAACTGGACCGGCCCCGCATAGTCCTGATCGAGAAATGCCGCCAGATTGCCCGCCAGATGCGGCTCGGCGCCATAGAGTGGCTTGACGAGAGTCACCGCGGGTTGCTGGCTGGCCGTGGCAGGCGGCGCGCGAAAATGGCGCCGCAGCGCAATCGCAGCGCCCAGTTGATAGGCCAGCGCCACCAGCGCCAGAAGGAAAAGCAGCCATGCCATCGCGCAACCGGCTCTACACCGCTTTGCAGGCGCAGCAAAAGCCTTTAGGGATAGGTGCGTGGATGGGCGGATCACCCTTGTAACCGGCGTCGCGGGCTTTCTGGGCAGCGCGGTGGCGCGCGCGCTGGCGGCGGAGGGGCGGGTGCTGCGCGGGGTGGCGCGTGAATCCTCGGCGCGCGGCAATCTGGGTGATTTTCCGGGCGAGCTGGTGGAGGCCGATCTGCGCGATCCCGCCGCTGTGGCCCGCGCGATGCACGGCGTGGGTGAGGTGTTTCACGTAGCCGCCGACTATCGCCTGTGGGCCCGCGATCCCGAGGAGATTGTTCGCAACAACGAGGTGATGACGCGCACGGTCATGCAGGCCGCGCTGGCGGCGGGGGTGGAGCGAGTAGTCTATACCTCGTCAGTGGCGACGTTGCTGCCACTTGATGGGGGAGTCGCCGATGAAACGCGGCCCGCCACGCCGGAGCAGGCCGTTGGTGCCTACAAGCGTTCCAAAGTGGTGGCTGAAAGGCTGGTTGAGCGCATGGTGGCCGAGCAAGGCCTGCCCGCCGTGATCGTCAACCCCAGCACACCGATCGGCCCGCGCGATGTGAAGCCCACGCCCACGGGTCGCATTCTGGTGGAATGCGCGCGCGGCAAGATGCCCGCCTATGTCGAGACGGGTCTGAACCTCGTGCATGTGGACGATGTGGCGCGCGGGCATGTGCTGGCGGCGGAGCGGGGTGTGGTCGGGCGGCGCTATATTCTGGGGGGGCAGGATGTTTCGCTTGGGCAGATGCTGGCCGATATTTGCGCCATCGTAGGTCGCAAGCCGCCGCGCGTGAAACTTCCGGTGGCGCCTTTGTTTCCGCTGGCGGTGGGGGCGGAACTGTGGGGGGGCATTACGGGTATCGAGCCTTTCGTGACGGTGGATGCGCTGAAAATGGCGCGGCACCACATGTTCTATTCCTCGGCGCGGGCCGAGGCGGAACTGGGCTATCAGGCGCGGCCCTATGTCCAGGCGCTCGAGGATGCGCTGTGCTGGTTTCGTGATGCGGGCATGATCGGATGATCGGCGTCGTGGTGTTGGCGATTTGGCTCGGTCTGGCTGCGACCGGCTTCTGGACCTGCCGCGAGCGGGATGATCGCGCGCCTTATGCCCCGCCCACACTCTGGCCCGAAGTGGTCGCCGTGGTGCCCGCGCGCGACGAGGCGGATGTGATTGTCCGTGCGATCTCCAGCCTGCTGGCGCAGGATTATGCGGGGGCTTTCAGGGTGGTGCTGGTGGATGATGGATCATCCGATGGCACCGGCGATCTGGCCCGTGGGCTGGGCGATCCGCGTCTGACGGTGCTGGAGGGCGCACCCTTGGCGCAGGGTTGGACTGGCAAGCTGTGGGCGGTGCATCAAGGGATCGCGGCGGCGGGAGTGCCGACCTATCTGTGGCTGACGGACGCGGATATCGAGCATGCGCCCGACACGCTGACGCGGCTGGTGGGCATCGCGCAAACGGGGCGCAAGCTGGTGTCCTTTATGGCGCTGCTGCGGTGCGAAGGCTGGGCGGAGCGGGCGCTGATCCCCGCCTTCATCTGGTTTTTCATGATGCTCTATCCGTTCGGGCTGGTGAACCGGCGGGGGCCGTTGGCTGGCGCGGCGGGTGGTTGCGTGCTGGTCGAGCGCGAGGCGCTGGCGGCGGCGGGCGGGATAGCCGCGATCCGTGGCGCGTTGATCGATGATTGCACACTGGGTCGACTGATCAAGCGGCAGGGGCCGATCTGGCTGGGCCTGACGCGGCGCTCGCGCTCGATCCGGCCCTATGCGGGCTGGCGCGAGATCGGGCGGATGATCGCCCGCTCGGCCTATGCCCAGTTGCATTACAATCCGGCGCTGCTGGTGCTGACGGTGGCGGGGCTGGGGCTGGTGTTCGGGGCGCCCGTTGTGCTGGCATGGAGCGGGGACCGGTGGGCGCTGGCGGCCTGCCTTGTGGGGGCGTTGATCTATCAGCCGATCCTCCGCTTCTACCGGCGTTCGCCGCTATGGGCCGTGGCCCTGCCGCTGGTGGCACTGTTTTACATGGCATGCACCCTCGGTTCAGCTTTGGCTTTCTATCGCGGCCGGGGTGGCATGTGGAAAGGGCGGGCGCAGGCACAATTATGAGCGATCCGACGATTTCCGCCCTGCAATCGGGCAAAGACCACACGCAGGAAAATTTCCCCGTCGCCTCCTTTCTGGTGCGGCCCGATGCGCGCGGGCCGGTGATGGCCTATTACCGCTTTGCCCGCGCCGCCGATGATATTGCCGACAATCCCGACGTTGGATCCGAGGAGAAGCTGCGCCTGCTCGACTGGATGCGCGGCGGGCTGGAAGGCGGCGAGGCGGGCGCGGGGGCGGAAGAAGCGCAGGAGCTGGCGCGCGTATGCCGCGCGCGCGGGATCACGCTGGCCCATGCCCATGAATTGCTCGACGCTTTCGAGCAGGATTGCCTGAAAAACCGCTATCAATCGTGGGACGAGTTGATGGCCTATTGCCGCAATTCGGCCATGCCGGTCGGGCGCTATGTGCTCGATGTGCATGGCGAGGACCGGCAATTGTGGCCGATGAACGATGCGCTCTGCGCCGCGCTGCAAATCATCAACCACCTGCAGGATTGCGGCAAGGATTACCGCGCGATCGACCGCGTCTATATCCCGCTGCCCCTGCTGGACGAGGCGGGTGTGGCCGTCGAGGCGCTGGGTGGGGCGCGTTCAAGCCCGGCCTTGCAGGGGGTGATCCATGCGCTGGTGCGGCGTACGCAGGGCTTGCTGCGCGCCAGCGCGCCCTTTGCCGATGCGATCCGCGACACGCGCCTCGCGCTGGAAGTGGCGATCATCCAGCGGCTGGCCGAGGATCTGTGCGAGGTGTTGCTGGCCGGTGATCCGCTGGCGGGCGGGGTGCATCATGGCAAGCTGCGCGCGGCGCGCCTTGCGCTGGGCGCGGCCTTGCGGCAGGGCACCCGTCGATGCTTCATCAGGACCAGATCATGAGCGCCGCCGTGCTTACCGCGCAGGATCTGCACGCCAAGGTGGCGGGCAGCAGCTTTTACGCCGGGATGCGCATCCTGCCGCGCGCCGAGCGCGAGGCGATGTTTGCCATCTATGGCTTCTGCCGCATTGTCGACGATATTGCCGATGACCAGCAAACCCCGCGCGACCAGCGCGGCACGCTGCTGGAGGACTGGACGGGATGGATCGGCGCGCTCTATCGCGGCGGCGATACGGGCGAGGCCGGTTTTCTGGCGCAGGCCATCGTGGATTTCGATCTGGCCGAGGCGGATTTTCTGGCGGTGATCGCGGGGATGCGCATGGATGTCGATGCCGATATCCGCTGGCCCAGCTTCGAGATCTTCGATCTCTATTGCGACCGTGTGGCCAGCGCGGTCGGGCGGCTGTCGGTGCGCGTGTTCGGGATGGAACGCGAGACGGGCGTGGCGCTGGCCTATCATCTGGGGCGCGCGCTGCAATTCACCAACATTCTGCGCGATATTGACGAGGATGCGGGCATCGGTCGCGTCTATCTGCCCGCCGAGGCACTGGCGGATGCGGGCATCCACCCCGCCACGCCCGAGGCCTTGCTGGCCGATCCGGCGCTGGACCGCGCCGCGCGCTGGGTGGCGGACAAGGCGCAACTGCATTTCATCGAGGCGAGAGCGATTCTGGCTGCCCGCCCGCGTGGCCGCCTGATCGCCCCGCTGCTGATGGAGGAGGCCTATTCGCATCTCTTGACACGCATGATGGCCAAGGGTTGGCAGGCGCCCCGTATGCGGCTGCGCACGTCGAAGCTCAGGCTGGGCGTTATGGCGCTGCGCCATCTGCTGGCCGGACGCAACCGGCTGGCGGGGCGGCGTTGATGTTTCTGCGCGCGCAAGTGGTCGGGGCGGGGCTGGCGGGCCTGTCGGCAGCGGTAGAGCTGGCGCGCTATGGTGTGAACATCACCCTGTCCGAGGCGGGGCCGCGCGCGGGCGGGCGCTGTCGTTCCTATTTCGACCCCCAGCTTGGGCTCACCATCGACAATGGCAACCATCTGGTGCTGGCCGGTAACCCCGCAGTGGCCTGCTTTCGCCATGTGGTGGGCGCAACCACTCCGCTGGCGGGGCCGGATCACGCCGAGTTTGCCTTTACCGATCTGGCGTCCGTTGGTGAAAAGGGCGGCGAAAGCTGGTGTTTGCGCATCAATGATGGCCCGCTGCCGTGGTGGGTTCTGGTGCCCTCGCGTCGCGTGCCGAAAACGGGTGTGCTGGATTATGCGCCGCTCGCCCGACTGTTGAAAGGGCGCGCAGACCAGACCATCGGCGATCTGGTGAAGCCGCAAGGCGCGGTGTGGGAGCGGATGCTGCGCCCGATCCTGCTGGCCGCGCTCAACACCGAACCGGCGCAGGCCTCGGCTGGGCTGACGGCCAATGTGCTGGCCGAAACGCTGGCCAAGGGCGGGCGGGCCAGCGCGCCGCGTGTGGCGGTGCCCGATCTGGCCAGCGCCTTTATCGACCCCGCCGTGGCATGGCTGGCCAAGCATAAGGTGCCGCTGCAGACGGGGCGTCGGCTGAAGGCTCTGCATTACACCGGCGATCTGGTGACGGCGCTGGAATGGGCCGACGGCGTGCAGGCCATCGATCCCGAGACGGCGGTGGTGCTGGCGGTGCCCGCTTGGGTGGCCAGCGATCTGGTGCCCGATCTGACCGTGCCCGACGATCATCGCGCCATTCTCAACGCCCATTTTGCCTGTGCTCCGCCTGCGGGTGCGCCTGCCATGCTCGGCCTGCTCAATGCCACCAGCGAGTGGATTTTTACCCATCCCGACCGGATTTCGGTTACCGTTTCGGGCGCGGACCGTTTGATGGACGAGGATCGTGAGGCGCTGGCCCGTCTGATCTGGGGCGAGGTTTGCGTGGCGCTGGGGATCGTGGGCGATTTGCCCCGCTGGCAGATCGTGAAGGAAAAGCGCGCCACCTTTGCCGCCACGCCGCAGCAGGATGCCCGCCGCCCCACCGCGCAGACGCGCTGGCGCAACCTGTTCCTTGCCGGCGACTGGGTGCGCAACGGATTGCCTGCCACTATCGAGGGTGCCCTGCGCAGCGGCGATACGGCGGCGCGGCTGGTGCTGGGCTATCAGCCGATCTATGAGGGCTGGCGATGACTGTGCCTGCCCCCGATTCCGCCACGCCCGACTCCGCCACGATCGACACCAGCATCACCCGCGCTACAGCCGCTTTGCTGGCCGAGCAGCGCGCGGATGGCCATTGGGTTTATGAACTGGAGGCCGACGCCACCATTCCGTCGGAATATGTCCTCTTGCGGCATTTTCTGGGCGAGCCGGTGGATGCGGAGCTGGAGGGCAAGATTGGTCGCTATCTGCGACGCATCCAGTCGGACGCGCATGATGGCTGGCCGCTCTACCACGGTGGGGCTTTCGATGTTTCGGCCAGTGTGAAAGCCTATTATGCGCTGAAGATGATCGGCGATGCGGTGGATGCACCCCATATGGAACGCGCCCGCGCCGCCATCCTGAAGGTGGGCGGGGCCGAGGCGGTCAATGTCTTTACCCGCATCCAGCTGGCGTTGTTCGGCGCGGGTTCGTGGGATGTGGTGCCCACCATTCCGCCCGAGCTGATCCTCGCCCCGCGCTGGTTTCCGGTGCATCTGCTCAAGATGTCCTATTGGGCGCGCACGGTGGTGGTGCCGCTGCTGGTGCTTTGCGCGCTCAAACCTCTGGCGCGCAATCCGAAGGGCATTCTGGTGCCCGAGCTGTTTACCGGCATGCCGCGCAAGCTCACCAGTCAGGCCGATCATGTCAATCCGCTGTGGAAGGGCGGGTTCGAGGCGCTCGACTGGCTGCTGAAGCGCCTGGAGGGGCACTGGCCCAAGTCTCTGCGCACCCGTGCGATCGGGCTGTGCAAGGATTGGGTGGTCGAGCGGTTGAACGGTGTGGACGGGCTGGGCGCGATCTATCCCGCGATGGCCAACAGCGTGATGATGTTCGATTGTTTGGGCTATCCGCCGGATCATCCCCATCGCGCCATCGCCCGCGAGTCGGTCGAACGCCTGCTGGTGGTCAAGGAGGACGAGGCCTATTGCCAGCCCTGTGTCTCGCCGGTGTGGGATACGGCGCTGGCCGCCCATGCCATGCTGGAGGTGGGCGACGCCAGCGCGCAGGAGAGCGCGGGTCGCGCGCTCGACTGGCTGAAAGAGCGGCAAATTCTCGACACGGTGGGGGACTGGGCCGAGCAGCGCGCGGGCGTGCGCCCCGGTGGCTGGGCTTTCCAGTATGGCAACGACCATTACCCCGATCTGGACGATACCGCCGTGGTGGTGATGGCGATGGATCGCGCGCGCGCCTTTCGCGGCAATGCGGATGCGCAGGCCATCGCGCGCGGCGCGGAATGGACGCTGGGGCTGCAATCAAAGGATGGCGGTTTCGCTGCCTTCGATGCGGATAATACCGCGCATTACCTCAACAATCTGCCCTTTGCAGATCATGGCGCCCTGCTCGATCCGCCCACGGCGGATGTCTCGGCACGGGTGGTGTCGATGATGGCGCAACTGGGCGGCCATGCCGATACACAGGCGCTGGATGCCGCGTTGCAATGGCTCGAGGTGGAGCAGGAGCCGGAAGGTTCATGGTTCGGCCGCTGGGGTGTGAACTATATCTATGGCTCATGGTCGGTGCTCTGCGCGCTGGGGCGGGCTGGCTATGACCGCAGCCATCCCAAGGTGGCGCGGGCGGTGGACTGGCTGGTGTCGATCCAGAACGCCGATGGTGGCTGGGGGGAAAGCTGCGATTCCTATGCGCTGGACCGCGAGGGTCACGAGAGTTTCGCATCGACCGCCAGCCAGACGGCTTGGGCCTGCCTTGGCCTGATGGCGGTGGGCGAGGTGCGCAGCGAGGCGGTGGCGCGGGGCATGGCATGGCTGGCCGCGCATCAGGGCGAGGATGGTATGTGGGGGCAGGAACCCTATACCGGCGGCGGTTTTCCCCGCGTGTTTTACCTGCGCTATCATGGCTATCCGCGCTACTTCCCGCTATGGGCGCTGGCGCGATACCGCAATCTGACGCAATCCAATTCGGAGCGAACCCCTTGGGGCATGTGAACACCAGACCTGTCATCGTCGTCACCGGCACCTTGCGCGAGGCCGCGGTGATCGAGGGAGCCGATCAGGCCGGTGCGGGCGTGCATGTCATCGCGGCCGGCAGCGATCCCGACCGTTTGCGGCGCGAGCTGGATAATGCCGCGCGCTATGGTTGCGGGCTGATCTCTTTCGGCATGTGCGGGGCGATTGACCGCTCGCTGAAACTGGGGCGCTGGGTGATCGGCAAGCGTTTGCTCGGCCCCTTCCATGCCCGGTGCGACGAGCAATGGGTGTCGGCGCTCGAACGGCTTCTGCCCACGGCCCGCGTCGGTGCTTTCTATGCCGACGGGCATATGTTGACCGAGCAATATGACAAAAGCTCGCGCGCGTGGAGCACCGCCGCGCTGGCCGCCGATATGGAGAGCCATATCGTGGGCGAGGCGGCGGCGCATCATGGCCTGCCCTTTGCTATCCTGCGCTGTGTGTCGGACATTGCCGATATGGACCTGCCCCCCGCCGTGGAGGTGATGATGAAGCCCGATGGCGGGTTGGCGGTGGGCGCGGTTATGAAGTCGATCCTCGGCAAACCGACCCAGGTGCCGCATCTGACCAAAACTCTGGCGGGTTTTGCCAAGGCCTATCGCGAACTCGGCGCGGGCGCGAAGGAAGTCGGCCCGCGCTTCGGGTTCGATCTGCGGTAAGCTGCGCAGTGCCCGTCAGGCGACCTTGGTCGCCCGGCGGTAGCCCTCGGGATCCTCGATACGGATTTTTTCCATTTCCTGTTCGACATGGGTGGAATGGACGTCGAGCGCGCTGCGCGCCTGCGACAGATCCACCTCTTGCGCCATCGGCCCATCGGTGCGGATGCCACTCATGCCGGTCTTGATAAAGGCCCACGGATTGGTGATGCCTTCAGCCGCTGCCGTGCCTTCAAAGCCACAATGCACCATGCAATTGCTGCATTTTTCATATTTGCCGACGCCATACTGGTCCCAGTCGGTGCCTTCCATCAGCTCGGCAAAGGTGTCGACATAGCCTTCGCCCACCAGATAGCACGGCTTTTGCCAGCCAAACACCGTGCGCAGCGGCATCGACCACGGCGTGCAGGCATAGGTGCGGTTGCCGGCGAGGAAATCGAGGAACAGCGGGGAATTGGTGAATTTCCAAGCCTTGGCGTTGTTCCCGCGCCGGAACAGATCGCGGAACAGGTTCTTGGTGCGCTCGCGGGTCAGGAAATGCTCCTGATCGGCGGCGCGCTCATAGGCATAGCCGGGGCTGATCGTTACCTCGACATCGAGGCTGGTCATCAGCGTGAGGAAAGCGGCGAGATTCTCGGTGTTGGCATCGTTGAACACGGTGCAATTGACCTGCACGCGAAAGCCCTTGGCCTTGGCCAGATGGATCGCCTCCAGCGCGGTGTCATAGGTCCCCGGCTGATCGACGGCCTTGTCGTGCATCGCCTTGTCGCCATCGAGATGGATCGACCACGTGAAATAGGGCGAGGGGGCGTAATCCTCGATCTTCTTCTTGAGCAGCAAGGCGTTGGTGCACAGGATCACGAATTTCTTGCGCGCGATATAGCCCTGCACGATGGCGGGCATGTCGCGGTGGAGCAAAGGTTCGCCACCCGCGATCGACACGGCGGGCGCACCGCATTCCTCGATGGCCTGCATGCATTGCTCCACCGACAGGCGGCGGTTGAGGATGGCATCGGGATAGTCGATCTTGCCACAGCCGGGGCAGGCCAGATTGCAGCGCAGCAGCGGCTCGAGCATCAGCACCAGCGGATATTTGCCACCTTTGATCTGGTTCACCACGGCATGGGTGCCGATACGCAGGGCGGGGGCAAGCGGGAGCGACATGGATAATCCTTCAATGGGGGCCCGAAATACGAGCCTCAGGCAGGAGCGCGGCGCAGCGCCGCAGGCAGGCTGAACGACACGTTTTCGCGCGCGCCGTCAAGCTGCGAAACAGAAACATTGCGCCACTGGCCAAGGCGGGCGATCACCCCCTCGACCAGATCTTCCGGCGCGCTGGCACCGGCAGTCAGGCCCAGCGTGCCCACACCGTCGAGCCACGCGGGATCCAGCGCATCGGCATCGCTGACCAGCCAGGCCGGCTTGCCCAGCGCTGCTGCCACATCGCGCAGCCGGTTGGAATTGGAGGAGTTGGCCGCACCCACCACGATCAGCGCATCCACCTTTTCGGCCAGATCGCGCACCGCATTCTGACGGTTTTGCGTGGCATAGCAGATGTCGGACACATCCGGTCCCGCCACATCGCTGAAACGCGCATGGAGCGCGGCGATCACCGCGCGCGTGTCGTCCACCGAGAGCGTGGTCTGCGTGACATAGGCGAGCGGTTCATCGGGCGCGAAGGGCAGCGTGTCGACTTCCTCCGCGGTTGCCACCAGCGCGACCTCGGCGGGGATCTGGCCCAGTGTGCCGATCACCTCGGGGTGTCCGGCATGACCGATCAGTACCACCTGTCGCCCCTCGCGCACGAAGCGGGCGCCGTGCAGATGGACCTTGGTGACCAAGGGGCAGGTGGCGTCGAGCACGGGCAATTGCCGTTCGCTGGCCGCCGCGATCACCGCCTTGGGCACGCCATGCGCAGAAAAAACAGTGGTCGCGCCATCGGGGATCTCGTCCAGTTCCTCGACAAACACCGCGCCAAGGGCCTTCAGCCGATTGACCACATGGGCGTTGTGCACGATTTCGTGGCGCACGTAGACAGGGGCGCCGAATCGCTCGAGCGCCTGCTCGACAATGGTGATAGCGCGTTCGACTCCGGCGCAAAAACCGCGCGGGGAGGCGAGGATAACGCGCAGATCAACGGGGGAATGGTCTGCGTCAAACAAGGCGGGCAAGCCCCTTTGTGCTGAAAGCTATGGAATTTTCCGGCACCCTCGGGTGCGCATGGTAACGCATCATCATGGCGATGCAAGGCTGCATGGAAAATGAACGCGCGCTTCATTGCGCGCTCAGCCCGAGTGATTTACCAGAGGCGTTAACGCGTTGAAATCGGATGGTGCTGGGAATTATGACTCGCGCAACAGATTGGGCTTTGGTGGCGATGGCTATGGGCGGCGCGCTGGCGGCGCCGCAGATCGCACTGGCGCAGGCCGCCGATCCGGCGGTGCAGACTGTCGAGGTGCTGGACAACGGGTTGATCGCAACGATGAAAGCGGGTGGCGGACAGGCTGCCCGTGCCCGCGTGATCGCGCCGGTGGTGGAGCGCGCCTTTGACATTCCGCTCATGGCGCGCCTTTCGGTCGGCCTGCCGTGGACCAGTTTTTCGCCCGCCGAGCAAAGTGGCGTTACCGGTGCTTTTCGGGCGATGATGGTGGCGCAATATGCCGCGAATTTCGACAATTACAGCGGCGAGAAGATCACTGTGACCGGCCCTGCCGAAATGCGCGGTGGCGACAAATTCGTTAAGACCATGTTGACCGGCAAGGGCGTGAGCGAGGCGATCAACTATCGTCTGCGCGAAAGCGGCGGGCAATGGAAGGTGATCGACGTTTATTACCGCAACGCGATCAGCCAGCTTGCCACGCGCCGTTCGGACTTCGCCGCTGTGGTGACCAAGGGGGGGGCGCAGGCGCTGATCGCGCATCTCAACCGACTGGCGGCCAATCCCAAGTAATTCCCGATCCCGATTATTGGCCGCCCATCATATAGCGCAGGCCAAAATGGATCGCTTGCGGTGCGGGGCCGTGGTTGAACACGGCGTCGCTCCACGCGGGCGGGGCAAAGCGCACCTTGGCATCGCGGGAAAAGCCGAAGCCCTCCTTGGGGATCTTGCCAAAGATGCGGTCCATTTTCTGGTTCGAATTCTCGTCGTGGAAGCTCTGCGCGGCATAATCGCCTGCGACCACGGCGGGAAAGGTCACCAGAGTCACGCCCTGTGTGGCGGGCGCGCTGGCTTCATAGGGGCAAGCTTCCGATAGAAACTTGTCCTTGGGGCAGAGCGCGACATGCACCCGCCCCTTGGCGCTGCGCACACCGCTCACGCTAACGGTGAGCGGGGCCGTTTCCACGGCCACCAGAGCCAAAACTGCAAGGATCAAGCCAGCGCGCCCTTCACCGCTTCGGCATCCACGCCGGTCTCGTTCCAGCGCAGCGCTTTCAGCACGGTTTCGACGATATGCGGCGCGTTCAGCCCCGCGGCATCATATTGCTTGTCGGGCGCGTCATGGTCCTGGAACACATCGGGCAGACGCATCGTGCGGATTTTTAGCCCGCCGTCGGTCAGACCCTCGTCGCTCGCCATCGTCAACACATGCGCGCCAAGCCCGCCGATGCTGCCTTCCTCGATCGAGACGACCACCTCATGCGTGGTGGCCAGCTTGCGGATCAGGGCCTCGTCGAGCGGCTTGGCAAAGCGCATGTCGGCAACCGTGGTGGGCAGGCCCTTGGCCTCCAGCACCTCGGCGGCCTTCAGCGCCTCGGCCAGACGGGTGCCCAGCGAGAGTATGGCGATCTTGCCTGCTCCGCCTCGCACAATGCGGCCCTTGCCGATTTCCAGCCGCTCGGGGGTTTCGGGCATAGCCACGCCCACACCATTGCCGCGCGGATAGCGGAAGGCAATCGGCCCGCTGTCATGGCAGACGGCGGTATAGGTCATATGCACCAGCTCCGCCTCGTCGGCGGCGGCCATCACCACCATATTGGGCAGGCTCGCCAGATAAGTGATGTCGAAGCTGCCCGCATGGGTGCAGCCATCGGCGCCCACCAGCCCCGCGCGGTCAATCGCGAAGCGCACCGGCAGGTTCTGGATCGCCACATCATGCACCACCTGATCATAGGCGCGTTGCAGGAAGGTGGAATAGATCGCGCAGAAGGGGCGCATGCCTTGCGCCGCAAGCCCCGCCGCGAAGGTCACGGCATGCTGTTCGGCGATGCCCACGTCAAAGCTGCGCTCGGGATGCTTTTGTGCGAATTTGTCGACGCCCGTGCCGCCCGGCATGGCCGCCGTGATCGCCACGATCTTGTCGTCCGTATCGGCCAGCTTGGCCAGAGTCTCGCCAAACACGTTCTGGTAGGCGGGTGCCTTGGCGGGGGCCTTCACCTGTTCGCCGGTGACGACGTTGAATTTCTGTACGCCATGGTACTTGTCCGCCGCCGCCTCGGCAGGCGCATAGCCCTTGCCCTTTTGCGTTACGACATGGATGAGGCACGGGCCTTCGGCGGCATCGCGCACATTTTCGAGCACCGGCACCAACTGGTCCAGATTATGCCCGTCAATCGGCCCGACATAGTAAAAGCCCAGCTCCTCGAACAAGGTGCCGCCCATCACCATGCCACGGGCGAACTCGTCGGTCTTGCGCGCGGCGCTGTGCAGCGGGGCGGGCAGGCGGCGCGACAGGCGCTTGGCCAGATCGCGCAGGGACAGGAAGGGCCGCGAGGACACCAGCCGCGCCAGATAGGCCGA
>DDES01000094.1 GCA_002336765.1 Novosphingobium sp. UBA1948 | reverse complement strand
GCAGGCCAAGGTCGAGCGTCACCACGGCGGGTTCTTCGGCGCGCAAGGCGGCGATGGCGGCGGCGCGGTCGCCCACCACGGTCACGTCGAAATCCTCGTAAGCCCATTTAAGCTGAGCCTGCAGGCCGGGATCATCCTCCACGACCAGCAATTTGGGCAGCAATTTGGGAAGCGGTCCGCTCATGCTACCTTACCTTCGCTATCATGGGCACTATCGATGGTTTTCAGGATTTCCGCCGCGCTGTGCAGCGGCAGGCGGATGATAAAGCGGGTGCCGATGCCCTCGCGGCTTTCAACATCCAGCCGCCCGTGCATGGCGCGCACCAGTTCGCGTGCTTCATAGGCGCCGATGCCAAAGCCCCCCTGTTTGGAGCTGTCAAAGGGCTTGAATAGACGGGTGCGTACAAAGTCGGGGCTCATGCCGTGGCCGGAATCGACCACTTCGATGCGGCAATAGAGCCCGTCGGCAACAATGCTGACGAACACCGGCTGGTCGGTATCGCTGGCGTCGATGCCATTTTGCACCAGATGGGTCAGAACCTGTTCGATGGCATGGCGTTGGCCCGCCACGGTGCAGGGATCGCGCTCGATGATCTGCACATTGTGGCGCGCGCGGAATGTCTCGGCCAGCCCTTTGGCCAGAGCGCCCAGTTCCACTGGCTCCACCTTGTCGAGCGAGCCGCTGCCATAGCGCGACAGGCGCTGCACCAGATGGTTGAGCTTGTCAGCCGAATTGCGCAGCGTCACCAGCATATCGGCGCGGAAAGCCGGATTTTCGGCATGACGCTCGGCGTTGCGGGCCAAAAGGCTGAACTGGCTGGCAAGATTCTTGATGTCATGCATCACAAAGGCGATGCGGCGGTGGAAATCGTCGAAACGCGCGGCATCGGCCAACGCCTGCTGGCTTTGCTGTTCGGCCAGATGGGT
Source organism: Novosphingobium sp. UBA1948 (assembly GCA_002336765.1). GTDB lineage: Bacteria > Pseudomonadota > Alphaproteobacteria > Sphingomonadales > Sphingomonadaceae > Novosphingobium. Next base: position 20,888 of record DDES01000094.1, on the reverse strand, counting down.
GGCGATCTGCTGGCCCACCACGCGCAGGAGGTCGAAATCCTCCCAGTCAAGCTGGCGGCTGTGCGGCGGGCGTGCGAGAATGATCGCCCCCACCAACCGGTCGAAATGCCGCAGCGGCACCATCGCCCAAGCGCGACTTTCCTCGCGCAGCCATTGCGGAATAACCGTGCCCTCGCCTTTCAGGCCAGTCTCGGCCCCGCGGATGGCGTCGAAACTGATGATATGGTCATGCGCCGCCAGAAAATTGGCTGCGGCCAGATCGAGCGCGCGGGCTGGTACATCGGCGGTCGGCCATTGCCAGCGCGCGGCCAGCACCAGTTCGCCCTGCTCGTCGGGCATAAGCAAAAGACCTGAAGGGCTGTCGGTGATGTCGGCCATGGCCTGCACCGCGCGCTCGAACAAGGGCGCGGCCTCGGCACTGGCGCGGCCGATGGTGCGGGCAAAGCGCAGCCATTCCTCGCGATAGTCATAGCGGTGCTGGAAGAAATGCTTGGCCAGCATCACCTTGAGCCATCCGCGCAGACGCGGCGAAGGCAGCAGCAGCGCCGCCGCCACCGTACCAGCGATCACGAAACCGAATTCCAGCCAGCGCGCATAATCGCCGCCAGCATAGGACAGCCATTGCGCAATGCCGACCATGGCGACGAAATAGGCGCCGATCACCAGCAACGAGAAACTCTGGAAAGTGACGCGGCGCGAGGGCATCAGCCGGAACGGCTCCCGCCCGCGTAGCGCTCCCAGCGCCAGAATGCCCGCAAAACTGACATCGAGCACGCCATGCAGCGCCGCCAGTTCATAAGGCCAGTGGTGTCCCAGATAGGCCACCGTATAGAGGTTCAACTCAAACACCCACACCGCCGCCAGCGCCAGCGCGGGCCAGCGCAGGAAATGACGCGCGCTGTTCGACGCGCTGGCATAGAGGTTGTGGACCAGTACGAGGCTGCCCACCACGCCCAGCATCGCCAGCATGATGTTGATCTGGTAGAGCCCCTGCCCTCCGGCATGGGCGGGCACGAGACGCTGTTCGACGAATTGCACGGCGGGCACCAAAATATCGACCAGCGCCAGCGCCGCCACCACCGGCCCCACCTGCGCCAAGCTGGTGTGGCGTCCATCTGTGGCAAACATGCGATAGATCGCCAGCAGATAGGCCAGATTGCGCAGGCCCATCATCGCCTGCCCGATCAGGCTCAACTCGCCCTCCACCGCCACGGTCAGGCACCACAGCGCCGTCATCCCCAACGCGGTGATGATCGCCCAGCCCGCGCCCATATAGCGGTGGCGTTGCCCCCACACGCTGATCGCGACCGTGATCCCCGCACAGGCGCCCGCCACATGGCTGGCCGCGCTGACCGAGGGCCAGATGTCGAGGGCGGCGCCCATCTTACCGCGCTCCCTCGTGCCACAGCACCACGCGCAGCGTTTGCAGGATGATCAGCAGATCGAGGAAGGGCGTGTAGTTCTTGACGTAATAGAGGTCATATTCGAGCTTGTTGCGCGAATCCTCCAGATTGGCGCCATAGGGATAGTTGACCTGCGCCCAGCCGGTAATGCCCGGCTTCACCATGTGGCGCTCGGCGTAATAGGTCAGCTTGTCTTCCAGATCGTTCACGAATTCCGGCCGTTCGGGGCGCGGGCCGACAAAGCTCATCTCGCCTTTCAGCACGCTCCACGCCTGCGGCAGTTCGTCGATGCGCACCTTGCGGATGAAATTGCCGATGCGGGTGACGCGGGGATCGTTCTTGGTGGCAAATTGGGCGCCATTGACCTCTGCATCGGTGCGCATCGAGCGCAGCTTGATGACATCGAAGGTCTGGCCATAGAGGCCGACGCGCTTTTGCCGGAAAAAGGCTGGTCCCTTGCTGTCGAGTTTTACCGCCAGCGCGAACAGGCCGATTACCGGCGCGGCAAAGGCTAGCAGGATCAGGCTGACGGTCACATCGAACAGACGCTTGAGGAAACCCGACAGGGCGCGGCCCGAGGAAAAGCCGTCGGAAAAGATGAACCACGAGGGGTTAACCGTATCGAGATCGACACGCCCCGTCTCGCGCTCGAGAAAGCTGGAGAAGTCGTTGACATGCACGCCCGCCGTCTTGATCCGCAGCAAATCCTTGAGCGGCAGCGCGTTGCGGCGCTCTTCCAGCGCCAGCACCACTTCGGACACACCGAGGTTTTCGACATGGCGCTTGAGATTGTGGATCGCGGTGCGCGGGATCATTTCCTCCACCACCGGATTGCTCTCGTTCATGCCGACAAAGCCGACGATGACAAAACCGCTCTCGCCCTTTTCGGCCAGTTCGCGCAGACGCTGCGCCCGATGGCCCGCGCCCAGCACCAGCACGCGACGGCGAAAGGCCGAGGTGCCAAGGATCGCGCCCACGATCAGCCGGTTCATCACCAGCGCACCGATCGAGCACAACATCGCGTAGAACAGGGTGGAGCGCCAGAACATATGCCCGCCCGCCACCGAATTGAGCACAGCCAGCGCGATGATCCCCAGCGAGATCGCCACCAGCAACCGCGCCGAGGCAAAGCGCACCGAACGCAGCGCATCGGCGCCATAGGTGCCCACGCCGATCATCGCGGTCAGCATCACACCGGCATAGGCGAAGATCGGCGCGGCGCGCTCGGAAAACGTGCCGGCGGGCAATCCGGTCTGGTCCGCGCGCAGCCGCCAGGCAAAGTCGCCCGCCACCACCAGCAGCACCAGATCGATCAGCCCCAGCAACAGCACCGAGTGCGGAATATAGTGTTTGAAAAGCCGGATCATCGGTTACGCCTGCGCTATGGTTACCTGACCCCTTTTGGGCCTTATCCCCCGTGATAGGGGCAAGGCGTAAAATGTCGGTAAATTTGACAGGCGGGCGGAATGGCAAATCCGCGCAAATCTTGCGGTTGGATGACAGCAGGCGGGCGTGGTGTCGCTATCGCTTACACGGATTTGGCAAGGCTAAGCGTTAAAATCGAAGGGTGTGAGGCCGCGTTCGCGCTCGTTGAATTGCAGAGCCGCGCCGCGCGGCGGCAAGGAGCGCTGGCGGCAATCCATACGGTGACAGCGCGCGCAGCCCATGCCGATCGGGGTTGCCGCCTCGGGTGCCAGATTCACGCCTTGCACCTGCGCCAATTGCCCCGCCAGCCGCGCCTCCACGCCCAGCACCACCACGAAGCGCGGCGGTTCACCCGCAGGGGTCACGCTGCCCTCGATGCTGCGCGCCAGCGTCAGCCAGCGCGTGGGTGTACCGCTGGCATCTTCCACCTCCACCTGCTGCGCCACGATGCGCCGCCCCGCGGAAAAGGCGGCATGGACCGACCATAGCGGACAGGTGGCATCGCTTTCCAGCATCAACGTGCCGCTGCCCCCCGCATAGCGCTTGGAAAACTGCCCCGCCTGATCGAGCCGCGCCATGAAAAAGGGCAGGCCGCGCTGGCCCACGCGATGCAGCGTGGTGAGGCGATGGGCAAGCTGCTCGAAGCTGACGCCAAAGCGGCGTTGCAGCACGATAAGATCATAGCCCGTCGTCTCGCAGGCGCGCAGCAGGCGGCCATAGGGCATCAGCACGGCGGCGGCGAAATAGGCGGCCAAATGGCGGCGGAACAGGCGCCACGCCGCGCGGTCGGTGAAATGCGCGCCATTGGCGATGGCGGCAATCTCGTCGCGCTGTTCGAGCAGGGCCAGTTGCACCGCGATCTGGAAATTGCGCGCGGAACTGTCGAGCAGCTCGGAAAGCTGGAGCTGGCGGGCATGCAGGTCGAGCCGCCGCAAGGCATCGGGCATGACATCGCTGGGCAGGATGCGGATGGCGATCTGGTGTTTCGAGCGCAGCCTCTCGGCCAGCGCTGCGCCGATATCGGCGTTGGACAGGCGCAATTCGTCGGACAGTTCCTCGGCAGCGGTATCCAGATCGGGGAAATGGTTGCGCCAGCGCTCGATCTCGCGCCGCACCAGATCGAGCGGGTCATTGCTTTGCGTGGGCGTATAGCCCGTCGTGGTGTCGAACAGGCGGGCAAAGGCCAGCGCGGCATGGGGCGCGGCGGCCAACCATTCGGCAATCTCGTCGCGGTCAATCGCCAGATCGGCAAAGCGCTCGTCGGCCAGCCGTCGGCGCAGACCATCCACGCCCCCTACGGCATCATCCTGCTTCAACCGGCGCGGGTCGAAATCGTAGAGTTCGGCCAGTTGCACCACGATGCGACCGGTCAATGGACGCTGGTTACGCTCGATCAGATTGAGGTAGGATGGCGAGATCCCGAGCGCCGCGGCCATGGCGGTCTGGGTCAGCCCTTCGCGGCGGCGCAGGCGGCGCACGGCGGGTCCGGCAAGAAGATTGGCATCGCTCATATCTGCGTCATGTCACAATATTTACAATTTTACAAGATCAATTCCGGAATTTGACGCGCCATGACAAGATAGTTTGTCATTTAATCTACTCAATCGCACCCCGTCCGCTTATCCAGACTGCATAGAGCGACGCACCACAGCGATCGCCCGATGTGTGAAGGAGCCTGCCATGACCAGCAATACCGCGATCAACCCGCCCCCCGCCGACGAGACCCCCGCTCCGCGCGAACCCGCCCGCGCCCGCGCCCTGCTCTCGACCGCCGATTTCCGTCTGCTGCGCGCCGCGCTGGCCAGCCATGCCAAGGTGACCACGGACACCGAGGAAACCGCGAAGATCAACGCACTCTACCATCGCCTCGGCAGCTATACCTGAGGCGAATACCCCGAGCGCCCGCCCACGAAGGCGCATGGGACTGAACTGAACCGAACTCCTGGGGAGGAGTAACAAGGGCCGCCGGAGAGCATTCCGGCGGCCTTTTTTCTGCGCCCCTCACCGCAGCGCAGCGGAAACATTATTTTACAATCCAGCAGCCCAAGCGAAAACGGGCCCTTCTACATCGGTGGCATGACAAGCACCGGAGTAGAGCGATGATCCTGTCCCTTTATGCGCTGGCATTGGCCAGTGCCGCTAACCCAATCCAGCCCGACGCCGCGCAGATGATCGGCTGCCACCCTCAAGGCAAGATCGCAGGCTGCGTTACCCCCTATGGCCAGACCCGCCCGCACTCCGAAGCGCGCGACGAGGCCACCCGCCACGAAAAGCATGAAGCGCAGGTCGACTGGCGCGCCTGCCATCCCGAGCCGAGCAAGAACAAGGGCTGCCTGCGGCCCGTTGCCCGCACCACGCCAGCGGCATCATGACCCTGCCGCGCATTCCGCAGACACGTTACACCCGCATAAGGAGCCAATCTGATGAAGCTCAACACCATCAAACTATCGCTACTGGCCAGCCTCACCCTGATGCTGCCGCAGGCGGCCAACGCTCTCGAACGCCTGCCCGCCTCGCTGGCGCGCATCACCGCACAGCAGAGCATGCAGGCGGTCAGCATCCATGACGACCAGCTTGAGCCGCATATCACCTTTTCCTCGCAGCCTGTGCACGCCAAAAGCCTGCATCTGCCGGGCGAGGTCTATGGCGACAGTCATGTCTATGCCGAACTCGACCGTGCCAGCGGCAAGGTCACCTTCCGCGTGTGGAACGAATTGGTGAACAGCGAGGCCCACCGCGAGTTCCGCCGCGTGCATTTCGTGGCCGGCGGCCAGCACCGCGCGCAGGATCTGACGATTGCCCGCGCCTGGACCGACAATTGCGTCACCGACGACACCAGCACCCGTTGCGACCAGCGCATCCGCGTCGCCTTCGATGTGCCTGAACAGGTGTTGCGCGAAGTGGCCGCGTCCTATCGCGCCGATGCCAACGCCCCGTGGCGCTATCGCCTCAAGGACGCGCATGGCCGCGATGTGACCGCCGCGCTGGCTCCTGCCGAAGTGGCCGGACTGCTGGCGGCGGTGGATGCCTATCGCGGCGGCACAGCAATCAAGCAGGGCTGAGATCCCGTCCATACTCCGGCGCAAAGGTCTGGCCCCCGCTTGCCGTAAACGCGCCGGAGTAGCCCTGCCTTGGCGGGCACAGGCTGATCCTCCTCTGCCCGCCGCAACCTCGCAGCCGATTTGTTGATGCATAGGGCATCACAGATCGGCTGCACTTTTGCCCAACGCCCCCGACAAAGCGAAAGCCATGCCTGCCCGCACTATTCTCCTTGTTGAAGATGATTCCGCCCTGCGCATCCTGACCGCCCGCGCGCTGCGGGGCGATGGCTATAATGTCGTCACCGCCTCCACCGGTGCCGAAATGTGGGTGGTGCTTGACAGCCATCCGGTGGACCTGATCGTGCTCGACATCATGCTGCCCGGCACCAACGGCATCGAACTGTTGCGCCGTCTGCGCCGCGATCATGATACGCCGGTAATCTTCATCTCGGCCCGTGCCAGCGAGGAGGACCGCGTACTCGGCCTTGAACTGGGCGCGGATGACTATGTGCCCAAGCCCTTTGGCACGCGCGAACTGGCCGCGCGGGTCGGCGCGGTGCTTCGGCGCGGACAAAGCGATGCCGCCGACCAGCACACCAGCCGCGATCTGGCCTTTGACGGCTGGGTGCTCTCGCTGGCGCGCCACGAGTTGCGTTCGCCCGATGGCACGCTGGTCGATCTGACCGGCGCGGAATTCGATCTGCTCTCCACCCTGCTCAACCAGCCACAGCGCGTAATCGGGCGCCAGCGGTTGATCGAACTGTCGCGCACCCGCCTGTCCGACGCATCGGACCGCAGCGTCGATGTGCTGGTCAGCCGCCTGCGCCGCAAGTTGACCGATGCGCGCAACATGTCGCCGATCATCACCGTGCGCGGTGTGGGCTATATGTTCACCGCCGAAGTGCAGCGCCTGTAAGGCGGGCCGAGCGCGAGACATAATTCCTTACAAAGCAGAGCGTTCTACGAAAAATCGGCCCGCTACCTTGTCCCTCATGGCCCCGCAGATCGCGGGGCACCACCATGACGGAAAGGACTCAAGCGATGAATGAACTGATTGGTCGCGTCTTCAGCTTTGAAAAGCAGGTGTTTCCTGCCAGCGGCGAATTGTTCGCCAAACTCACCGCCTTTGGCCAAAGCCCCAAGGCGCTGATGATCTCCTGCGCGGATTCGCGCATCGTTCCCGAACAGATCCTGCAGGCCCAGCCGGGCGATCTGTTCGTCTGCCGCAACGCGGGCAATATCGTGCCGCCCTTTGCCACCATGAACGGCGGCGTATCCTCCACGGTGGAATATGCCGTGGCGGCGCTGGGCGTGCGCGATATCATCGTGTGTGGCCATTCGGACTGCGGCGCGATGAAGGCGCTGGCCTATCCCGAAGGGCTGGAGCGTATGCCCAATGTAGCGGCATGGCTGCGCCACGGTGCGGCGGCCGAGCATGTCGTCTCGACCTGCTGTGGCCATCTCGAAGGCACCGAACGAATCCGCGCCGTCAGCCTCGAAAACGTCATCGCCCAGTTGGCGCATCTGCGCACGCACCCCTCGGTAGCTGCGGCGCTGGCGGGTGGCGATATGGCGCTGCATGGCTGGTTTGTCGACATTCACGCAGGTCAGGTGCTCGGCCTTGATGGCGAGACCGGCCAGTTCGTGCCCCTGCGCGAGGACCAGCCGCTGCCGGTGGCCTTGCCTGCACGCAACCGGATGGCCAAGGATGTTGCCGTGGCGGAGGCGGCGGAATGAGCCTGCTCGACCGATTGAAGGGCGGCGCCATGTTGCGCGACTTCACCGCCTCCATCGTGGTCTTTCTGGTGGCAATGCCCCTGTGCATGGGCATTGCCATCGCCTCGGGCGTTCCGCCGGAAAAGGGGCTGGTGACAGGCATCATCGGCGGGCTGGTCGTTGGCTTGCTCGCCGGTTCGCCTTTGCAGGTTTCGGGGCCGGCGGCAGGTCTGGCGGTGATCGTGTTCGAATTCGTGCGCGATCATGGCCTCTCCGCCCTCGGCCCGATGCTGGTACTGGCTGGTGCGATCCAGTTTGTGGCGGGTATGGCGCGCATGGGTGGCCTGTTTCGCTCGATCAGCCCCGCCGTGGTGCATGGCATGTTGGCAGGCATTGGTGCGCTGATCGTGCTGGGCCAGTTCCATATCCTGTTTGACCAGAAACCTCTATCAAGCGGCCCTGCCAATCTGGCGGCGATGCCGGGCCGGGTTTTGGGCCTCTCGCTCACGGACTGGCGCTCGACGGAACTGGCGCTGATGCTGGGTCTGGTGACGATCGGTACCATGCTGGCATGGGAAAAATGGCGTCCTGCGCGATTGGCGCTGGTGCCCGGCGCGCTGCTGGGCGTGGGCGCGGCGACGGTGATCGCCTCGGCCTTCGGGCTGGATGTCGCCCGCGTGGTGGTGCCCGAATCCATCGCGGCGGCCTTTGCCACACCACAGGCCGGTTTCTTCGCGCCGCTCGGCAATCCCGCCATCATCACCGCCGCGATCGCCATTGCCTTCATCGCCAGCGCGGAAACGCTGCTCTCGGCGGCGGCAGTGGACCGGATGCATGATGGCGTCCGCACTGATTACAACAAGGAACTGCGCGCGCAGGGCATCGGCAATCTGCTGTGCGGTGCGGTGGGCGCCCTGCCGATGACGGGCGTGATCGTTCGCTCTTCTGCCAATGTGCAGGCGGGCGCCACCACGCGCCTGTCCACCATTCTGCATGGCGCATGGATCCTCGGCTTTGTCGCGCTACTGCCGTGGCTGCTACGCGAGGTGCCGATGGCAGCGCTGGGCGGGGTGCTGGTGGTGACCGGCTGGCGTCTGGTCAGTCTCAAGCATGTGCGTCACCTGTTCGAAACGCATGGCCCGATGCCCGCCGCGATCTGGGTAGTGACCTTTGCGCTGGTGGTGTCGAAAGACCTGCTGACCGGCGTTGTCGCGGGTATGGTGTTGTCTTTTGCCGAACTGCTGCCGCTGCTGCGCAAGGGCAAGCTGGGGGTGCATGAGGAGCACAACGAGGAAGGCCAGCATGTTCGCCTGCACGGCGCGGCGACTTTCCTCAGCCTTGGCCGCCTGACCCATCGGCTGGAGAGTATGTCGCCCCATCGCAAGGTGATGCTCGACCTGCACGAGGTGAAGGGCATGGATCACACCACGGCGGAAATGCTGGGCGAATGGATCGCGCGGCGGCGCAAGGCCGGCCATGCGGTGCAGGTCAGCGGGCCGGAGGATCTCTTGCGGCCACTGGCGGCGCATTGATCGGGCCGAAAACAAAAAGGCGCCCCACGGGGCGCCTTTTTTCCTGTCTGCAGTTCAAAAGGTGGTGCCCCTGGCCCGACTCGAACGGGCACGGATCTCTCCAACCGATTTTGAGTCGGTCGCGTCTACCATTCCACCACAGGGGCAACCTTGCGGGTGAAGCGCGCTTAGCCGCCCTTCACCCTCAACGTCAATCCTTAAGCGCACCCACAATCAGCTTGTGCATGCGCGAGTGCAGCGCATCATTGCCCGCCAGCACTTCCTCGTCACACACCGGCAGCGACTGACCGCGATAGTTCGAGACGAAACCACCCGCCTCGCGCACCAGCAGACAGCCTGCCGCCGTGTCCCAGGGCTTGAGGTTCGATTCCCAGAAACCCTCGTAACGACCGGCAGCCACCCAGGCCAGATCGAGTGCCGCCGAACCGAAGCGACGGATGCCCGCCACCTGCGGCGCCAGCGCGGCGTAGATCTTCTGCCATTCCAGCGTGTCGCCGTGGCCCGCAAAGGGAATGCCGGTGGCGATCAGGCTTTCATCGAGATGGCGGCGGCCCGACACGCGCAGGCGGCGGTCATGCAGCCACGCGCCACGGGTCTTTTCGGCCCAGAAGCTCTCGTCGGTGACAGGCTGGTACACCAGCCCCGCCACCACATCGCCCCAACCCGATCCATCCAGCTTGGGCTCCTGCGCCGCGATCGAGATCGCGAAATGCGGGATGCCGTGGATAAAATTGGTGGTGCCGTCGAGCGGGTCGATGATCCAGCGCGGCTTGGTGGGATCGCCCTCGATCACACCGCCCTCTTCCAGAACAAAGCCCCAATCGGGCCGCGCGTTGCGCAGCTCGTCATACAGCGTGCGCTCGCTCGCCTGATCGGCGCGGGTCACGAAATCGGCGGTGCCCTTGCGGCTCACCTGCAGATGCTCGACCTCGCCGAAATCGCGGCGGAGGCGCTGGCCAGCCTTGCGGGCAGCGCGCTCCATCACGCGGATCATGCCGGAAATAGCCATGTCTGCTTAATCCGCCTTGCCCACGTAGGTACGCTCGTACACGTTCACCACGATGCGGGTGCCGCTGGCGATATGGGGCGGCACCAGAATGCGCACACCATTGTCCAGCACGGCAGGCTTGTAGGACGAGGAGGCGGTCTGCCCCTTCACCACGGCGTCGGCCTCCACGATGGTGGCTTCCACCTGCTCGGGCAGCTGCACGCTGATCGGGCGCTCGTCATACATTTCGAGCACGGCGGTCATGCCATCCTGCAGGAAGGCTGCGGCATCGCCCAGCAGGTCGCTCGGAAGGGTAATCTGGTCGTAGGTTTCCACATCCATGAAAACCAGATCCTCGCCCTCGGCATAGAGGAACTGGAAATCCTTGGTATCGAGGCGCACCTTCTCCACCGTATCCTGACTGCGAAAGCGCACATTGGTCTTGCGCCCGTCGATCAGGTTCTTCATCTCGACCTGCATGAAGGCGCCGCCTTTACCGGGCTGCGTATGCTGGGTCTTGGCGACCTTCCAGATGCCGCCTTCATATTCGAGAATGTTGCCGGGGCGGATTTCGACGCCGCTGATCTTCATGGGGTTTCGCCTTCGATGGAAAAGAGCAGTTTGAACACAGCACGCGCTGCGCGAATGGGCGCCCTTAGCGCGGCGCGCAGCATCTGGCAATCATGCCTGTGCATGTCCACCCTGCTGGTGCTGGCCACGCCTGTCTCGGCGCAGGACGAAGGCCCGCTGCTGACCATCCGGCGCGGCGATTTCATGTGCGAATTGCCCGGCACCGCGATGACAGCGGCCGGTATCCGCCAGCCATCCGAGGATTTCGCCATTCTGCAAGGCTCGATCTACACCACAACGGCGGGACGCGGCTCCTATCTGGCCAGCGGCGACCAGATCCGCATGACCAGCGGCCCCAAGGCGGGGCAGCGCTATCGCCGCGTGTCCGACGCCACCTTGCGCAAGCTGACGGCGGACGGGCGCGACACCGATCTGCGCTGCATCCGCACCGTGCTGAACAACCGCTAGGCCTGCCCGACCTCGGGCATTAGCGCTGCGCCGCGCGCTTGGTAGCGCTGTAAAGCCAGCCAATCGCGCCCGCGAACAGTGCCATGCCCAGCGGGATGGCAAAGGCATTGTGTTCGACCACCTCCATCGGGGTGGGGCTGCCGCTGGCACCCGCAATGCCGGCAAAGACCACGCCGAAAAGGCTCTCGCCCGCGATCAGCCCGGTGGCCGCCAGCACGCCGAGACGCTCGGCCAGCGCGGGATCCTTCGCTCGCTCGGCCCAGCGATTGTAGAAATGGCCGATCACCGCGCCCACGGGGATCAGCAAGGTGAGGCCCATCGGCAGATAGATGCCCATGCCCAAAGCCAGTGGCGGCAGCGCGCCCTTGCCGCTCTTGCGCAGCACTTCATCGATGACGATCGCCACCACGCCGATGCCCGCGCCTAACGTAATCAGCCCCCAATCGAGGCTGCCGCCCAGCACGCCCTGCGCAATGGCCGAAATCAACGCCGCCTGCGGTGCGGCCAGCGCTTCAGGTCCGGCATTGGCCGCGCCCTGAAAGCCGAAGGTGGTATTGAGCAGGCTGAGCACCGGCGGGATCACCAGCGCGCCGAACACCACGCCCAGCACCAGCGCCACCTGCTGGCGCCACGGCGTCGCGCCGATCAGTTCGCCGGTCTTCAGATCTTGCAGATTATCGTTGGAGATGGTTGCCACGCCGAACACGATTGCCGTCACGAACAAGGCAAAGGCCACCAGCGCCTTGGTCGCCACCGGATCGACCGAGCGCCCGAAAATCACCGCCAGCACCAGCGCAATGCCCAGTGCCGAAATGATGCCCGTGCCCGAAATCGGACTGTTCGAGGCGCCGATCAGCCCCGCCATATAGCCGCAGACCGAAGCGATCACCACGCCGATCACCAGCACATAGAGCACCGTAGCGATCAATACCGTGGCGAAATGCTCCTCGATCGGGCCACCTGCGGCAAAGCCGGCCAGCAGCAGGCCAATCGGGATCATCGAGGCGGCGATCACCGCGCCCACAAGGCCAATCGGCAGATCCTGTTCCGACAGCGCCAGCGAAGCGCCCTGCCCCGATGCACGCGCCCGCGAGGCAGCCAGTGCCCCCGCGATCCCCTTCACAATCGGCCCGATCACGCGCAGCAGCGTGTAGATTGCCGCGACGCCAATCGTGCCCGCGCCGATGAAGCGCACTTTCTGGCGGAACACACCGGAGACAAAAGCCGCCAGTTCGGTGCCCTCAGGCGGCCCGCCCGCCGTGAAATGCGGGACCAGCACCACCCAGCTAATCAGCAGGCCGATAAACATCGCCGCGCCCACCGCCAGCCCCACCAGATGGCCCACGCCGATCAGCGCGAGGCTGAAGCTGGTCGAAGCGGCGGTGCCACCTGCGCCAAAGCGGAAAGCCTTGGCGGCTTCCTCGGCCACCAGCCCCATCTTGGCCAGAATAGTGTAGCCCACCGAAACGCCGGTGCCCGCCACAATCGCGGCCAGACCCTTGCGGTTCTCCTCCTCGCCGCCCACGCCGGCGCCCACCTTGAGCACCTCGGCCGCCGCCACGCCTTCGGGATAGGGTAGGTCGCTGCCCGTCACCAGCGCGCGGCGCAAGGGCACCGAATACATCACGCCCAGAATGCCGCCCACGCCGATCACCGCCACCGACTGCCAATAGGGGAAGTCCACCCACCAGCCGATCATGATCAGGCCGGGCAGCACGAAGATGATCGCCGAGAGCGTTCCCGCCGCGCTGGCGATGGTCTGGACGATGTTGTTTTCCTGAATGGTCGCGCCGCTGAAATAGCGCAGCACCGCCATCGAGATCACCGCCGCCGGAATCGAGGTAGCGAAAGTCAGCCCGATCTTGAGGCCGAGATAGACGTTGGCCGCCGTAAAAACCACGGTCAGCAAAGCGCCAAGGATGATGCCGCGCAGGGTCAGTTCGCGGGGAGAGGATGTCTGTGTCATGGCGCCGGTGATGACACGCCGCCGCGTCGAGGGAAAGCCCCTACTGACATGCCAGTCAACAGCTTTGGATGCCAACGGCTTTAAGCGGCGGCGGAAGCCTCGAAGGCGCTTTCGATGGCTGCCATCAGCGCACGGACATTCGCCGCCTCGTCACCCTGCCAGATCGCGCCCGAAACAGCGAGAAAGTCGGCCCCCGCCTGCACCAGCGGCGCTGCATTGTCAGCCGTGATCCCGCCAATCGCCACGCAGGGGATCTCGAACAGGCTCTGCCACCATGTCAGCAGATCTGCCTCGGCGGTATGCTCGACGTGTTTGGTGGTGGTGGGATAGAATGCGCCGAAGGCGACATAATCTGCACCCTCTTCGCCCGCTTCCAGCGCCAGATGGCGGCTGTCATGGCAGGTGACGCCGATCTGCGCGTCTCCGCCCAGTTCCTGACGCGCGATTTTCACCCCGCCCTGCTCTTTCAGATCATCCTGCCCCAGATGCACGCCATCGGCGCCCAGACGCTTGGCAAGGCTGACCGAATCATTAACGATAAAGGCGATGTCGCGTGCTGCACAAATCGCCTGCAGCGGCTCGGCCAGACGCGCGGCCTGATGATCGTCCAGACCCTTCACACGAAACTGGAAAGCGGCGATACGATGCCGCCCCTTGAGCCCAGCATCCAGCGCGCGTTCGAGGCGCTGCGGAAAATCGCCACCCACATCGGTGGGCGAGATCAGATAGATTTGCGTCGGCGCGCGGGTGTGTTCGAAGCTGGGCGTATCGGTCATGGCGCGGCCATAGAGCATCGCGCGAAAAAGTGGGAACCGGTTTTTTGCATTTTCTCGACGCGATCGGCAAAAACGCCAAATAAAAACGCGGAGGCCAGTACTGGCCCCCGCGTTTCCGCAATCCGGCAGAGGGAAGGATTTATTCCTTGCCCTTGTAGATCTTGACCAGCTTGTCGAGCATGGCCAGCGCTTCCTCGCGCGGGCGCTGGAAGGTGTTGCGGCCGATGATCGAGCCATTGCCGCCACCGTCGCGGATGTCGCGCGCATCCTGATAGACCGCATCGGCACCCTTGGCCGCGCCGCCCGAGAACACCACAATGCGGCGACCGGCAAAGCACGACTGCACCACATGCTTCACGCGGTCAGCCTGCGCCGACCAGTCGGTGCCTTCGTAGCACTTCTTGGCATCAGCCTGCTCGATGTGGTTGCTGGGCAGCTTCACCTTGATGATATGCGCGCCCAGCAGAGCAGCCATATGCGCGGCATAGGCACCAACATCGAGCGCCAGTTCGCCGCTCTTGGGCAGGTTCTGACCGCGCGGATAGGACCAGATCACGGTGGCGATGCCGACCGAGGCGGCCTCGGCGCGCATTTCCTTGATCTCTTCCATCATCTCGAAGCAGTCGTCGCTGCCCGGGTAGATGGTGAAGCCGATGGCCGAGCAACCCAGACGCAGCGCATCGTCCACGCTGGCGGTCACAGCCTGATTGGCGCCACCGGCCCACGAGTTCGACGAATTGACCTTGAGGATGGTCGGGATCTGGCCGGCAAACTTGTCGGCGCCCGCTTCCAGCATACCCAGCGGCGCGGCATAGGCTGAAAGGCCCGCATCAATCGCCATCTGGTAGTGGTAGTGCGGATCATAGGCGGGCGCGTTGACCGAGAAGCTGCGCGCGGGGCCATGTTCGAAGCCCTGATCGACCGGCAGGATGATCAGCTTGCCGGTGCCGCCCAGACGGCCCTGATTGAGAATCCGGTAAAGATTGGCCTTCACGCCGGGATTGTCGGATTCATAGTTGGCGAGGATTTTCTGGACAGCCTTGGTGGTCATGTCGGTTCCCTGTCAGTTAGAGGCCCTGATCGCAGATCTTTGCATCCATAAAACGCATAGGTATGCGAAACGGGGCGGGAATAACCCGTCCGGTGCTGCACTGCAACCGGACGGGTCGAAAAAAGATGCTCAGATTTGGAGCGCTTTGACGCCCGGAAGCTCGCGGCCTTCCATCCATTCAAGAAAAGCGCCGCCAGCGGTCGAAATATAGGAGAAATCGCCCGCCACGCCCGCATGGTGCAGCGCGGCAACGGTATCGCCACCGCCTGCCACCGACACCAGCGAACCTTCCTTCGTCAGCGCGGCCGCGATCTGTGCCAAGGCCACCGTGGCCGCATCGAAAGGCACGGTTTCAAACGCGCCCATCGGCCCGTTCCACACCAGCGTCTTGCAGGTCTTGAGCGCATCGGCCAGCGCTTCCACCGCGCTCGGCCCCACGTCGAGGATCATCTCGTCGGCGGCCACTTCATGCACGTTGCAGGTGCGCAAAGACGGCGGATTGGCCTCGAACGTCTTCGACACCACCACCTCGTAAGGCAGATGCACAATGCAACCTGCGGCATCGGCAGCGTCCATGATCTCCTCGGCCGTGCCGGTCAGATCATGCTCGCACAGGCTCTTGCCTACATCCACACCGCGCGCGGCGAGGAAGGTGTTGGCCATGCCGCCCCCGATGATGAGGTGATCGACCTTGGTGACCAGATGCTTGAGCACATCGAGTTTCGAGGAAACCTTCGCGCCGCCCACAACCGCCGCCACGGGCTTAACCGGCGCGTCGAGCGCCTTGCCCAGAGCCTCCAGTTCGGCCTGCATCGAGCGACCGGCATAGGCGGGCAGTACGTGGGCGAGGCCTTCGGTCGTAGCGTGGGCGCGGTGCGCAGCCGAGAAAGCGTCGTTCACATAGAAGTCGCCATTGGCGGCAATCGCCTTCACCAGTTCGGGATCGTTCTTTTCCTCGCCGGCCCAGAAACGGGTATTTTCCAGCAAGGCCACGCTGCCCGGCTGCATGATGCCCACGGCCTGCGCCACAATGTCGCCCGCGATCTCGGGCACAAACATCACCTCGCGGCCCAGCACCTTTTCCACAGCGCCCACCACAAGGCTCAACGACTGGTCGGGCGCGCGCTGCCCCTTGGGACGGCCGAAATGGGCGAGCAGCAACACCTTGGCGCCCTTGCCCACCAAATAGTCGATGGTGGGAGCCGCCGCGCGCACGCGGGTATCCTCCGTCACCGCGCCATCCTTCATCGGCAGGTTGAAATCGACACGCACCAGCGCGACCTTGCCGGTCACGTCACCCAGATCATCAAGCTTGCGAAAAGCCATCGTAAAACCCCGTTTTACCATCAGAAAGGGCGGGAAGTTTCCCTCCCGCCCCATTGTATTATCAGAGGAACTTGCCCATCTGCCCGGCGGTGTCGAGCATACGGTTCGAGAAGCCCCATTCGTTGTCGTACCACGAGAGCACGCGCACCAGCTTGCCGTCGATCACGGCCGTTTCCAGCGCGTCGATGGTCGAGCTATGCGGATCGTGGTTGAAGTCGATCGAGACCAGCGGTTCCTCGGTATAGCCCAGCACACCCTTCAGCGGGCCTTCGGCAGCAGCCTTGAGCAGAGCGTTCACTTCCTCGATGGTCGTGTCGCGCTTGGGCTGGAAGGTCAGGTCCACCACCGACACGTTCGGCGTCGGCACGCGGATCGACGAACCGTCAAGCTTGCCCTTCAGGTCGGGCAGCACTTCGCCCACAGCCACGGCAGCGCCGGTGCTGGTGGGGATCATGTTCATCGCGGCGGCGCGGGCGCGGCGCGGATCCTTGTGGATCTGGTCCAGGATCTTCTGGTCGTTGGTGTAAGAGTGGATCGTGGTCATCAGGCCGCGCTCGATCCCGATCGCCTCATGCAAAACCTTGGCGAAAGGCGCGAGGCAGTTGGTGGTGCACGAAGCGTTCGACACGATCTTGTCGTCAGCGGTCAGCGTTTCGTGGTTCACGCCGAACACGACGGNNCCGGTGCATTCCAGCGCGATGTCGATGCCGTTGGCGGCATGCGGCAGGTTGGCGGGGTCCTTCTCGGCGGTCACCTGAATGCGCTTGCCGTTGATGATCAGGTCGTTGCCGTCCACCTCGACCGTGCCATTGAACGGACCATGCACGCTGTCGTTGCGGAACAGGCGGGCATTGGCCTTGGCGTCGGCCAGATCGTTGATCGAAACCAGTTCGAGCCCGCAATCGGGACGCTCCAGAATGGCGCGGGCCACGTTGCGCCCGATGCGACCGAAACCATTGATGGCAACCTTGATAGCCATAATCTTGCTCCTTGCTTCTTCTGGAGGTTCAGTTCTGGAGAGCCGCAACGATCTGCGGCGTGATCTTTTCGGCGGTGAGGCCGAACATGTCGTAAAGGTCGTTGATCGGAGCCGAAGCGCCGAACGTGTCGATACCGAAGCGCAGACCATCAAGGCCCGTGATCCGTTCCCAGCCAAAGGTGGTGCCTGCCTCGATCGAAGCCACCAGCACGCCCTTGGGCAGCACATCAGCCTTATAAGCGGCATCTTGCGCAAGGAAACGGCTCATCGAAGGCATTGAAACCACATCGGCGCCAATTCCCTTCGTCTCGAGCGCGGCGCGCACGGCCAAGGCGATTTCCACTTCCGAGCCGGTGGCCACCAGCACCACCTTGCGCGGCGCGACAGCGGCCTCGAGGCGATAGGCACCCTTGGCCGACAGGTTCGGCCCCGAGTGGCGCAGTTGCGGCAGGTTCTGGCGCGACAGGGCCAGCACCGAGGGCGTGCCCTGATTGGCCACCGCAAGCTGCCAGCACTCGGCCGTCTCGATCACATCGGCGGGGCGGAACACTTCCAGATTGGGGATCATGCGCATCGACATGATATGCTCGATGGGCTGGTGGGTCGGACCATCCTCGCCAAGGCCAATCGAGTCATGCGTCAACACATAGACCACCTTGGCCTTCTGCAAAGCCGACATACGGATGGCATTGCGGCAATAGTCCGAGAAGACCAGGAAGGTGCCGCCATAGGGCAGCACACCGCCATGCAGCGCCATGCCGTTCATCGCGGCAGCCATGCCGAATTCGCGAATGCCGTAATAGACATAACGCCCGGAATAGTCGTCGGCAGTGAGCGGCGGAGTGGCCTTGGTCTTGGTGAGGTTCGAGCCGGTGAGGTCAGCCGAGCCGCCCACCATTTCGGGCACGGCAGCGGTCAGCACTTCAAGCGCCAGTTCCGAAGCCTTGCGGGTGGCAGCCTTCTGGTTGCCTTCGAGCCAGCCATTGAACGTGGCTTCAACACCACTCATGTCGGGCAGTTCACCCGCCATCCAGCGGTTGAACTCGCCCGCCTTGCCGCTGGCGGCCAGACGGCCCGACCAGCTCTGCGCATCGGCCTTGCCGCGCGCACCGGCCTCGCGCCAGTCAGCCACGACATCCGAAGGAAGCTCGAACGGCGGCAGCGTCCAGCCCAGTTCAGCGCGGGCAGCCGCGATTTCGGCATCGCCCAGCGGCGCGCCATGCACCGAGTGGCCGCCCTGTTTGTTGGGCGCGCCCTTGCCGATGATGGTGCGGCAGGCGATCAGCGTCGGCTTCGACGACTTGCGCGCGGTTTCGAGGGCGCGGGCGATGGCCTCGTGGTCGTGGCCATAGACGCGCTGCGTCGCCCAGCCGGAGGCGCGGAAGCGGGCGAGCTGCGCCGTCGAGGTCGAGAGTTTGGTCGCGCCGTCGATGGTGATCTCGTTGTCGTCCCACAGCACGACGAGCTTGCCGAGACGCAGATGGCCGGCGAGATCGATCGCCTCCTGGCTGACGCCCTCCATCAGGCAGCCGTCGCCGGCGATGACCCAGGTGCGATGGTCGACGAGCGCCGAGCCGAAGCGCGCGTTCATCATGCGCTCGGCGATGGCCATGCCGACGGCGGTGGCGAGACCCTGCCCGAGCGGGCCGGTGGTCGTCTCGACGCCGAGCGCGTGGCCATATTCGGGATGGCCGGCCGTATGCGCGCCGAGCTGACGGAAGCGCTGCAACTCCGACATCGGCATGTCGGGATAGCCCATCAGAAAATGCAGCGCGTATTGCAGCATCGAGCCGTGGCCGGCCGAGAGCACGAAGCGGTCGCGGTCGGGCCAGCCCGGTTCGGACGGATCGATCTTGAGGAATTGCCGGAAGAGCACGGAGGCCACGTCGGCCATGCCCATCGGCATGCCGGGGTGGCCGGATTTGGCCTTCTCGACCGCGTCCATGGCGAGCGCCCGCAGGGCGTTGGCGCAATCGGAGGGCGAGACATCGGCGTGAGGCATGCGGACAGCTTCGTTCATGACGCTTCTCGCTCAGGTCAGAGGGCGCGACGGCGGCGGTCGACGAGTTGCAGGATCATCGGCGTCAGGATGAGCTGCATGGCGATGTCGAGCTTGCCGCCGGGGATGACGATGGAATTGGCGCGGCTCATGAAGCTGTTGTCGATCATCGACAGCAGGTAGGGAAAATCGATGCCGCGCGGGCTGCGGAAACGGATGACGACCATGGATTCGTCGGGCGTGGGGATCCATCGGGCGACGAAGGGATTCGACGTGTCGACCGTCGGCACGCGCTGGAAGTTGATGTCGGTCTCGCTGAACTGCGGGCAGATGTAGCGGATGTAGTCCGGCATGCGGCGCAGGATCGTGTCCGTCACCGCTTCGGTCGTGTGGCCGCGCTGGCTGCGGTCGCGATGCAGCTTCTGCGTCCATTCGAGGTTGATGACGGGCACGACGCCGATCTTGAGATCGACATGCCGCGCGAGATCGACGCCTTCGGTGACGACGGCGCCGTGCAGGCCCTCGTAGAACAGAAGATCGGTCCCGGGCTCGAACGGCTCCCACCCCGAGAAGGTGCCGGGCGCGCAGCCGTATTGTTCGGCCTCGGCGGCGTCGTGGATGTAGTGGCGCGTCTCGCCCTGGCCGGTGGCGGCATAGGCGCGGAACACCTCCTCCAGCTTCTCCAGCAGATTGGCCTGCGGGCCGAAATGGCTGAAATGGGCGTCGCCCGCCTTGCCGGCCGCCGCCATGCGCTCGCGCATCTCGACGCGATCGTAGCGATGGAAGGCGTCGCCCTCGATATAGGCGGCCTTGACGCCTTCGCGGCGGAAGATCTGGTCGAAGGTGCGCTTGACCGAGGTCGTGCCGGCGCCGGACGAGCCGGTGATGGCGATGATGGGATGCTTGATCGACATGGGCTTGCTCGCGAAGGCGTCAGGAGCGGAGAAGGCCGCGGTTGGAAAACAGCGGCGAGCGGTCTGCGGGATGGTCGCCGCGCAGATAGTGGCGGCGCACGCCCTCGACCTTGTCGAGGGAGCCGAAGATCAATGGCGCGCGGTCGTGGATGCCGTGCGGCTCGATGTCGAGGATGCGGCGCACGCCGTCCGTCGCCGCGCCGCCGGCCTGTTCGATGATGAAGGCGATGGGGCTCGCCTCGTAGCAGTGCCGCAGGCGGCCCTTCTCGTAGCCGCGCCGCTCGTCGGCGGGATAAAGATAGATGCCGCCGCGCACGAGCACGCGATAGGCGTCGCAGACGAGGGCGGCGACCCAACGCATGTTGAAATTCTTGCCGCGCGGCCCCTCGGCGCCGGCGATGCACTCGTCGACATAGGCTTGGATCGGCTTCGGCCAGTGCCGATAGTTCGAGGCGTTGATGGCGTATTCGGTCGAGCCTTGCGGGATCGTCAGCGACAGTCGGGTCATGAACCAGTCGCGCGCGTCCGGATCATATGTCGCGACATGCGCGCCCGCGCCGGCGGTGAAGATGAACGTGGTCTGCGGGCCATACATGACAAAGCCAGCGGCGCGCTGGCGGTTGCCGGCCTGCAGGAACTCCCGCGCCTCGACCGGGCCGTCGGCGACGGCGGCGTCGAGCACGGAGAAGATCGTGCCGATCGAGATGTTGGTGTCGATGTTGGAGGAGCCGTCG
>DDES01000070.1 GCA_002336765.1 Novosphingobium sp. UBA1948 | reverse complement strand
ATTGATTTTACCGGCCTTGTCCGGCGCCTGATGGCGCTGTGCTTGGCCTGATGCGGGAACGGACATCGGCTGTTTGGCCGGTGTTTGGAACCGAAACCTCAGGCTACCGGAACCTACGATGCCTCAGATTGCGCAGCTATCCGCAACCTACGCGTCCCAGATCTTCTGGGCGCTGATCTTCTTCGGATTCGTTTTCTTCGCCATTGGCCGCGGGATGATCCCCGGTGTGCTGGCGAATGTGGCGAGCCGTGACAAGCAGATCGCCGATGACCTTGCCGCCGCCGAAGCCGCGCGCCGCGCCGCCGAAGCCGACGAGGCCTCGTGGAAGGATGCTTCCGCCAAGCAGCGCGCGCAGGCGCAGGACTTGATCGCCACGGCCAAGGCCGAGGCAGCCAAGGCCACCGACGCCCGTCTGGCCCAGGCTGGCAAGGCGATCGAAGCCCGCGTGGCCGAGGCTGATGCCCGCATCGCCAGTGCCCGCGCCGGTGCGCTCGGAGAAATTGAAACCGTCGCCAGCGAAGCGGCCAGCGATATTGTCGCCCGCCTTGCCGGTGTGACTGTTGACGCTGGCGCGGCCCGCGCTGCGGTGAAGGAGGTGCTGCATGGCTAACCTCGCCCTGCTTATGACGCTGGCGGCTGCCGCTGGCGAACATGCCGCCGAGCATGAAGTCGAGCCCAGCGCGCTGGGTCTGGCCCCCGGCCAGTGGGTTGCGCTCTCGATGGCGGTGTTGATCGTGGTGATGCTGGTGAAGGGCGTTCCCGCGCTCATCGGCAAGTCGCTCGACAACGGCATCAACGAGATCAAGAAGCAGCTTGAGGAAGCCAAGGCGCTGCGCGCCGAAGCCGACAAGCTGCGCGCTGACTATGCCGCCCGCATCGCTGGTGCGGAAAAGGAAGCGGCCCAGATGGTCGAGCATGCCAAGGCGGAGGCGCAAGCCATCATCGCCAAGGCCGAGGCCGACACCACCGCTGTCATCGCCCGTCGCGAGAAGATGGCATCGGACAAGATCGAGGCGGCCGAGCGTGCTGCGGTTTCCGAACTGCGCGCCAAGGCAGCCGAGGCGGCTACCACGGCGGCCACGGGCCTGATCGCGGCACAGTATGGTGCCGGCGCGGACAAGGTTCAGGTCGACACGGCGATTGCCGGTCTGTAATCGGCAAGGTTCGATGGCAAGGAAAAGCCCCGCGCAAGCGGGGCTTTTTGTTTGACGATTGTCCAGTATTAATATTTCCGTGAATACTTGCCAATACTGCATCAGATTGACTGTTTTTGCCTAATAATCCTCCGCTGGCGGGCTGCATATTATTGGAAAATGCGGAGGCGCTTGCAGGAAGCGCCTGTAACCATATCTGCGATATGGCTTAAGAATGAGCCATAGGCAGGACTTGCAAAGACCATGATTAAGGACAAGGCGCGTACAGGTGCGAAAATCCTGATCGGGTTGGTGGTAACCGCCATCCTGCTGTCCACCCTCGTTGTCGTGCAAATCCGCTATGGCGGGCCGATTTTCAAGAAATACGCGCTGCAAGATGAACTGGTGGCCGATATTCTTCCGCCGCCTGAATATGTGGTCGAACCCTATCTCGAAGCCTCGCTGCTGCTGACCGCGCCCGATAAACTGGCCGACAAGCAGACCTATCTCGAGCAATTGCGCAAGGATTACGAGACCCGCAAAACCTATTGGGCCAGCGCTGCCCTGCCGGCCGATCAGGCAGCACTGATGCGCGAATGCGTCACACAGGCCGACAGCTTCTGGCAGGCGCTCGATCAAAGCTATCTGCCCGCCATCCGCAGCGGCAATCTCGACGAAGCCCGTCGCATCCACGACGGCCAACTGGCGCCCGCCTATGCCGCGCAGCATGAGGCTGTGCTCAAGCTGGTCAACAGTTCCACCGAGTACAAGGCCCGCGAGCACCGGGCCGACGACATCAAGGTGGCTGGCGGCCTTGCCTTTGCGGGCTTGCTGGCCGTGGTGGTGCTGGCGGCACTGTGGCTGGCGCAGCGGGCGATCCTGCGCTTGATCGTGAAGCCACTGGGCGAGACCGCCGAAGCCATGCATGTGATGGCGGCGGGCGTGTATGACGATCCGGTCGAAGGGCAGGAACGCAGCGACGAAATCGGTATGATGGCGCAGGCGATGGAGGTCTTCCGCAAGGCCGGTCTGGCCAAGATGGAGGCCGAGCGCGAGCAGAAGACAGTGGTGACGGCGCTGACCACCGGCCTCTCCAAGCTGGCCTCGCAGGATCTCGAATTCCGCTTCCACGAGCCTTTCCCGCCCGCTTACGAAGTGCTGCGGCTTGACTACAACCGCGCGCTCGATTCGCTGATGGAGGCGGTCGGGGCGGTGCGCGTGGGCGCCGGCGCCCTGCAACGCTCGATCGCGGAAATCCGCAGCGCCAGCGAGGATCTTGCCCGTCGCAACGAGATTCAGGCTGCCAGCCTCGAGGAAACCGCTGCCTCGATGCGCGAGGTGTCGCATGCGGTGGAAGGCGCCGCGCACACGGCGGCCTCCCTGCGCTCCACCACACAGCACGCCCATCATCGCGCCAGCGAGGGCGGTGAAGTCGTGACCCGCGCCATCGATGCCATGGCAGCCATCGAGCAATCCTCTGCCGAGATCGGCCAGATCATCAGCGTGATCGACGCGATTGCCTTCCAGACCAACCTGCTGNNGGGGTCGAGGCCGCGCGGGCGGGCGATGCGGGCAAGGGTTTTGCGGTGGTGGCCAATGAAGTCCGCGCGCTGGCCCAGCGTAGTGCGGATGCGGCGCGTGACATCAAGCAACTCATCACCAATTCCTCGGCGCAGGTGGCCGCGGGTGTCGATCTGGTGGGGCAGACCGGCGGCAAGCTGCACGAGATCGTCGATCATGTCGGCGAAATCGCCAGCCTGATCGAGACTTTCGCGACCAACAGCGAGCATCAGGCCGCCAATATCCAGCAGGTCAACAGCGCCGTGGGCGACATGGATCGCATGACCCAGCAGAATGCCGCGATGGTCGAACAGTCCAACGCCGCCACCCGCACCCTGTCGGACGAGGCGACGCGTCTGACCGAACTGGTGTCCTCGTTCCGCACGCGCAGCCGCAATACACGGCCCGATGCTGCCTACAACGCCGACACCTTGCGTCGCAAATCATCGGCGGACGCCATGCCTACCCGCGCCGCGCGCGCACCGGTGGCGGTCGGCAATCTGGCGCTCAAATCCGATGGCGAGGACTGGGACGATTTCTAGTTCAGCGCGGTGGGTATAGGCGCATCGCCATTGGTGATGACGTTGTCACCATAGGATCGGGCCGTTCCGCCATTTTGCAGATCAATGGCCTTGGCGCTGCCTAGCAGTTGCGAGCTGGCGATCATGGCGTCGTTTCCGGCGCCGGTTACGCGGATCGCGGCCGTTCGATTGCCCAGAAACAGCGAATGGAACACTTTGAGATGGGCCGATGAGGCCGGACCTTCCACGGCCACCCCGATGATGTTGTTAAAGAGCGAAACCCTTTCAAGGGTGACCCGCATGGATCCCGAAGTGGGGGAGATGTGGATGGCTCCGTTTTCGTTGCTGATGAAGCGGCTGCTAAAGGCGGTATCGCTCACCTCGCAGTCGATCACCAGCACATCGGCAGCGGTTTGCAGCAACAGGGCGGGCACAACGGCGGTGTAGGACGCCGTTGAATTGCGGATGCGCAGGTTTTTGAAAGTAACGCGGCCCGACACGCCGGCGTTCACATTGATGCCGCTGGTGATCAGCGCGGATATTTCGGCGCGGATGGTGGCGGATTTGGCGACTGTGACCGATGCGTCCTGATAGCCATCGCCGATGATGATGACCTCGCCGCCCTCGTTTAGGTTGTTCAGCGCCGCATTGATGGTGAGGCACGGCACCGCGCGGGTGCAACTGGTGTTGCCATTATCGTTGCCCGCGCTGGATACATAGGCATAGTTGGTGGCAGCCTGTGCGCCGTTGCTGCCGGTCAGGCCGAGGCAAGCCATGGCCAGCATCATGCAACTGTGTCGGGAGGCATATCGGGCGAAAAACATGGTTTGCTCCGGGGCAAGGGATCAACGATGGCAATCGTTTTCTGGGCGTGGCCCGGCCAAAAGTCAAAATGGAATCGGAACCTAATCGGCTCTTTCACGGGGCTTGCGCGGGTTGGTACTTTTGTGCTGTTCACGGTCGTTCAGGAGATTTTCTATGGCCTTGGTCACCCGCGCGACCCGTATGCTCGAACAGGCCAAGGCGGTGTTCACGCTGCATCGCTACGATTATGACGCCGAGGCGGACAGCATCGGTCTGGCCGCCGCCGCCGCCTTGGGCGTTGAGCCAGCCTGTGTGTTCAAAACCCTGATGGTTCTGGCCGACGGCAAGCCGGCTTGCGTCATCGCGCCCAGCGACCATGAAGTGTCGATGAAAAAGGCCGCCGCCGCCTTGGGCGCCAAGAGCGCGACCATGATGAAGCCTGCCGATGCCGAGCGCGTGGCGGGCTACAAGGTGGGCGGGATCAGCCCCTTTGGCCAGACGCGCCGTGTGGCGGTGGTGCTGGATGCCAGCGCTTCGGCATGGCAGGCGATCTATCTCAACGGCGGCCAGCGCGGGCTTCAGGTGCTGGTGTCACCCGGGGATGTGCTGCGCGTGTTGGGGGCAAAGCTGGCGGACATCACGGCGCAGGCCTGATCACGATTCGGGATCGCCGCGATAGGTCAGGCGGCGCGGGCGCGGTTTCCAGCGCAATTTCCAAGCCATCTCGTCGCCCTTTGCTCGGGCACGATAGTTGCGCATCTCGCGGTCCATACGGCGCAGGCGCAGATGATCGACCAGCCAAATGCCGATGAACAACAGGCCGATCACCGCCAGCAACGGCCAGACCCACAGCGGAACATTCTCGAAATGCAGCATGGTATCCCTAAAAGCCAACATTATGAAGAGCGCGACCGGAGACTCGGACCCCTCGAGGCTATATAGGTATAACACCTTGTGCTGCGCTGCAAAACACGCGGTTAAGCTGTTGCGCCCCGTTTCGGGACGGGGCGGTTAAGCCACCGGATCAGGCCGCGCGTTTCAACTCCAGCCTTTCCCAGATTTCCACCAGCGCGGCGGTGAGATCGTTCATCATCGCCTCGGTATGCTGGGGGCCGGGGGTGAAGCGCAGGCGTTCCTTGCCGCGCGGCACGGTGGGAAAGTTGATCGGCTGCACATAGACGCCATATTCGGCGAGCAGCACGTCACTGATCTTCTTGGCCTTCACCGGATCGCCCACCATCAGCGGCACGATATGCGTGGTGGATGCCATCACCGGCAGGCCAGCCTCGCGGAACTTGGCCTTGAGCATGGCGGCGGCGGCCTGTTGCGCCTCGCGCTCGACGCTCGATGCCTTCAAATGCTTCACCGCGGCCAACACACCCGCCACCAGAACCGGCGAGAGCGAGGTGGTGAAGATAAAGCCGGGCGCATAGGAACGGATGCAGTCGATAACGCGCTGGTCGGCCGCGATATAGCCGCCCATCACGCCGAAAGCCTTGCCCAGCGTGCCCTCGATAATGTCGATGCGATGCGCGGCATTGTCGCGATCGGTGATGCCGCCGCCGCGCGGGCCATACATGCCCACGGCGTGCACTTCGTCGATATAGGTCAGCGCGTTATACTTCTCGGCCAGATCGCAGATTTCGTGGATCGGCGAAATATCCGCATCCATCGAATAGACCGACTCGAAGGCGATCAGCTTGGGCACATTGGGGTCGGTTTCCTTGAGCAGTTCCTCAAGATGTTCGACATCATTGTGGCGGAAGATCTTCTTTTCGGCGCCCGAATTGCGGATGCCGGCGATCATGCTGGCATGGTTCAGCTCATCGGAAAAGATTACGCAGCCGGGCAGGATCTTGGCCAGCGTGGAGAGCGTGGCGTCGTTCGAGACATAGCCGCTGGTGAACAGCAGCGCACCTTCCTTGCCGTGCAGATCGGCAAGTTCCTGCTCGAGTTCGATATGATAATGGGTGTTGCCACCGATGTTGCGGGTGCCGCCGCTGCCCGCGCCGACATCGTGCAGCGCCTCTTCCATCGCAGCGATCACCTTGGGGTGCTGCCCCATCGCCAGATAGTCGTTCGAACACCATACGGTGATCGGCTTGGGGCCATTGTGGCCAGCAAAGCACCGTGCGTTGGGATAGGCTCCCTTGTTACGCAGAATGTCGATGAAGACGCGATAGCGACCTTCGGAGTGCAAACGGTCGATCGCGGCGTCGAAAATCTGGTTGTAGTTCACTGGCGCTGGTCCCTGAGCGACCGCTTCTGGCTGCGGCCCGCCGTGGCGCTAGGATATAAAGCCTGTTAGAAAAATGACCAGTATCAAACTGCGGCATAGGCAATCTGACACGAATTGTCGCAAAAAGGGTCAAAAGACCGCCACATGATCCAGCCCGCGCGCGGCCAGAGCGGGACGCAGGGCGTCAAAATCCTCCGCCTTGGTGAACAGCGCAAGATCGGGCGTTGTGCGGGTGAAAGCCTGCCCCTGGGTCAGGGAAGCGATGCGCCGCGCGATGCCCGTTGCCCCGTCCACAAAGCGCACTTGCGGGCCGAAAGCGGCGCCCAGTTCCGCGGCGAGCAGCGGGAAATGGGTGCAGGCCAGCACTACCGTATCGATCTGGTCCCCATGCGGCTGCCCGCGCAGACCTTGCACCGCCCGCGTAATCACCGCCGGATCGACGGGTTGTCCGCGCAATTTGGCCTCGGCCGCCTCCACCAGCTCGGGCGCGCCGTGGCGCAGCAGCAGCTTGTCGGCGGCAAATTCGGCCTCAAGCCGGTCGACATAGGACTGGCGGATGGTAGCCGGTGTGCCCAGCAGGCCGATCACGCCGCTCTGTGTCATGGCGGCGGCGGGCTTGATCGCGGGCACCGTGCCGACAATCGGCACTTCCAGCACTTCGCGCACTGAGGCTAGCGCGATGGTGCTGGCCGTGTTGCAGGCGATGCAGACGAGGCGCGGCTTCAGCCTTTCCGCCATGCGCCCGAGCATCCCGCACACCCGCGCGGCGATTTGGGCCTCGCTTTTGGTGCCATAGGGCAGGCCCGCCGTATCCGCGACATAGATCACCGGCGCTTGCGGCAATTGCGCGCGCAGGGCATCCAGAACGGTCAACCCGCCCACGCCCGAGTCAAACAGCAGGATAGGGCTGGCGGGATCGGGTGCGGGGTGAGTCATGCCCGCCTCTTTACCGGCGCAAAGGGGGAAAAGGAAAGAGAGGGGTTCGACAAAGCCGTGCTTCGGGCTAATACAGAGGCCAGAAGGCCGCATCGGCGGCGATGGTTTGGATAGAACATGTCTTTGGTGGTTGCCTCGGTTCTGGGATACGCGCTGGGCTCGGTGCCCTTTGGTCTGCTGTTGACGCGGGTCACGGGGGCGGGCGATCTGCGCAGCATCGGTTCGGGCAATATCGGCGCCACCAATGTGCTGCGCACGGGGCGTAAAGGTCTGGCGGCGGCCACGCTGCTGCTGGACGGGGCCAAGGGCGCGGCGGCGGTTCTGCTGGCGCGGCATCTGTCCTCGGGTGTGTTTCCCGATGGCGTTTCGGGCGCCGAATGGCTGGCCTTGGCGGCGGGCGCGGGCGCGCTGGTGGGCCATTGCTTCCCCGTCTGGCTGAAATTTAAGGGTGGCAAGGGCGTGGCGACCATGCTGGGCGTGGCGCTGGGGCTGGCCTGGCCGGTCGGACTGGTGTGTCTTCTGGCGTGGTTGGGCATGTTCAAGCTGTCGCGCATTTCCAGCGTGGGTGGGATGAGCGCGGCGGTGGCGGCACCGATCGCGGCGGCAGTGTTGGGTCATATGGCGATGGTGCCGGTGCTGAGCGCGCTGGCGGGATTGGTGGTGTTCCAGCATCGCGAGAATATCGCCCGTTTGCGCGCGGGCACCGAACCCAAGGTCGGCGCCAAACCGTGAGCAGCGCGGCCCAGCCCCCCGACCTGACGCGGGACGAAGGGCTGGCGCGCATTCGGCTGATCCGTTCGCCCCATGTCGGGCCGGTCACTTTCGCACAATTGCTGCGCCGCTTCGGCCATGCGCAGGGCGCGCTGGAGGCTTTGCCCGATCTGGCCGCGCGCGGCGGCTTGCGGGGGAGCAAGGGGAAGGGGGCATCGGCCTATACGCAGGCTCCCCTTGGCCAGATCGAGGCCGAGATCAAGGCCGTGCGGGCCGCAGGGGCACGCTATATTTTCCATGATGCGCCGGATTACCCCCCGCTGTTGCGACAGGTGGAGGCCGCGCCGCCGGTGCTGATCGCCAAAGGACAGCGGGTCGATCTGGCGCGGAGTGCGCCGGTCGCGCTGGTGGGCGCGCGCAATGCCTCGGCGGCGGCCACCCGTCTGGCGCGCGAGATGGCGCGCGATTTGGCCGAGGCCGGTTTTCCGGTGATTTCCGGCCTTGCGCGCGGGATCGACGGCGCCGCGCATGAAGGCGCGCTGGCGGGCGCGAGCGGTGCGGAAGGGGGCGTTCCCACCGTGGCGGTGATCGCGGGCGGGATCGATGTCACCTATCCGCCCGAACATGCCGCGCTGCAGGAACGTATCGCGGCAGAGGGCCTGATCCTGACCGAGGCCCCCCCCGGCGTCGAGCCGACCAACCGCCATTTCCCCGCCCGCAACCGCATCATCGCGGGCATCGCCGCGGGCACGGTGGTGGTGGAGGCGGCGCTCAAGTCAGGCTCCCTCATCACCGCACGTCTGGCGGCGGACTATGGGCGCGAGGTGATGGCCATCCCCGGATCGCCGCTCGACCCGCGCAGCCACGGCTGCAACGCCATGATCCGCGAGGGCGCCATTCTGGTGCAAAGCGCAGCGGATGTTATCGAACTGGTCACCAGTTTCGACGGCGTGCCACGCAGCCATTTCCGCGAGCAGGGCGAGACCTATGATTTCGGCGGCGCGGATTATGCTTTGGGTGAGCCGCGTACCTTGCCGGAAGCTGTGGCGCCTGATCGGGACGCGGCCCCGTCGCCGGACATGGGCGATGCCGAGGCGCGCGATTGCGGCGCGGATGTGCTGGCCATCCTTGCCGTCGCGCCGGTTAGTGTGGACGAGATCGTGCGCCAGACCGGCATTCCCGCCGCGCAGGTGCAGATGGTGCTGGTCGAACTGGAACTGTCGGGCGCGGTCATCCGCCATGCGGGCGGGCGTATCAGCCTTTCCGTCTAGATTTTGGCGCTCTAAATTCTGGCCATCCGCGCGGCCAGTTCCTCCCACAGCGCGGGGCTGGCGGCGGCGATCATGCCCTTGCGGTCCTCGTCCACGCGATAGGGCGAGCCATCCTTGCGCGCAGCCTTGCCGCCTGCCTCGTTGAGGAACAGCACGCCCGCCGCATGATCCCACGCCAGCGTGCGCTCGAACACCGACAGATCGTTCACGCCGAGCGCAAGGCGCGGATATTGCTCGGCGGCGCAGCGCGGAATGTCCACCATGCGGTAATGCGGCGCGATCTGCGTCAACAGCGCCTCGCGCTGGACCGGATCGGCAAACAGCACTGATACGGCAGCAATCGGCGGGCTCTCGCCCGAACTGCGCGCCACCAGCCTTTCGCCGTCGAGATAGGCGCCTTCGCCCAACCGCGCATGGCAGAACCGGCCCGAGAGCACATCATAGATCCAGCCGCCGATCGTTTCCCCGCCTTGGGACAGCGCCACCAGAATGCCGAAAGGCGGCTTGCCCGCCGAGAAATTGTTGGTGCCGTCGAGCGGGTCGATGATCCAGCACAGGTCTGAACCCAGCCGCGACAGGATCGCGGGATCGGCATGGGCCGCTTCCTCGCCGACAATCGCCGCTTCGGGCAGGATACGCGCCAGCCCCTCGGCAAGGATCGCCTCGCTCTCCTTGTCGGCGATCGTCACCAGATCGTCTGCCGCCTTCTCGATGATCTCGCTGGCGGACAGATGCTGGTAACGCGGGCGGATCGCGCGGGCGGCGGCATCCGCCATCACGTCATGCACGGCTTCGGAAAGGCTGTCGGTCATGCGCGGCGACTCAAGAAAGAGGGATGGCGATGCTGGCAAAGGCGGGGCGGGCGATCAGCCTCGCGTACCAATCGCGCACATCGGGCAGATCGGGGCTGGTTGCATCGTACCGGGCCAGATCGAGCGTGAAATAGGTATGGGCATAGGTGCCCATCGCAATATCCGCGATGCCGAAGCTCTCGCCGGTGAGATAGGGCTGAAGGGCCAGTTCCACCTCGAGAATTGCCATCATTGCCCCGCAGGCCTGCGCCGAGCGTGCGATCACCGCCGCATCGCGTTGGTCGGGCGCCACGCGGACGCATTGCAGGAAGGCGTCGCGCTGCGCATCGGCATAGGAGAATTGCCAGTCCATCCAGCGGTCGGCGCGGGCGCGCTCCACCGGATCGGCGGGCCACAAGGCCTCGCCATAGCGGGCGCCGAGATAGCGCAGGATGGCGTTCGATTCATACAGCACCAGATCGCCATCGACCAGCGTGGGCACTAGCCGGTTGGGGTTCATGGCGAGATATTCGCTGGTATAGCCAAAGGCGCCGCCCATATCGCGCCGCTCATAGGGCAGGCCGATTTCCTCCAGCGCCCAGACGGCTTTCTTCACATTATGCGAATTGAGGCGGCCCCACAGGATCATCGGGTTCAACTCCGGTAATCCGCGTTGATGCTGATATAGCCATGCGTCAGATCGCAGGTCCACACCGTGGCGCGGCCATCGCCAAGGCCGATATCGACGGTGATGGCGATGGTCTGGCCCTTGAGATGAGCTGCCACCGGTGCCTCGTCATAATCGGCCACCGGTTGGCCATCCCTGGCCGCCCATGTGCCGCCAAAGCCGATCGAGAGCTTGTCGCGGTCGGCCGGTTCGCCGGCCTTGCCCACGGCCATCACCACGCGGCCCCAATTGGCATCCTCGCCCGCGATGGCGGTTTTGACGAGCGGCGAATTGGCGATGGCGAGGCCGATTTTCCGCGCCGAAGCATCGGATACCGCGCCCGAAACGGTCACCTCGATGAATTTTTGCGCGCCTTCGCCATCCTTCACCACCAGATGCGCCAGTTGGCGACATACATCGGTGAGCGCGGCGGCAAAGGCATCGGCGCCCTCGCAGCCCTCGCAATTGATGGTGCTGTTGCCCGCCTTGCCGGTGGCGAAGGCCAGTACCGTGTCGGAGGTGGAGGTGTCGCTATCGACCGTGATGCAGTTGAACGTCTCGTCCGCCGCCTTGCTCAGCAGGGTTTGCAGGAAGACCGGATTGATGGCCGCATCGGTAAAGATATAGCCCAGCATCGTCGCCATATCGGGCGCGATCATGCCGCTGCCCTTGATGATGGCGGAGAAGGTGACGGTCTTGCCGCCGACGATGGCGGTGGCCGTGGCGCCCTTGGCAAAGGTGTCGGTGGTGCCGATGGTGTTGGCGGCATCCTCCCACGAGCATGGCTGCGCGGTGAGCGCATTGGTCACGCCTTCCTGTGCCTTGTCCTTGGGCAGGGGCACGCCGATCACGCCGGTGGAGGAGACGAACACCTGTTCCCGCGCGCAGCCCAGATGGCTGGCGACCTGATCCATGATCTGCTCCACCGCCTCGCGCCCGCGATAGCCGGTGAAGGCGTTGGAATTGCCTGCATTCACGATCAGCGCGCGGGCGCGGCCCTGCTTGACGTTGATCCGTCCCAGTTCCACCTCGGACGAGCAGCAGACATTGCGGGTGAACACGCCCGCCACCGCCGTATCGGGCGCCAGTTCGACATAGGTCAGGTCGCAGCGGTCCCATTCCTTGTAGCGCGCGCGGGCAACGCGGGGCGTGGCACCGGCAATCGCGGGCAGGGCAGGGAAGGGCGTGGCGAGCGGAGAGACAGCGTGTGACATGGGCGCCGGACTAGCGCCTCATGGGCGACGGCGCAACGGTATCCCGCGCGGCAGGGGGCTGAGCATCACCGCCACCGACAGCGCCGCGATCACCAGCAGCGTGGCGGGGCGGATCATGCCCGCCATCTCGGCATGGCGCCGCGCCAGCGATGCGCCCCAGATCAGCAGCGGCCCGTGCAGCACATAGACCGGATAGGACGAGCGCCCCAGCCAGTCGGCCAAACGCGCCGACCATCCCGCCATCGTGACATGGGTCGCGCACCACAGGGCGGGGGGGAACAGGATGAGCACCGCGAGCAGATCGCCCGCAACCACGCCCAAAGGCCAGTATTGCGCGGTGAACATACAGAGCGGCAGCAGCAGCGCGCCTGCCCAAGCGACCGACTGCGGCACCGGCCAGCGTCTCCGTGCGAACTGGCGGCCCAGCCAGATGCCCAACCCATAGGAAAAGCCGACGCGGACAAAGCCGCCCTGCCAGTTGCGCATCGTATCGCCCAGCCCCACCGAGCCCCAGTCCACCGTGGCCCAGACCAGACCGGCGCCGCACAGAACCACGAATGCCAGCAAGATCCGATCCGGCAGGCGGCGCAGCACCAGCGCATGGGCAATATTGCCGATTACCTCGAACATCAGCGACCATTGCGGCCCGTCGAGCTGGAACAGGCCGCCGCGTCCGCGCTGGAAGGGGATCAGCGTCAGGCCGGACAAGGTGAGCAGCCACAGGTCGCGTGTCGCGCCGACCGACAGGCGCCAGGCCGCGCCGATCAGCACACCCACCGCCAGCACCGGCCACAGGCGTGCCAGACGCATCGTTATGAAGTCGGCGGGGCGCATGGTCTTGCTTGGCAGAGTGCCGTTCAGCCTTGGCTCGAAGGCGAGGGTGAGCACAAAGCCCGACAGCATGAAGAAGAAATCCACCGCCAGATAGGCGCGCGAGAATGCACCGGCATCGCCGTACAGCATCTGCTCGTGATGGAACACCACGCCGATTGCTGCCATGCCGCGCAGCGCATCGGGCAAAGGCAGGCGGGCGATGGGGCGTTTTTCGGTCATGTCGCAAGGCTTTGCGGCAGAATGCGCAGCGGTTCAAGGGCGTACTTGTGGAGCGGCGCGCCTTTGATAGGCTGACCTTTCAAGTGTTTGATTCGGAGGCGGTTGTGGCAGGTTTGATGTTGGGACTGGTGCTGGTCTTGCAATCTGCACCGGATCAAGTGGCGGTCGGACAGGTTGGCGCCGTGGCCGGGCGGGCTGATACGGGCGCACGGCCACCCATGCCCAAGGGTAATCCGTCGGACTGGGCAACGCCCGATGACTATCCCGCAGGGCCATTGCGTCGGGGCGAGACCGGAGTTTCCGGCTTTACACTCGATGTCGATCCTGCCGGAGTCCCGGGCAACTGCCGCATCACCCAAAGCAGCGGGTCGGAGGAACTCGACAGTACGGCATGCCGGTTGATGCTGGAACGCGCCCGTTTCGTTCCGGCAACCGACGGGCAAGGTCATCCGGTGGAGGGGCGGTATTCGAACCGCTACAAATGGGTCATCCCCAAGGATACGCCGCAAGCGGCTTATTCCAGGATACTCACCTATACCGTGGGGGTGGATGGCCGTGTTCGGGATTGCCTCTTCGAACTGGCGGGTNNCCTTGCTGGATCCTCACCCCGCCAATCTGGCCCAATGCCCGTCCGGCCTCGAATTTGCGGAGGGGTATCGCGACAGCAAGGGGCAACTGGTCGAGCGGCGCGTCAGGATACGCCAATCGCTGGAGATCGTGCCGCCGGGCAAGCAGGCGCCTGTCAAAACCGCTCCTGTGGCTACTGGACGCCGGCGTTAGTCGCTCCTATATCCCCTCCACCATGCTTCGGCTGCTGCTTTCCTTTTTGGCGCTGATGTCCGGTCTGGCTGCGGCCGGTCCGGCGGCGCAGGCCTGTGCGCTTGATGCGCGGCCTGTCGTGGCGCAGGTGTGGCAGGATGCCGGCGCGGCGCGGGTTTCTGCCCATGTGGTGGCCCATGCGCGCGAAGTGGCGCGGCCTGCCCAGCCCTTGCGCATGGTGGTGAGCGTACCGGTGATCCGCGTGGCTTTTGCCGTGCCCGTACGCCTGCGGATCGATCGCGCCCGCGAATAAGCCGCGCGCCTTTTCGCATTGCCACAATCCTCTCGGGCGCCGCATCGGATCGCCCGCTTTACCAGCCTTATCATTGCAGGAAATCGCCCATGTTCGGCAAACTCGCCAAGTCGCTGTTCGGCTCGTCCAACGACCGCTATGTCAAATCGCTCGACAAGATCGTGCGCCAGATCAACGCTTTCGAGCCGCAGGTGCAGGAGCTGTCCGACGAGGAGCTGCGCGGTATGACCGCCAAGTTCCGCGAGGAAATTGCCGAAGGGCGCAGCCTTGACGATATCCTGCCCGAAGCCTTTGC
>DDES01000248.1 GCA_002336765.1 Novosphingobium sp. UBA1948 | reverse complement strand
CCGCCGGGTCCATGCCCGCGCCAGCCACCACGGCGATGCTGCCGTGGCCAAGGCGGGCCAGTTCGGGGGCCCCTTCGGGCAGGTGGAAGCGCGAGACTTCGACCGGCCCGGTCGGCACGGCGCAGGCCGCCAGCAGTAGGGGCAGGCCAAGCGATAGGTTACGGATCAGACGCATGGCTGCTTGGTGGGCCTTTGTGAGGCGGGTTGCAAGAGGGTGTTTGGGCAGCGCAGGGGTCAGCGCACCAGCGTCGAGGAGGGAAAGCGCTCGAACAGGGCGGCGGCAAGGCGGGTGGCGATGGCGCCATCGTTCCAGCGGCTGTCGCCGATGCGGGTGGCGATGCGCGCGCGGGCTTCATAGAGCGCGGTGCCCGACAGTCGGTCGCGGATGCGGATCTCGACACCGGTGGCGACCAGCGCGCCCTTGGGCTTGGTGGCATCATAGGCAAGGCTGAGCGCCATGAAGGAACCACGATTCGATACGCCGACCGTGCCGCTGCCCGAGAGCGGGTTGCGCTTGTCCTCGGCGGGGGTGAGCTCGTCATGGGTGATGGTGACCTCGACGATCTGGCCACCAGCCGGATCGGGGGTGGCAGTGTCGTAACCGGCCTTGGCCAATTGGTCGATGATCGCGGCTTCGTAGGTTGCCTGTTCGCGCCCCTCGGCCGCTGATCCGGCCAGCGTCTTGATCGCAATCGCGCCCTTGGCCAGCGCGGGGGCGGCGCCATCGGCGACAAAGCGTTCGGCATCGACCTTGCCCTCGCGATCATCGCGCGGTGTGGCGTTGCGCTCCCAGCGCGAGGGGCCCCAACCACTGGCATAGCCACCGCCCCAGCCCGGTTGCGCAAGGGCTGGCGAGGCCAGCGTCAGGGTAAGCAGCGCGGCGATAGCGGTATGGCGCAAGTTGGGCATGGGCGACCTTATGATATAGGGGGGCGTGATGCAGGCTAGGCCGCCCCGCCTTTCGCGCAGATGAACCTGCCCCCTAAACCTCGCGCGCGGCGCGGGATTTCCCACAAGAACGGAGCCAGTTTTAACCCATTGGTCGCAAGCCCATGCTATGCGCGGGGCATGACCCAAAAACTCCCTGTCCTCGTCACCGGTGGCGCCGGTTATATCGGCAGCCACGCTGTTCTCGCCCTCAAAGATGCTGGTTGGCCGGTCTGCGTGATCGACAATCTGACCACCGGCTTCCGCTTTGCCGTGCCCGATGGAGTGCCTTTGTATGAAGGCGATATCGAGGATGGCGCTTTGGTAGCCCGCATTATCGCCGAGCAGGGCGTGCAGGCGATCATGCATTTTGCGGGCAGTATCATCGTGCCCGAATCGGTCGAGAACCCGCTGAAATATTACCACAACAACACCGCCAAGAGCCGCGCCCTGATCGAGGCGGCGGTGAAGGGCGGGGTAAAGCATTTCATTTTCAGCTCGACGGCGGCCACCTATGGCATCCCCGAAGTTTCGCCCGTGACCGAGGACAGCCCCAAGAGCCCGATCAACCCCTATGGCATGTCCAAGCTGATGACCGAGATCATGCTGAAGGACGTGGCGGCGGCGCATCCGATCAACTATTGCGCGTTGCGCTATTTCAATGTGGCGGGCGCCGATCCGCAGGCGCGCACGGGGCAGAGCACGGCGGGCGCGACGCATCTTATCAAGGTGGCCGTGGAAGCAGCCCTCGGCAAGCGCGAGAGCGTGGGCGTGTTCGGCACCGATTATGCCACGCCCGACGGTACCGGCGTGCGCGACTATATCCATGTGTCCGATCTGGCCAGTGCCCATGTTTTGGCGCTGGAAGGGTTGATCCAGAAGCCGGAGCGTTCGCTCACCATGAATGCGGGCTATGGGCGCGGCTTCTCGGTGCTTGAAGTGCTCGATGCGGTGGATCGCGTGACCAACAAGACCATCAACCGCGTGTTGCAGCCGCGCCGCGCGGGTGATCCCGATTCGCTGATTTCGGACAACAGCCGTATCAAGGCCACCGTGCCTTGGGTGCCCGCCTATGCCGATCTTGATGTGATTGTGGCCCATGCCCTGGCGTGGGAACGCAAATTGACCGAGATTCGCGGGGAATGAAGGTGAAGGGGTCTTCCAAGGGTTGACTTGGGACACCCCGCCACGTATCGGCGCGCTTCAATTTCAGCCCAGCGGTTTGGGCAAAGGGATTCGTTATGAAGATTCGCAACAGCCTCAAGTCGCTGAAGGACCGCCACCGGGATAACCGCGTGATCCGTCGTCGCGGCCGCACCTATGTCATCAACAAGACCCAGAAGCGCTTCAAGGCTCGTCAGGGTTAATGTTGCGTGGCAGGCCGGATTTCCGGTCTGCCAACGGTTTGACGTTTCACCAGCCCGCTGTTGCCCGACAAGGGTGGCAGCGGGCTGGCGGCGTTTTGGGGATGCGGGATGGGCGTGCAAGCTGTTGTGTTCGATATTGGCCGCGTGCTGGTGCAATGGCGAATCGCGAGCCTGTATGAAAAGCTGATTGCCGATCCGGCGCGGCTCGACTGGTTTCTGTCCGAGGTTGTGACCGAGGCGTGGCACGCCCAGCACGACACCGGCAAGCCTTTCTCCGAGATGATCGCCGAGCTTTCCGCACAATTTCCCGAAGAGCGGGCTTTGATCGAAGCCTATGCCCCGCGCTGGCTGGAATGCCTGCCGGGGCCGGTGTCGGGCACGCACGAGATCGTGCGGGCGCTCGATGCGCGAGGGGTGCCGCTGTTCTCGATCACCAATTTCGGGGTGGACGCATGGGCCATGTTCCGCCCGACCTTCCCCGTGCTGGACTGTTTCCGCGATATCGTCGTGTCGGGCCACGAGCGTCTGATCAAGCCTGATCGCGCGATCTTCGATCTGGCGGCACGGCGCTTTGGCTATGCGCCGCAAGACATGCTGTTCATCGACGACAACGCGGACAATATTGCCGCCGCCCGCGCGCTGGGCTGGCAGGTGCATCATTTCCTCGACGATGCGGCCGCGTTGGAGGCGGATTTGAGGGCGAGGGGCTTGCTCTGAGACGCCCGCCTTTTAGGCTGGCGGGTATGGTAGTCCGATTCGCCTTTGTCGCCGCAGCGCTCCTTGCCACTCACGCTTTGGCCGCGCCCGCGCGCAAGGCGCCCCCGCCCAAGCCTAACACTCCCAAGCCTTATGTGGCCCCGCCGCTGCATGATATCGAGCGGGTGGCGATCACCACCGAACTGGGCGTCATCACGCTGGATCTGGAAGGCAAGCGCGCCCCGATCAGCACTGCTAATTTCCTGCACTACGTCGATACCAAGCGGTTTGACGGCATGACCTTCTATCGCTCGATGCATCTGCCGTGGGGGGATCAGCCCAATGGTCTGGTGCAGGCGGGGGTGCGCGGCCATCCGCTCAAGGTCTATCCGCCGGTCGCGCATGAGCCGACCAGCCAGACCGGCGTGCTGCACAAGGCGGGGACGATCTCGCTGGCCCGTCTGGCGCCCGGCACGGCAACGGGCGATTTTTCGATCATGCTGGCCGATCTGGACGGGCTGGATGCCAAACCCGATTCGACCGATCCCGAGGCGCAGGCGGGCTATGCTGCCTTTGGCCATGTGGTTGAGGGGATGGATGTGGTCCGCAAGATCTGGGACCAGCCGATCGATGCCGAGAAGGGCGAGGGCTTTATGAAAGGCCAGATGATTGCCCAGCCGGTGAAGGTGCTCACCGTGCGGCGGGTGGCTATGCCGGACGCTCCGAAGCCTTAATCCTCGGTTTCGTGGGGAATGCCTTCCTCGCGCGAGAAGCCGAAGGTCCGCTTCCAGTCGCGCACCCAGCGGTCGCGGTTCAACCGGCGGATGCGGGCGTTGCAGTGATAGCAGTAGCCGATGTACTCGCCACTCGCGAGTTTCTTCACTTTGCGCCGGTTGGGCGCGTGGGGCAGCAGCAGGCAGCGGATCCGGGTGAACATGCGGGGGTGGCTCGTTTCTGTTTTTGTTGGCGAATCGATTGCTTATCCAACGGGGCCGCACCGGTTGCAAGACGGGGGCGCTTCAATCGCGCTTCAGGCTCTGGGCGCCTGCCGGCGATAGGATAAAGCCTCGGCAATATGCGCGCGGGTGACGGTGGCGTCGCCTGCCAGATCGGCAATGGTGCGCGCCACGCGGCGGATGCGGGTATAGCCGCGCGCCGAGAGCGCCATCGCTTCAGCCGCGCGGATCAGCAGCTTGTGGCCTTCGGCATCGGGCGCGGCAAAGCGGTCGAGCGCTTCACCATCCAGCTCGGCATTGGTGCGCATGGCGGTGCCCGACAGACGCGCGGTCTGGATCGCGCGGACCTGCGCGACGCGGGCGGCTACCTCCGCGCTGCCTTCCTTGGCAGGGGGTAGCGCCAGATCGAGCGCCGAGACGGGATCAACCTCCACATGCAGATCGATGCGGTCGAGCAGCGGGCCGGAGACCTTGGACTGGTAATCCGCGGCGCAGCGCGGGGCGCGGCTGCAGGCCAGCGCGGCATCGCCCAGATGGCCGCAACGGCAAGGGTTCATCGCCGCGATCAACTGGACGCGGGCGGGAAAGGTGACATGGGCATTGGCCCGCG
>DDES01000040.1 GCA_002336765.1 Novosphingobium sp. UBA1948 | reverse complement strand
CTGATCTGGCCGGTGGCGGTGCAGGGCGAGAAATGCGCCCCTGAGGTTGCCGCCGCGATCCGGGGCTTCAACGCTCTGCCCGAAGGCGGTGCGATCCCGCGCCCCGATCTTCTGTTCGTCGCCCGTGGCGGCGGCTCGCTCGAAGACCTCTGGGGTTTCAACGAGGAGGCGGTCGTCCGCGCCGCCGCCGCCAGCCGCACCGTCCAGGGGGCATGTTCCGGCTCGACCACGGATACCACGCTTATCGCCCATGCCGCCGATCGCCGCGCGCCGACGCCTACGGCGGCGGCCGAAATGGCGGTGCCGGTGCGCGAGGATCTGTTGGCTTTCGTGGGCGATCTGGCGCTGCGCAAGCGGCGGGCGGTGATGCGTCCGGTCACGCTGGGGCGCGAAAGGCTGGCGGCGCGGGCCGAGCGGCTGCCTGCCCCGCAAGACCTGATCGCCGCCCCCGCGCAGGCGTTGGACGAGGCCAGCGAGGGCTTGCGGCGCGGGCTGGGCACGCGGGCGCAACTGGCGGGATCGCGGTTGCAACAGGTGGCGGGGCGTCTGTCGCTCCCCTTGCTCTGGGCGCGGCTGGATCGGGCGAAAGACCGGCTGGCGGCGCAGCGCCTGACTCCCGCACAGGTTTCGGCGCGATTGCTGGCCGAGCGGCAGCGACTCGATGGCGCGGCGCGTGTGATGGCCAGCCTCAATCCCGACAATGTGTTGAAACGTGGCTATGTGCGTGTGACGGGCGCGGATGGCGCCACGCTCACCACGGCGGCGGCGGCCGGCAAGGAAGCGGCGCTGTCGCTGCATTTCCGCGATGGCGTGCTGGACGTGGCGACCGGCGCTGGCCCCGCTGCGGGAGGCGATGCGCCCAAACGCGCCGCTGCCGCGCCCAAAGCCAAGGGAGCCAGGCCGCAACAGGATGATTTGTTCGGCTGATTGTGTTACAAGTAGCCTATGTTGATGAATTCTCCCGAAGGCGCGGCGGTGCTGCGCTATGAACCCAATGGCTTCTCGATGGTGAAGCGCGGCAAATTCGTGGTCTGTGCGGTGTCGGGCGAACAGATCCCGCTCGACGCGCTGCGCTATTGGAGCGTCGAGCGGCAGGAGCCTTACGCCTCGCCCGAAATGGCCGCGAAGCGCCTGCTGGGCCAGTGATGATTGGCCGTCGCGCGCTGCTGGGAGGATTGGGGGCCATGGTGGCCGCCAGTCATGCGCGAGCCGCGACGATCATAACCGACCCGCCCTTGCGGGGGGCATTGACCCAAGGCGGCTTTGCCTTGGGCAGCACTTGGGCCGATGCACGCATCACGCTGGACGGCGTTCCGGTCGCGCATGTGAATGGGCATTATCTGCTCGCTTTCGACCGTGATGCCGGCCCTGCCGCCGATCTGCTGATCACGCGTGCCAGTGCGGTGCCGGATCATCGCCCCCTCGCCATCGCCCCGCGCGCATGGCGGATCGAGCATGTGGATGCGCCCTTCCACCCGCCCGCTATGCCCGACGATGCCTTTGCCGCGATCCGCCGCGAGGAACTCGCCCGCATCGACGCCGCGCGTAGCGCCAATGCCAGCGCGGAGGGCTGGCGGCAGGGTTTCCAATGGCCTGCCAGGGGGCGCATCTCCGGCCTGTTCGGATCGCAGCGCACCTATCGCGGCGGCGTGGCGGGCAGCTATCATGGCGGCACTGATATCGCCTTGCCCAGCGGCACGATCTACAACGCGCCCGCCGATGGCGTGGTGGTGCTGGCCGCTGACAAGCCCTTCACGCTGGAGGGCAACCTCCTGATGCTCGACCACGGCATGGGTCTGGTCAGCGCGTTCTTGCATTCCTCCGCCCTGCTGGTGAAGGAAGGCGATCGCGTGACGCAGGGCCAGCCCATCGGCAAGGTGGGCATGACGGGCCGCGCTTCCGGCCCGCATTTGCATTGGGGCATGCGCTGGCGCGAGGCGCGGCTTGATCCGCTGCTTTTCGCGCCCGCTATCGCCTGACAAAAAGGCCGGAAGGTTGCCCCTCCGGCCTTTCGTTTGGTCGCTTCGCAGGCTTACAGCCCGCCGCCGCCGCAACCCTTGGTGAGGTAATCCTCGATGTGGTGCAGCGTGTCGGCCAGAATGGCGCGGGTCCATGCCGGACCATGCGCGTAATCGCCGAATTCGTAATATTCGACCTTCTGGCCCGATTTCTTGGCCTTCTCCACATACCACTGCGACTGTTCGGGCGGCACGGTGCGGTCGCGCATGCCCTGAAACACCATCACGGGGATCTGGATCTTGTCGGCATGTTCGACAGGGTTCAGCCCCTTTACCGTGTCCTTCTGGTGGTCGCGGAAATAGGGGTTGTCGTAATAGGC
Organism: Novosphingobium sp. UBA1948; assembly: GCA_002336765.1. Lineage (GTDB taxonomy): Bacteria > Pseudomonadota > Alphaproteobacteria > Sphingomonadales > Sphingomonadaceae > Novosphingobium. The sequence continues at coordinate 19,417 of DDES01000040.1, read as the reverse complement.
CGCCCAGATGCGCTTGATGTCGGACACGCCCGCGCCTGCAATCGCGCATTTATAGATGCCGTTGGGACGGATCGGCGCCACCATCGAGGCATAGCCGCCATAGGAGAAGCCGAACATGGCGATATGGCCGGGCTGGGCGATCTTCTGCTCGATCATCCATTTGGCGCCATCATCCTTGTCGTCCTGCATCTTCTGGCCCCATTCGGCGTCGCCCGCCTTCCACAGCGCCTTGCCCCAGCCGTTCGAGCCGCGATATTGCGGGCGCAGCACCGCCATACAGCGCGACGACATCAGGTTGACCCAGCTCGACCAGTCATAGGGCATATGATCGCGCGCCCAAGGTCCGCCATGCGGATGCACCACGGCCTTCCACGGGCCAGCGCCGCACAGCTCCACATTGGGCGTGGTGAGGAAGGCCGGAATATCCAGCCCGTCGCGCGCCTTGTAATAGACCAGCTTGGTCGTGCCCAGCGAGGCCGGGTCGATATCGGGATATTGCTTGGCCAGCAGACTGGGCTTGCCATTGTTGATGAGGTAGAATTCGGGCGGGGTGGCATGGCCCTGCACACCGATCACGATTTTCGACAGATCTGCCGAATAGGAGGTGATCGTGTAGAACTTCTCGGTGTCGTATTGTTGGGTTGTTTCCTTGCCCGTGGCCGGATCAACCACACGCAAAGGCGCCTTCTTGATGCCGAACAGGGCGCGGATCTGCTGGTCCAACTGCTCGAAAGTGGGGTTGGTCCACACCACATCGCCGCCATTGGGGCCATCATAGGTCACGCCGATGATCTCGCCGCCCGCGGCGGCTTTGTTGCCCTTGTACTTGAATTCCATCAGGCCATCAGCATCGAACATCTGGTGCTTGAACAAAGGCGCGCCCAACTGGCGCTTGGCCAGATCATATTCGTAGAGGCCGATCTTGTCCTCGCCCAGATTGCTGGTGGCGATGGCGATGTTGGGATCCTCGGTGAAGCCGACGATGTCGAACACATCGCGTTCGCGCACATAGGATTTCGAAATCGTGTCCCACTTCTCGGTCTTGGGATCGCGCAATTGCACCGCGACGAAGAAGCCCTTGGCGTCCTCGTCATACTTGTGGCGGATGCGGATATTGCCCTCGCGGTCGGCCTTGTAGTCGCCTGCCTTGAGTTCGGTGCGCATCACCGCACGGGTGGCGCCGGTGTGGACGTTGACCTTGAAGATGTCGCCCCATTGCACCAGCACATTGTCCGGATCGTCGGGCAGGCTGCTAAGGAATTCGGGAGTCACGGTCTGCAGGAACTTGTCCAGCGTCTCGTTATGGGTGCGCCCGAAATCGACCGGATCGCGCCAGTTCTTGCCTGCCAGATCGACCAGTTTGAGCTTGGAGATGAACAGCTTTTCCACGCCATCGCCCAAGCGATCATCATAGGGCTGCCAGATGGCCACGCCCAGCACGTCGTTTTTCAGGAACTGGACGCTGTTGATCTTCACATCGCGGATGCCGAACTCGACAGGCTTGGCCTGGAGATTGTCGGTATCCCACACCAGAATATGGCGATCCTCGCCAAAGGCCTGAAGCGCGGCCAGATGCTTGCCATCGGGCGATACAGTAAAGCTGGCAAAGGTGGGAAAGGCCGCCAGTTGCTCGATGGTGGGCGGGGTAGGCTTGGAGAGGGCGGGCGAAGCCACGAGCGTGGTGAGGCCAAGGCCCAGACCGATAAGAACCTTTTTCATAAGCGCAGGGCTCTCCCGAAAGATTGGGGCCGGAAATTGCTGTGCCGCGAGGGAGCGGCATCAAGGGTGCGACCAGATTAACTATGAGTATTGAAAAAACAAGACGGGCGACCGGTCCCCCGATCGCCCGCCTGTTTTACGTCAGCTTAGAAGCGTGCCTTCACATTCATGAAGACCGTACGGCCGAAGTAGTCATAACCGCTATAGAGCGGCGCATTGCCAACGCGGTTGTAGTAACCGGCCGAGATGAACGGCGGGGTCTTGTTGAACACGTTGTTGACACCCAGTACGATGTCAAACCGCGAGGTCGCTTTCACCTTCACCGACGCATTGTGCAGGAAGTAATCCGGCGTCACGAAATTGTACTTCGTGCCGGCGGTGCCCAGCAGATCGTTGGAGTTCTGACCCTGCACATAGCTGGTCATCCAGTACAGGCTGTAGGGCCCGGTTTCGACCTTGGCGCTCAGCTGGCCCGTCCACTTGGGATACATGACCGTACCGTTATATTCGGTCGGATCCTGATCCGGGAAGAGCTGGAACAGCTGCGAGGTGTAGCGCGAGGCGATACCGTCGAGCGTCAGCTTGGCCTTGCCGAAGTCCTTGGTGTAGCGCAGCTGGATATCGAAGCCGGCCGCGCGCTGCGTGGCGACGTTGATATAGCTGTCGTTCACCGTCAGCGCGTTGGTGGTCGGGTTGCGCGTCACCAGACGGCAGTAGATCGCGTTGGGCGTGCCGAAGTTCTGATCGTTATAGCAACGATCAAGAATTTCGCCATAGCCAGCGCGGCTCACAGCGTTGTTGATGGTGATGCGATAGTAGTCCACCGACAGCTTGAGCGCGCCGAAGCGGCCCAGATCCGGCTGGAACACCGCACCCAGCGTCAGGTTGTCCGAGGTTTCCGCCTTCAGACCAGCTGCCGCACCGCCCAGGGTGTTCACGCGAATGCTCTGGGTCTGGAGGAAGTCGGTCGGCAGGCCGATCGCCGAGCAGTTGTTGTAGAGGATAGCCGTGCTGCTGGCATTGTAGCCGTTGCACGGATCGTTCGCGCTGCTCACGAAGCCTGCAGTCGAACCCTGGAACTGTTCCTTGAGCGAAGGCGCGCGGAACGAGGTGCCATAGGTGGCACGCAGTGTCAGCCAGCCCACCGGCGAATACATCGTATTGAGCTTGTAGGTCCAGCCATCGCCATAGGAGCGATAGTGGGTCCAGCGGCCCGACACGTTCATCGTCAGGTCCTTGGCCAGCGGAAGATTACGCAGCCACGGAACTTCCGCTTCGGCATAGACGCTCACCGACTCGTCCGAACCGCGCGTGGCGGCCGAGGTCGAGTAGTTGTAGAGGTTGCCGGTGATGCTGTCGGCCGGCGGCGTATCGTTGATCTTCATCGACACATATTCCGCGCCCGACGCCACCTTCACCGCGCCATAGGGCAGGTTGAAAGCGGTGCCATCGACGGACAGCGCCACCGTGTTGGTGTCAAACGTCGTGTAACCACCAACCCACTGCTTCACGAAGTTCAGCCAGTTTGCGGGAAGCTGGCCACCCACGACGGCGGGGGTCAGCGCGGGCATCGCCACGCAACCGCGCGAGGTGTCGACGCAGTTGAAGCCGCCCGAACCGTTCGACACGACATAGGCCGACTGGGCCAGACGATCGGTCAGGAACTGCTCCTGATAGTACTTGCCCTCGCTGCGGTTGGTCGCAACATAGAGGTCATAGCGCCAATCGCCGATGCCGGTGCGGCCACGGATGCCGCCGTCGATGCGATAGTTGCGCACCGACTGCTGCGTGCCGCGCTGGCCATAGCCGATGAAGGCGCGCACGCCGGTCGCCGAGGTCGGATTCATCAGCGAACCGCCCACAGGCAGGAAGGTCGAGGATGCCATGCTCGCGGGGATCAGCGGGCTGCCCTTGGCATAGTCGAGCGAAAGCTGGCTGAAGCTTTGCTGCGAGGATTCGCGGTCCGAGAACAGGCCCGAGAAATACAGTTCCGCATCGCCCAACGCCTGCAGGTCATAGCTGCCCGCGATGAAGCCGCGGTACAGGTCGGTCGGCGAAATCACCTGCGACTGCAGCATACGCGGATCGAACGTGTCACGCACGTTGAGGCCCGTACCCGTACCGCCAACGCCTTCCCAGCCGACAAGGCCGGTGGTGACAGCGGCATTCGGACGCCAACGGTTGAAGCTGGTGGCCGTCGTGCCCACAGCGCCTTGGCCCGCGCGGGTCGTGGTGCCGATGGTGTTGATGGTCACGCCGTTCGAGCCGGTGCCGGTGATCGTGTAGCACTTGGGCTGGCCGGTGCGCGGATCCATCGTTTCCTGACCAAGGCCGAAACCGTCGGTCTGGCACTGGGCCCAGTCAACGTCGCTGGCATAGAGCGCGTTCTGGCGATAGTAGCTGACCGCGCCGACCACGCTCAGGCGGCTGGAGTTGAAGCCGAAACCGGCTTCCAGCGTCTGCTGCGAACCCGCACCGGTCGTGGTCATCGAATTGGCGCCGAACAGTTCGATGCCCATCTTCTTCTTGGTCACGACGTTGATAACGCCAGCCACCGCGTCCGAACCGTAGATCGAGGAGGCACCGTCGCGCAGGATTTCGTAGCGGTCGATGACCACGCTGGGCGGCAGGGTGTTGAGGTCAACCGCCGAGACGCCGCCCTGCACACCGGCAGGAGCCAGACGACGGCCATTGAGCAGGATCAGGGTGCGCGTAGCGCCCAGACCGCGCAGGCCCACAGTGTTGGTGCCCGGGCCGCCATCGACGATATAGCCGCTGTAGGCATTGTTGATCTGGGCGTTACCGCCGGTGATCGCGTTGCTCTGCAGCACGGCCGTCGCGGTAGTCTTGCCTTCGTCCAGCTTGTCGCTGGTCGAGATGATGGTGATCGGCGCGCCCGAGTTGAAGTTGGTGCGGCGCAGACGCGAACCGACAACGACGATCTGCTCGTCGGGCTTGGCGACGGTGTCGCCAGCGGGCTTGTCGGTGGACTGGGCATAGGCGGGCGCGGCGGCGCAAAGCGCCAGAACCATCACCGCCGACGAACCCAGGTAGTTGGACATTTTCATGGTGTAACCCCCTGTAGGTTGCTGACAACAAGGCGGGAGGTGAACGGTCGGCGGATTTCCGTCTCTTGAAAGGACGGATTTTCCGTGATCCGACACGAGCTTGACCCCTAATCGCGCGTGTTGCCGGTGGCAGGAGCATATGGCGGGCGCCCCGAATTGCAAGGCGGCCGCCTCCTGACCCTGCGGTGGGTGCTCCGCATGCAGGCTAGGTGGTATGACAGAGGTCAAAGTACGGCGAGAAAGATCGATCGTTTCGGCAAGTCAGCAATAAAATGCCGTAAAAACATAAAATTATGTATATTCCCCCGTTTCGATTTCTTGGCTCGAACTGCGGCCTGGGCGGCTTTATGGAGGCAAAAGCTGCCCTGCGGGGGCGCCGCGTCCTGTTTGAAACCGGCTGGCACCCTGCCATGAGGCTTGCGCCAGCCTATGCAATGTAAATACGCAAAATTTACCAAACATGAAACAAAATGTTGAAAAATTCCATCATGGCGCTTCATTGTTGCATGGTTCAAACTTTTTCTGATCGGCCGGCGACGATATGCTGCAACACCTGTGACTTAATCGCAACATAGCAGCAATATTTAACTGACACACCTGTCAGCGCCTTTACCCGCATCGGCTCCATCGGCCATGACGGGACATCGTTCGCGCGGGTTTGCGTGCGCGCTGGATTGCCGTGGCTTCGGGGTATCGAAAACACGGGGGTCCACACGCCTCATGCCGGGCGGATGCCACACGTGGGTTGCCAGTTTGAAGGCTGACGGCCCCACGAGAAGGGGTGAACAATGAAAACCAATCTTGCCAACGCGCTCAAGACCGGCGCCGCGCCGCTGGTGCTGGGCGTTGCCTTGCTGGCCTCGCCGGCCTATGCCGAGCATGTGACCAGCCTCGTCGACGGTCCCGCGCCGCAGGGTGCGCCCTCCACCGAGGATACCGCCACCATCGTGGTGACCGGTACGCGCATCGTCAATCCCAACCTCAAGTCGGCCGCACCGATCACCACCGTGTCGAACCTCGACCTCAAGGTGGCGGGCACCAGCCGCACTGAAGACATTCTGAACCAGCTCCCGCAGGTGTTTGCCGCGCAGTCCTCGACGCTGGCCAATGGTGCTTCGGGTACGGCGGAAGTCGACCTTCGCGGTCTGGGTCCCAAGCGTACGTTGGTGCTGATCAATGGTCGCCGCCTGATGTCGGGCGATCCCAGCCCGACCAGCTCGTCGGCTGCCGACCTTAACTTCATCCCTGCCTCGTTGATCAAGCGCGTGGACGTGCTGACCGGCGGCGCTTCGGCCACCTATGGTGCGGACGCTGTGGCTGGCGTTGTGAACTTTGTCATGGACAAGGATTTCAACGGCCTGCGTATCGATGTCAACGATGGCATCTACCAGCACAACAATGGCTCGACCATGGTGCAGGGCCTGCTCGACGCGCGCACGGCTGCGGGCATTTCGGGCTACAACTATCCCAAGGGCAACACCTGGGGCGGCAACAGCTTCGACGGCACCATTTCCTATGGCACCAAGTTTGCCGATGGCGCGGGCCACCTGATGGTCTATGCCGGTTATCGCCAGACCAACGCGCTGCTGCAGGCTTCGTACGACTATTCGAAGTGCACCGTTCAGAACCGTACCAACAATCGTTCGGCTCTGCAGTGCGGCGGTTCGGCCACCTCGGCCAATGGCAACGTGATCTATTACAACCCCGCCTCGGTTGCCAGCTCGTCCTCGACCGCCGGCACGCTGGGTAACGGCACCTTCACCGGTGGCACGCTGACCCGCTACAACTTCGCTCCGCTCAACTACTTCCAGCGCCCCGACCAGCGTTACACCGCTGGCCTGTTTGCTGACTATGAAGTGAACTCGGCGATCAAGCCCTACCTCGAATTCATGTTCATGGATGACCGCACCGTGGCGCAGATCGCTCCCTCGGGCGACTTCGGCAACACGCTGACCATCAACTGCGACAACCCGCTGATGAGCGCGTCGCAGAAGGCGGAAATCTGCAACAGCGCGAATATGGTCAACCACTATCTGGGCACCTTCCCGCTGGTGGACATGCTGTATAACAGCCTGTCGCCCGCGAACCAGGCTTTGACCACCGCCGCGCCGAACAACTACACGGCCTTCTTCCAGTTGCTGCGTCGCAACGTCGAAGGCGGTCCGCGCATCAGCAACCTGCACCACTCCTCGTTCCGTACCGTTGTGGGTTCGAAGGGTGATCTGGGCCATGGTTGGGCTTACGATCTGTACTTCCAGTACGGCCGCACCAACTATGATCAGGTCTATCAGAACGAGTTCTCGGTTCAGCGCCTGAGCTATGCTCTGGACGTCGTAGCCGGTCCGGGTGGAACGCCGACCTGCCGTATCTCGCTGACCTATCCGGCGTCGGGCTGCGTTCCCTACAACATCTGGTCGGGCACGCCTTCGGCCGCATCGCTGTCCTATCTGACCAGCACCGGCTTCCAGTCGGGTGCTACCAGCCAGACGGTGATTTCGGGCACGCTGACGGGTGACCTTGGCACCTATGGCATCAAGTCGCCGTGGGCATCGGATGGTGTGAACATCGCGCTGGCCGCCGAGCGTCGCACCGAAAAGCTGTACCTCAACACCGACAACGCTTTCCAGACCGGCGATCTCACCGGTCAGGGTGCGCCCACGTTGCCGATCAACGGTGGCTATCGCGTGACCGAGTTCCTCGGCGAAGTCGCGGTGCCGGTGATCGACCGTATGCTGACCTTCAACGGCGGTTTCCGTTATTCGGACTATGCGGTGAACAATGGTAAGGGCTACAAGACCGGCACCTACAAGCTGGAACTGGACTTCCGCCCGATCGAGGACGTGCGCATCCGCGCCAGCCTCAACCGCGCGGTGCGCGCGCCGAACATCCAGGAACTGTTCCGTGCCAACTATGTTGGTCTGGACGGCTCGTCGGATCCCTGCACCGACATCACGATCACCGCTGCAAATACGGGCTGTCTGGCCCAGGGTCTGCATGTTGGCCAGTCGGTGGCGTCCAACCCCGCAGCGCAGTATAACGGCCTGCTGGGTGGCAACCCCAACCTGACGCCGGAAAAGGCCACCACCAAGACTGTTGGTGTGGTGTTCACCCCGCATCAGATCCCGGGCCTGTCGGTCAGCGTTGACTACTTCAACATCAAGATCAACTCGGCCATTCAGGCTTATGGTGCCGACGCGATTCTGGGTGCTTGCGGCAATGGCAACCTCACCGCTTGCTCGCTGGTCCAGCGCAATGCCGCTGGTTCGCTGTGGCTGTCCTCGGATGGCTATGTCGTCGATCTCGACCACAACGTGGGCTGGGTGAAGACCTCGGGCTTTGAAGTCAACGCCAGCTATTCCAAGAGCCTTGGCGCTTGGGGCAAGCTGAATGCCAGCCTGACCGGCACCGCGCTCAGCGACAAGTCGACCTACAACGGCCTGTCGGAAGCCTATGACTGCGCCGGCTACTACGGCACCACCTGCGGTACGCCTGCCTCCAAGTGGCGCCATAAGGCCCGCCTGACCTGGCAGACCCCGAAGAACATCGATGTTTCGCTGACCTGGCGCTATATCGGTGGTGCGAATGTGGACGGTATGAACCCGAGCGCCACGCTCAACGCTCCGAACTACAGCCTGTACAACAGCCACCTGCCCGCGATGAACTATTTCGACCTGTTCCTGACCGGCAAGGTCAACAAGTCGATCCAGCTGCGTGCAGGCGTGAACAACCTGTTCGACAAGGATCCGCCGCTGGTGTCCTCGGGCGGCACGGGTGTGGCCAGCTCGTGCTCGGCCGTGCTCTGCAATGGCAACACCTATCCGGGCGTGTACGACTCGCTGGGTCGTTACCTGTTCGTGGGTGCGTCGCTCAACTTCTGATGCGACACGCTTAAGCGACGATACGGAGGGCGGCTTCCCTTTACGGGGAGCCGCCTTTCGGCTTTTATAGACATGATATTTCGAAGGACTATGCGCGCATGATGGCCGGAACCGCCGAACAGGACGCCATCAACCGCATTGTCGCCCTTGCCCGTGCGGGGCGTTTTGACGAGGCGGCGCTGGCCGTGCGTCAGGCGCAGATAGCGGGCGCCGACGGGCCGGTGTTTGCCGCGCTGGCGGGCGCGGTGGAATTTCATCGCGGGCAGTATGGCGCCGCGATTCCCTTTCTACAGACGGCGCACAAGGCGCGGCCCGAGGATAGCACGGTGCGCGGCAATCTGGCCGAGGCGCTCTATCGCATGGGGCGTGGGGCCGAGGCGCTGCCCCTGTGCGATGAAGCCTCCGCGCGCGCGGACCGGACCTTGCGGCTGGCGCGCATCGGCGGCCATGTGGCGCAGGAAGCGGGCGATTTTCCCCGCGCCGTGGCGCTCTATCGCGTGGTGGTGGGGGCCGATGTCAAAGACTGGTCGGCGTGGAACAATCTGGGCAATGCGCTCTGCGCGCAAGAGGATTGGGCCGAGGCGGTGAAAGCCTTGCGCAAGGCCGCCACGCTGGTGCCGCAGTCGCTGCCGGTACGGCTCAATCTGGGCAAGACGCTGGTGGAAGCGGGCGAGGGTGCGGAAGGCGAGGCGCTGCTGCGCCGCCTGACCGTGGAAGCGCCGCGGGATGCAGGCGCGTTTTACGCTCTGTTCGATGTGCTGCGCGCGCGTGGCGACGAGGATGGCGCCCATGCCATGATCGCGCAGGCCGCGCGGCTCGCCTCTGAAGATCCGCTGATTCAGGCCGACTATGGCCAGCACGCCGCGATGATCGCCCGCTTTGGCGAGGTGGAGGCCCCCTTGCGCGCGGCGCTGGCGGTGGACCCGTCGATGGCGCAGGCATGGGTGGGGCTGGCCAGCCTGCTCGAACGGCTCAATCGCGAGGATGAGCTGGACAGCCTGCGCGAGGATGCCGCGCGCCACGGGATCGACGCGACCTCGCTGGCCTTTATCGACGCGCTGCGCTTCAAGCGCGCGCATGCCTATGAGGAGGCGTTGGCGGCGTTGGCGGCGGCGGGCGAGGCGGTGGTGACACCGGCCCAGCGCCACCATCTTTCGGGTGTGCTGCTCGACCGGCTGGGTCGGCATGATGAAGCCTTTGCCAGCTTTGCAGCGATGAACGCGGATTTCGCAAGCGACGCCAGCCAGCCCCGCCAACGCGGCGCGATGTACCGCGACGGCATTCGCACGGGCACAGCGCAGCTTACACCGGAATGGTTCGCCCCATGGGCGGACTATCGGCCCGAACTAACCCGCCCGGCGCCCATCTTCCTGCTCGGCTTCCCGCGCTCGGGCACGACCTTGCTCGACACGATGCTGATGGCCGAACCGCGCGTGAAAGTGCTGGAAGAGGAAGGCATCATCGACCGTCTGGAGGCCGATCTGGGCGGCGTTGCGGCGCTGCCTGCGCTGACGCCGGAGCAGATCGCGGCGGCCCGCGCCCGCTATTTCGAGGAGGCGGGCAAGGTGGCCGATCTGGCGGCTGACAGCATTATTCTCGACAAGCATCCGATGCATCTGCGCCATGCGCCGGTGATCCGCCGCCTGTTTCCCGAAAGCCGCTTCATCCTAGCGCTGCGCCACCCTTGCGATGTGTTGCTCTCGTGCTGGCTCACCAATTTCCGGCTCAACAATGCCATGGCCAGTTTCCTCGATCTGGAGGATGCGGCGGATCTCTATGATGCGGCGTTCACCCAATGGACCAAGGCCTGCGCGGTGATGGACCTGCCGGTGGGCACGGTGGTCTATGAAAGGCTGGTCGAGGGGGCGGAAAGCGAATTGCGGCCCTTGTTCGACTGGCTGGGGCTGAATTGGCCCGACCAAGGGCTGGACCATCGCGAGGCGGCCCGCGCGCGCGGCACGGTGATTACCGCCTCCTATGCGCAAGTGACCGAGCCGGTGTACAAGCGCGCGGCAGGGCGCTGGCGCAACTATGCCGCGCAACTGGCGGGCGTGGAGGCTCGGCTGGCCCCGTGGATCGCGCGTTTCGGCTATGCCGACGGCGCCGTGCCCGCGCGGCCCGCGCGCCATCCGCTGGGGGACGAGGCATGAGCGAGACACTGGCCCGCGCCGAGGAGGCGATGCGCAAGGGCGATCTGGCGGGGGCCGCCGATCTGTTCGATGCCGCCTTTGCCGGCATGGAGCCCACGCCGCTGCACTACCTGCAACTGGCGGGTCTGCGCCGTGCACTGCGTCAGCCGCGCCGCGCGCTGAAAGCGGTGGATGCCGCGCTGGCGCTGGCGCCGCTCGATTTCATGGCGCTAGTGATGCGCGCGGGGCTGCTCGAAACGCTGGGCGATGCCAATGCGGGCGGGGCGTGGGAAGAGGCCTTGGCCCAACAGCCGGAAGGTGATCTGCCCGCGCCGCTGGCCGCCGCCGTGGCGGCAGGGGCCAAGGTGCGCGACGCATGGATTGCCGAGCGTGCCGCCCGCCTTGCCGAGGCCACCGCCGCCATCGAGGCGGAGGCGCAGGGCGACACGGCATGGCGCATGGCGCGCTTTCGCTCCAACGTGTTGCGCCAGACCAAGCCCTATCATTCCGAGCCGACCCATTTCTATTACCCCGGTCTGACTGAGCGAGAATACCATCCGGCCGAGCGTTTTCCGTGGTTGGCGCAGGTGGCGGCGGCAACCGATGCGATCCGTGCGGAAATGCTGGCGGTGATGGCGTCGGAACGCGCGGAACTGGCGCCCTATATCCAGTATGACGCGCATCAGGCGCTGCGCCAGTGGCAGCCGCTCAATTACAATCCCGACTGGACCGCGATCCATCTGGTCCGTCGCGGCGAGGTGGTGGAGGCCAATGCCGCGCAATGCCCCGCCACGATGGAACTGCTGCGCAAGCTGCCCCAGCCCGATATACTCGGCGCCTCGCCCAATGCACTGTTCTCGCTGCTGGCGCCGCGCACCGCGATTCCGCCGCATGTGGGGGTCAGCAATGCGCGGCTCCTGTGCCATCTGCCGCTGGTGGTGCCCGAAGGCTGCTGGTTCCGCGTGGGCGGTGAAACGCGGCTGTGGCGCGAGGGCGAGCCTTTCGTGTTTGACGACAGTGTCGAGCACGAGGCGATGAACCCCAGCGACCATTTGCGCGTGGTGATGATTTTCGACGTTTGGCACCCCGATCTAACCAAGCCCGAACAGGATGTGGTGGCGAAAGTCACGGCCACCGAGAACGAGGGCGGATCGCTGGGCCGCAACCATTAAGAAAAAGGAGGACGGGATGAAGCTTCGAGTGATGCTGGCGCTGGCCGTTTCGGCTGTGGCTTTCGGGGCCATGCCCTTGCAGGCGGCAGACGGCCCCTTTGCCAAGCCTTCCACCCTGCCGTTTCAGGCGCCCGATTTCGGGCGGATCACGGATAGCGACTATCTGCCTGCTTTTGCGCAGGCGATCGCCGAAAAGCGCGCCGAGATCGCGGCGATCGCCGACAATCCCGAAGCGCCCACGTTTGCCAACACCATCCTTGCGATGGAAAAGTCGGGCGAGATGCTGGGCCGCGTCAACCGCGTGTTCGACGCGCTGACCAGCGCCAACACCAATGACAGGCTGGACGCTATCGACACCGAAATGTCGCCCAAGCTGGCGGCGCTGGGTGACGAAATCACCATGAATGCCAAGCTTTTCGCGCGGGTGAAGGTCTTGCACGACAAGGCCGACAGCCTCGGCCTCAAGCCCGACCAGCGGCGTTTGCTGGACCGCACCTATGCCGGCTTTGTCCATGCCGGGGCGATGCTGGACGCCGCTGGCCAAACGCGGTTGAAGGCGATCAACCAGCGCCTTTCCAGCCTTTCGACCGATTTCTCGCAAAAGCTGACCGCGGGTACGCGCGAGGGCGCACTGGTTATCACTGACAAGGCGAAGCTGGCGGGCCTGTCGGCGGGCGAACTGGCATCGGCGGCCAAGGCGGCGGAAGGGCGCAAGCTGCCCGCCGGAACCTATGTCCTGCCCCTGCAGAACACCACGCAGCAACCCGCGCTGGAAGGTCTGGAGGATGCCGCCACACGCAAGGCCCTGTTCGAGGCAAGCTGGACCCGCAGCGAGCGCGGCGATGCCTATGACACGCGCGCGCTGGTGGCCGAAATGGCGCAATTGCGGGCGGAAAAGGCCAAGCTGCTCGGCTATGCCAATTATTCCGACTACACGCTTTATGACCAGATGGCGAAGAATGGCGCGGGCGCGCAGGGCTTCATGGCCAAGCTGGTGCCCTCGCTGCGCGCCGCGCAGGACCGGCAGGTGCAGGAGCTGGCCGCGCTGATTGCCAAGGATGGCGGGGACACCAGTGTCAACCCGTGGGACTGGCAGAAATATGCCGCGCGCAGCCTGAAGGCCAAGCTCAACTTCGACCCCGCCGCCGCCAAGCCCTATTTCCTGATCGATCGCGTGCTGGAGGATGGCGTCTTTTTCGCCGCGACCAAGCTGTATGGCATCACCTTCAAGCGCCGCACCGATCTGCCGGTCTATCAGGAGGATGTGAAAGTCTACACCGTCTATGACAAGGACGGCAAGGAACTGGCGCTGTTCTATTGGGACCCGTGGAAGCGCGACAACAAGCAGGGCGGGGCATGGATGTCGAATTTCGTGGGCCAGTCGGGCCTGCGCGGCACAAAGCCGGTGGTGTTCAATGTCGAGAATTTCGCCAAGCCCGCCCCCGGCCAGCCCGCGCTGGTCAGCTTTGACGATGTCATCACGCTGTTCCACGAATTTGGCCATGCGCTGCACGGCATGTTCTCGGACCAGTATCTGCCCTCGCTGTCGGGCACCAGCACGGCGCGCGACTTCGTGGAATTCCCCAGCCAGTTCAACGAGAACTGGGCCACGCATCCGACCGTGCTGGCCCATTATGCCAAGCATTACCAGACCGGCAAGCCGATGCCTGCCGCGATGGCGGCCAAGCTGAAGGATCTGCGCGCCATTGATCAGGGCTATGATCTGGGCGAAGTGGTGGCCGCCGCCATGCTCGACATGCAATGGCACCAATTGGCCGCCGATGCGCCGAGGCAGGATGTGGACGCCTATGAGGCCGCCGCGCTGGCCAAGACGGGGCTGGACACGACCCACATCCCGCCGCGCTATCGCACCAGCTATTTCCGCCACATCTGGGCCAATGGCTATGCCAGCGCCTATTACGCCTATCTCTGGACCCAGATGCTGGACCATGACGCCTATGCGTGGTTCGTCAAGAATGGCGGCCTGACCCGCGCCAATGGTGAGCGCTTCCGCAAAATGGTGCTCTCGCGCGGGTCCTCGCTGGATTATGCGGCCATGTATCGCGGCTTCACGGGCCATGACCCCGATGTGAAGCCGATGTTGCGCGCCAAAGGATTGTTGAAGTGAAGAAGGGAAGCCCCATGCGATTGACCCCCCTGTTCGCCGCGCTGTTGCTGGCGGGTGTTGCCACCCCCACGCTCGCCGCGCCCGCTGCTTTCCCCGCCGTGAAAGTGCCGCCGATCGATGTGGCGCTGATGAAGGATACGGTAAAGACCCTTGCCGCCGACGATATGGAGGGCCGCGCGCCTTCCACGGCGGTGGAGCAAAAGGTGCTGGACGCGATCATCGCCCGCTTTCAAAAGATCGGCCTCAAGCCCGGTGGCGACCCCCAAGGCAATGGGGCGCGCGGCTGGCTTCAGGATGTGCCCACGGTCGAGATCGATGCCAAGAACTTCAGTCCGCTCACCATCGGCGGCATGAGCTTCACGCGCGGCAGCGAATTTGTGGCGGGTTCCTATCGCCATACCGAGCATGTCGCGGTGAAGGACGCCGATCTGGTCTTCGTCGGCTATGGCATTTCGGCGCCCGAACTGGGCTGGAACGATTATGCCGGCCTCGACATGAAGGGCAAGGTGGCGGTGATCCTCGTCAACGATCCCGACTATGCCGACAAGGACGAGAAAGGCCTCTTCAAGGGCCGCCGCATGACCTATTACGGCCGCTGGACCTACAAGTTCGAGGAAGCCGCCCGCCAAGGCGCGGCAGGCGCGATTATCATCCATGACACGTTCCCCGCCGCCTATGGCTGGAACGTCGTGCAATCGAGCTGGAGCGGCCCGCAATACCATGTGGCCCGCGCCGATAATGCGATGGACCAGACGCAGTTCAACGGCTGGGTGCAGCAGGATGTTGCCAAAAAGGTGTTCGGCGCGGCGGGCAAGGATTATGCCGCGCTGGTCGAGGCGGCGAAGCACAAGGGCTTCAAGCCGGTGCCGCTGGGCCTGACGGCGAGCCTGAGCTTTGACAATGCCATCCGCCGTTCAATGTCGCACAATGTGATCGGCATTCAAAAGGGCAAGGCGCGCCCCGACGAGGTCGTGCTCTATTCCGCCCACTGGGACCACCTCGGCCATTGCGAGCGCGATGCCAAGGGTGACGACATCTGCAACGGCGCGGTGGACAATGCCACGGGCGTGGGCGCGCTGATGGCGCTGGCGGCGGCCAATGTGAAGGCTGGCCCTGCGCAGCGCAGCCAGGTGTTTGTCGCGCTCACGCTCGAAGAATCGGGCCTGCTGGGCAGTGAATATTACGGGCAGAACCCCGTCTATCCGCTGGGCAAGACCGTGGGCGGCGTGAATATGGACGCGTTGCCCCCGGTGGGTGCGGCTCGCAACTATGCCGCCACCGGTGGCGACAAGAGCGACCTGACCGCCATCTTCCGCACCGTGCTCAAGCGCGACGGCCTGTATGAAAGCCCCGAGGAGCATACCGAGCGCGGCCATTATTACCGTTCGGACCATTTCAGCCTCGCCAAGCGCGGCGTGCCGATGTTCGACGTCGCGCGCGGCGTCGATCTGGTGCAGGGCGGCACCAAGGCGGGCATGGCGGCCAGCGAGGACTATGTGCAGCACCGCTATCACCAGCCCAGCGACGAATATCGCGACGACTGGAACTGGTCGGGCATCACGCAGGATGTGAAGCTGTTCTACCAGCTTGGCCGTGGCCTTGCCGACAGCACGCTGTGGCCCAACTGGCACAAGAATGACGAGTTCCGCGCGGTGCGCGATGCGTCGTTGAAGAAGAAGTAAGCAGCACTCGCATCGCGCCCTGCCTTGGCCTATAGGGCTGGCCATGACTGACCAGCCCGCTTTCTCACTGCAGGGTTTCGACCTGCCCGCCTTCGTCCGCGCCACGCTTGCCGAGGATCTGGGTGAGGGCTGGCCGGGCGGCGGGCGCGATGTGACCAGCGAGAGCGTGATCCCTGCGCAGGCGCGCTTTGCCGGCGTGATGGACAGCCGCGATGCGATCACCGTGGCGGGCCTGCCCATCGCGGCGGGTTTCTTCCGCGCGCTCGATCCCGAATGCGTGATCGAGATGCTGGTGCAGGATGGCGACCGTGTGGCCGCTGGTACCGATCTGATGCGCATCACCGGCATGGGCCGCGCCCTGCTGACGGCCGAGCGTAGCGCGCTCAACACCGTGCAGCATCTTTCGGGCATCGCCACCATGACGCGCCAATATGTGGATGCGATGGCGGGGAAGGCGGTGTTGCTCGACACGCGCAAGACCATCCCCGGCCTGCGCGTGCTGGAAAAATACGCGACGCGGATGGGCGGGGCAACCAACCACCGCATGGGCCTGTGGGATGCGGCGATGATCAAGGATAACCATGTCGCCATCGCGGGCGGCGTTGGCCCTGCTGTGGCCCGCGCCAAGGCGGCAGGGGTCGAGCGCATCATCTGCGAGGTTGACCATCTCGACCAGATCGAACCGGCGCTCAGCGCGGGCGCCACCCATCTGCTGCTCGACAATATGGGGCCGGAGATGCTGGCGCGCGCTGTGGCACAGGTAGCCGGTCGCGTGCCTTGCGAGGCGAGCGGCGGGGTACGGCTCGACACGATTGCCGCCATTGCCGCCAGCGGGGTGGATTACGTCTCGGTCGGCCGCCTGACGCAAAGCGCGCCGGCCGCTGACATCGGCCTCGATTTCGCGGAAGTGTGATGTCTAGAGTCCCGACCCTGGGCAAACCATTTGATTTGGCCGGTTTTTAGCGCCAGACTGGGGCGTCTCTCAAGGAGCAGGCTTTATGCGTCCCAAGTCGCTGGTATGGTTTGATCGTTTCTATCTGGGTTCAATGGCGCTGGGCGTCGTCGGCGTCTTTGTCGCTCTGCCGGTCACACGACAAATGCTGGCTGCGAGTCCGGCCACGGCTGGCTTTGGCGACGGGTTCATTTTCGCCACCAGCTTCGGCGGAATGGCGATCAGCCTGCTGCTGTGGTACTTCATTTCCCGCCGTGCCAGTAATGTGGCCAAATGGATACTGGTGGTGCTGTTGGCACTGGGCCTGATCGGCCTGCCCAACAATCTGCGGATGATGACGCAGTTCTCCTCGCTGGTGCCGCTGTTCGGGGTGGTCAACACGCTGCTGCAATTCGCCGCGGTCATCTTCCTGTTTCGCCCCGATGCCCGCCGCTGGTTTGCCGCCAAGGGGCAGGCGGTGGACCCCGACGTTTTCTCCTGAACGAGGCTTTTGATGCGTATTCCCATCCGTACCGCGCTGCTGATCGCCGCTCTTGCGCCCGTTAGTGCCGCCGCGCAGGCGATCACCTGCACCCCGCCCGCGCGCATTGATCCCTATAGGGCGGTGGATCGCGACGGACCGGTGATTGCCATTCCACCCAGCGGCTATGTGCTGGCGCTCAGTTGGTCGCCGGAGTTCTGCCACGGGGTGAAATTCCGAAACGGCGCGCAAGGGCAGGATTTCCAATGCGCCAGCGGGCAGAGTTTCGCCTTTGTGGTGCATGGCCTCTGGCCACAGGGCTTTGGATCACGTCATCCGCAATGGTGCAGCACCGTGCCGCGCCCTAATCCCGAGACTTTGCGGCGTTATATGTGCATGACCCCTTCGGCCCGCACACTGGAGCATGAATGGGTCAAGCATGGTTCGTGTATGGCGCGAACACCGGAAGCCTATTTCGGCGCGGCCAGCAGTCTGTTTCAGGCCCTGCGCTTGCCTGACATGAGCCGACTGCCCCGCTACGCATCGGTGGGGGATCTGCGTGATGCGCTGGCCTCGGCCAATCCCGCGATTCCGCGCCGTGCCTTTGGGATCCAGACAACGCGCAACGGATGGCTGCGCGAGGTATTTGTTTGCTATGATACCAAGGTGAAGCCGGCAGCCTGTAGTACCGAGAGCTTCGGCGCCTCCGACCGCGAGGATCTGAAGGTCAGCGACGGGCGTTAAAGAAATCCCGCAACATCGCGCCCGCCTCTTCCTCGCCCATGCCGGCATAGACCTCGGGCCGGTGCAGGCAGGTGGGCTGGTCGAACACGCGCGGGCCATGCGCCACCGCGCCGCCCTTGGGATCACTCGCGGCATAATAGACCCGCGCGATGCGGGCATGGACGATAGCGCCTGCGCACATGGCGCAAGGCTCCAGACTGACCCACAGATCGCAGCCATCGAGCCTTTCGTTGCCCAGCGCGGCGGCGGCGGCGCGAATCGCCAGCACTTCGGCATGGGCGGTGGGATCATGCAGCGCGCGGGGCATGTTGTGGGCCGCCGCGATCACCGCGCCATCCTTGACAACCACGGCTCCGATCGGCACCTCGCCCGCCTGCGCGGCGGCGCGGGCCTGCGCCAAAGCGCGCTGCATCGGATCGGGCAAGGGCCATTTCGTCATGGATGCAGGGGCTAGCCTACAGTGACCCCACGCGCAACTTGACCTTTTCCACACGAATCGCTAAGCGCGCCGCTCACCCGTTTTGCGGGCACCAGATCTATTGAGCGAGTAACACCCATGTCCCGTATTTGCGAACTGACCGGTAAGGGCCGTCAGGTTGGCCAGAACGTCAGCCACGCCAACAACAAGACCAAGCGCGTGTTCCTGCCCAACCTGCAGAACGTCACGCTGCTGTCGGAAGGCCTTGATCGCAGCTTCAAGTTCCGCGTGTCGACCCACGGCCTGCGTTCGGTGGAGCACAATGGCGGTCTCGACAACTGGCTGCTCAAGACTTCGGACGCCAAGCTGTCGCCGCGCGCCGTCAAGGTGAAGCGCGAGCTGGCCAAGAAGGCTGCCGCTGCCGCCTGATTGCTGCCGCAAGGCGTATGAAAAAGGCCCGATGGAGCGAATCCATCGGGCCTTTTCGTGTGTGGCTTTCGGGGCTGGTCAGCCCATTTTCTTGAGCAACCACGCAAAGTTGCCGCCCCCGCGCGACACCATGCCCTGAATGACAAGCTGTTGCACCAGCACCGGCCGCCCCTCGCCATCGGCCCAGATCGATTCTTCCACGGTGATCTCGCCGCTGCCGCTGCGGAACTGCCAATAGGAACCGTCGGGCAGGGCCATGCCCACGCCTTGCTTGTCTTCCGACAGGCCGATCTCGATACCGGGGCCAAGGTGGAAGCGGATGGCGAAGCTGACCATGCCGCGCTTGCCCTTGCGGTTGGCCGGCACCAGCAGGTCCTCGCCCCGCAATTCGGTGCCATCCTCGCGCAGGATCAGGATGCGGCGGTGGATCAGGCCATAGCGCGCGGCATAGCCGTCATGGCTGGCCTCGAGCCGCGTGGCGGCCCAATTGCGACCGCTGGGGCCACCGCGCTCGCCTTCCAGCGTGCGACGGTCCACCTCGACCTCGGCCACGCCGGAACCCAGCCCACCGTTGATGAGAACAGCCGTCGAATTGGCATCGTCGAGCACCAGCGTGGAATGCGCCGCCGTGGCGCGCA
>DDES01000025.1:758-4589 GCA_002336765.1 Novosphingobium sp. UBA1948 | reverse complement strand
CGGCGCCAGCCGGTTGAGATCGGAGGGAATTTCGGAGCGGCCGCTGTTGGCCAGCACCGCCATCGCGATCATCGCCCGCCCGCGCGCGTCTACGCCCAGCCAGCGCTTGCGCAGCGCCCATTGCGCGGCTTGCTCGGCACGCAGGTTCGGCTCGCTGGCAAGACTGGCCAGCGCGAGCATTGTGGCCGCCAGCCGCAAGGGTTCAACCGCGGCATCATCGCCCGCCGCCCCGCCCGCCCATTGCGCCAGCACCGCAGCCGCCGAAGCCAGACCCGCATGTTGCGCCTCGACAAAGGCGGTGACGCCCGCCAGCAAGGGATCGCTGCCAGCCGTGGCCGCGTCCATCCCCGCCGCCAGCAAGCCTTCACGCAGGCCCCAGCCCGAAAACACCAGCTTGGCCGGCTGCAATTCGCGCACCAGCACCCCCAGCAAGCTCCCCGCATCGGGCAAGCTGGCCAGACGCGAGGCGGACACGCCCGCAATCGGCGGAATCGTCGCGCCCGATTTGGCACGGGCGGTCAACTGGCGGGCGATCAGCAGCGCGTCCTCGGGCCGCATTTCATAGCCATGCGGATCGTCGATCGGCCAACCCTGCGCCACCATCGCATAGCGCCCCAGCGCGCGCAGCGAGCCACCCACCAGATAGAGCGTCTGCCCCGGATGGGCCGCCCAATCGGCGCCGCGCAGCATCTTGGCCACGCGGCGGCGGAACTTGTCATCACCCTCGCTGCGCAAGGCAGGCAGGCGCAGCGTGCCCAAAGGCAGCGAGACGCCATGCGTGCAGGCATCCTCGGCAATATCGATCAGCTCGAGGCTTCCCCCGCCCAGATCGCCCACCAGCCCCCGCGCGCCCGGAAAGGCCGAGAGCACGCCGCGCGCCGAGGCAATCGCTTCCTCCTCGCCCGACAGCAGGCGCGGGGCGAGGCCGAGCGAGGCCACCTGTTCCAGAAATTCCCCGCCATTGTCGGCATCGCGCACCGCGGCGGTGGCGACCGTATCCACCTGCGTCACCCCGCGCAGATCCAGCACCATCGCGAAACGCGCCAGCGCCGCCAGAGCATTGTTGACACCCTTGGCCGACAGCCTGCCGCTTTCGGCCACGCCCTTGCCCAGCCTTGCGGTCACTTTCTCGTTGAACAGGACATTGGGCGCGCGCGGCGGGCCGCCATAAATCACCATGCGCACCGTGTTCGAGCCGATGTCGATAATCGCCCGCTGGTCTTCGGGAAAGGCGGCAGAATCGTTGCGACGGATCATGCGTCGGGCTTACGAGCGCCCGCGCCGCAGCGCAAGCTTGGGCACCTTGCGCCCCGAGCCCAGCGCCGCCCCGCGCCCCGAGAGCGAGGGGTTGGTCATGAAATAACGATGCACGTTGAAGGGATGCTCGCCCAGTTCCGCGCGGGCATAGGTGCCATCGGCGTCGAGATTCCAGCTTTGCTCGGTATCCAGCAGGTTCGCCATCATCACCTGATCGAGCACCTGATCATGCACCGTCTTGTTGCGGATCGGCACCAGCACTTCCACGCGGCGGTCAAGGTTGCGGCTCATGCCATCGGCGCTGGAAATGAACACGCGGGCGCGCGGATTGGGCAGATTGGCCCCGCCCGCAAAGGCCCAGATGCGGCCGTGCTCCAGAAAGCGCCCGATGATCGATTTGACGCGTATATTCTCCGAAAGCCCCGCCACGCCCGGTTTGAGGCAGCAGATGCCGCGCACCACCAGGTCGATCCGCACGCCCCACTGGCTGGCGCGATACAGGGCGTCGATGATCTCCGGGTCGACCAGAGAGTTCAGCTTGACCCATATGGCGGCGGGCTTGCCCATGGCGGCGGCCGACATCTCCTTGCCGATCAGCTCGATCAAGGTCGATTTCATGTTCAGGGGCGAGACGACCAGGGCCTCCAGCACCTCGGGCGTCGCATAGCCGGTGATGTAGTTGAACACCCGGCTGGCGTCGCGACCCAGCACAGGGTCGCAGCTGAACAGGGACAGGTCGGTGTAGATCTTGGCCGTGACCGGGTGATAGTTGCCGGTGCCGAAGTGGCAATAGGTGCGATAGGTCTCGCCTCCCTCGCTGTCACTTTCGCGGCGCACCACCATGCTGATCTTGGCGTGGGTCTTCCAGTCGACAAAGCCATAGATCACCTGAACGCCCGCGTTTTCGAGCTGGCTGGCCCAATGCAGGTTCTGCTCTTCGTCGAACCGCGCCTTGAGTTCGACCACCGCCGTTACCGACTTGCCCGCCTCGGCCGCAGCGCACAGGGCGTTGATGATCGCGCTCTGCTTGCCCGCGCGATAGAGCGTCTGCTTGATGGCCACCACATCGGGATCGGCCGCCGCCTGACGCAGGAAATCGATCACCACCTCGAAACTTTCATAGGGGTGGTGCACCACCAGATCCTTTTCGCGGATGGCGGCGAAAATATCGCCGTCATGCTCGAGAATCCGCTCGGGATAGCGCGGGGAATAGGGCGCGAATTTCAGTTCGGCCCGCTTTTCATCCACGATGTCCGACAGGCCCGCCATCGCAATCGGCCCGTCGCTCTTGATGATGATCGCATGGTCGAGCCGCAATTGATCGCGTAGCAATTGCTCGGCCGCACGGTCGAAATCGCCCTGCAATTGCAGCATGATAACGCTGCCGCGCCGCCGCCGCTGGATCGCGGTGCGGAAATAGCGGACGAGATCCTCGGCATCTTCCTCGATCTCGATATCGCTGTCGCGCAGCACGCGGAACACGCCGTGCCCTTCCACCTGAAAGCCGGGAAACAAAGCCTCGGCATTGTGGCAGATGACATCGGCGATGGAGATATAGGCCGGCGTCTCGCCCTCGGCCTGCGCGGGAATGCGGATATAGCGCGGCAGGGCGGCGGGGATCAGCACCATTTCCATCACGCTGGCGCCATCGGCAATCCGCGTCAGGCTCATCATCAGCCCCATGCCGCCATTGCTGACGAAGGGGAAAGGATGGGCCGGATCAATCGCCTGCGGGGTGATGATCGGCAGAATACGTTCGAGGAAATAGTCCTTGAGCCAGGCGATCTGCCCTGCGTTGAGCCGGTGGCGCCCACCCTCGCCGATCACCTCGATGCCGGCCTCGGCCAGTTGCGGGCGCAATTCGCTCCACACGTCCTGCTGCATCGTCTCCAGCCGCACCACCTCGGCGCGGATCGCGGCCAGCTGTTCGGGGGGCGAGAGGCCGTCAATCGAGGCCTCGGCGATCTGGCGCCGCACCTGCCCCGCCAGACCTGCCACGCGCACCATCAGGAATTCATCGAGATTGTTGCCCGAGATCGACAGGAAACGCAGCCGTTCGAGCAGCGGATATTCCGCCCGCCGCGCCTCGGACAGCACGCGCCGGTTGAAGGCCAGCCACGATTGCTCGCGGTTGAAGAACCGGTCGGGGATCGTCACAAGGTCCGGCAAAGGATCGCCGGAAGAGGTCAGGCTGGAGTCGGCGGCGGTCATAGCATTCCTCAAGACGAGATGATCCTACACTAACCCCGCCCTCTTGTCATAATGTTACAGCGCCATGACAAGGCGCGTATTATCCGCGCCCGCGATAGGATGCCACGCCCTGATCGGGCACCCAGAGCCCGGCGGGCGGCGCGTCGCTTTGCCAGAACACATCGATGGGAATGCCCCCGCGCGGGTACCAATAGCCCCCGATGCGCAGCCATTTCGGACGCATCTCGGCAAACAGGCGCTGGCCGATGCCCACGGTCACATCCTCGTGAAAACCGGCATGGTTGCGAAACGAGCCGAGGAACAGCTTGAGCGACTTCGATTCGACGATGGTCTGGTCGGGCGCATAGTCGATCACCAGATGCG
>DDES01000025.1:0-738 GCA_002336765.1 Novosphingobium sp. UBA1948 | reverse complement strand
ACGCGGATTGGGCACATAATCGAGCACCGCCTCGTCCGGCGATGCGGGCAGGCTGCTGGTCTGGCCAAGGTGGAGCGGGCTGAGCGAAGGGGTTGAATCGGTCATGCCCCTCCCATGCCGCCAAATCCGGCGGGGGACAAGCCGCCGTTTAGGGGCAAGCCACGCTTGGCGCGGGCAGCCGCTGCCTCTATGCCTTGGGGAACAAAGGCCATGACGATGCGTTTCTGCCGCCCCACCCTGCTGCTCGGCCCTGTGCTGGCCCTGTCCGCCCTGTTCGCGGGGGCCGGTGCGCAGGCGCAGGGTTTTGACCTGTGGGCGGATTCGAGCGAGGCCGCCAAACCGGCCGCCACTCCAAAAGCCAAGGCCAAACCGCGGGCCAAAGCCGCGCCGGTCGCGCCCCCGATTGGCGAGGCCAGCATGGCGCCCGTGCCGATGCCAATCGCGACACCGCAACCGGCGCCCACCGCCTCTTACGACCCCATCGTCGTGCCCGACGAGCCCAAGCCCGAGGCCAAACCCGTCGAGGCGGTGGGCGAGGATATCTGGCGCCCGCTGGCCTTGGCCGCAGGCGTGGTGGCGGGCTTGCTGGCGCTGGCACTGGTGATCCGACTGGTGCGGCGGGGCAAGGCTGCGCTGGAAGACCGACCGAAGGAGCGGAAGGCCAAGAAGCCGACCAAGCGCAAGGCGAAAACCACCGCTCGGCCAGCGCCCAAGCCCGCCCCCCTTCCCTCGCCCGCC
>DDES01000115.1 GCA_002336765.1 Novosphingobium sp. UBA1948 | reverse complement strand
GCCTTGGCCTCGCCATCGTCAAGAAGATTGTCGAGGAACATGGCGGCGAGATGAATTTCACCAGCGCAGAAGGCGGCGGCACGAGGGTGACGCTGCGCTTCGCGCGCGATCCGCTGTCCATCGGTAAGGAAGCGGGCGAATGAGGATTGCGAGAAGAGGGATGACCCGATGACAGTCGAAATTCTGATCGTTGATGACGAGAAGGACATTCGCGATCTGGTCGCCGGCGTGCTGTCGGACGAGGGATACGAGTGCCGCACCGCTGGCGATAGCCAGAGCGCGCTGGATGCCGTGGACCAGCGGCGGCCCAGTCTGGTGCTGCTGGATGTCTGGCTGCATGGTTCGCCGATGGACGGGCTCGAAGTGCTCGACGCGATCAAGGCACGCGAGCCGGAATTGCCGGTGATCATCTTTTCGGGCCACGGCAATATCGATACGGCGGTGGCCGCGATCGGTCGCGGGGCGATGGATTTCATCGAGAAGCCGTTTGAAACCGAACGTCTGCTGCATCTGGTCGCGCGTGCCACCGAGACCCAGCGCCTGCGGCGGGAAAACGCGCGGCTGAAGCTCGACACCGCCTTTGGCGAGGAGTTCCACGGCTCGTCGAGCGCGATCAATCATGTGCGCGCCACCTTGAAGCGGGTGGCCAACACGGGCAGCCGTCTGCTGATTTCCGGCCCCTCCGGCGTGGGCAAGGAAGTGGCGGCGAGGCTGTTGCATTCGTGGAGCGCGCGGGCGGAAAAGCCGTTTGTATCGGTCAATTCCGCGCGCATCACGCCCGAACGTTTCGAGGAGGAACTGTTCGGCGAGGAAGCCAATGGCAAGCTGGTGCGCGCCGGCCTGCTCGAACTGGCCGATGGCGGCACGCTCTATCTTGATGAAGTGGGCGACATGCCGCTCTCGACGCAGGCCCGCATCCTGCGGGTGCTGACCGATCAGGCCTTTGTGCGCGTGGGCGGCAGCCGCCAGATCCGCGTGGATGTGCGCGTGGTGTCCTCCACCAGCCGTCATCTGGAAAAGGAAATCGCCGAAAAGCGCTTCCGCGAGGATCTGTTCTATCGCCTCAATGTGGTGCCGGTGGCGGTGCCGTCGCTGGCCGAGCGGCGCGAGGATATTCCCGCACTGGCCGAGTTCTTCTTCTCGCGTCTGGCGCATGAGCAGGGCCTGCCGCCGCCCGACATCAGCATCGAGGCGATGGCCGCGCTGCAAACCTACGAATGGCCGGGCAACGTGCGGCAGTTGCGCAATGTGGTGGAGCGCACGGTGATTCTCGCCCCGCGCGAAAGGCTGGGGCGGATCGAGGCCGACATGCTGCCCGCCGAGATCAACAGCGGGCGACTGGCCGGCGATGCGGGGATGGGCGCGCTGATGGGGGTGCCGCTGCGCGAGGCGCGCGAGAATTTCGAGCGTGAATACCTGCGCGTCCAGATCCGCCGTTTTTCGGGCAATATCTCGAAAACCGCTACATTCATCGGCATGGAGCGATCAGCCCTGCACCGCAAATTGAAGCTGCTGGGCATGGTGGACAAGCGCGAGGACGAGGACGACGAGGAGTAGTTTACGTTTGCGTCACGCGGCGGTCAAAAACCCCATTTACGCTGCGCTTGCGAAAGGTTAGATTGCACGTGATTTCGGTCATCCCTGTGGGGTGGCCAGACTGCGGACCGTATCGACGGCCGCCAACAACAGGAGCGTAATCCATGCCGACCAATGGCCGTACACTGACTGCCCGTCCGCGTCTCAAGCCCGCAACGCCCGAGGTTGAAGAGAGCGTTGAAGGCGCCGAGGCCACAGCCCCCGAAGCTGCCGCGCCCGCGCCGCTGCCTGTGTCGGGCAAGGGGGGCCAGAACCTTCAGGACCAGTTCCTGAACTTCCTGCGCAAGAACAAGACGCCTGTCACGATGTTCCTCGTCAAGGGTGTGAAGCTGCAGGGTATCGTCACCTGGTTCGACAATTTCTCGATCCTGCTGCGCCGCGATGGCGCCTCGCAACTGGTCTACAAGCATGCCGTCTCGACGATCATGCCCAGCACGCCGATCGACACCCGCCTGTTCGGTCAGGGCGGCGAGGGTGGCAAGAAGGCCCGCCTGTTGCAGGATGTGTTCCTCTCCTCGATCCGCACTGCGGGCGTGCAGGTGACGATGTTCCTCGTGAACGGTGTGATGTTGCAAGGGCGCGTGGCGGCCTATGATCTGTTCTGCATGATGCTGGAACGCGAGGGCTATGTGCAACTCGCCTACAAACATGCGGTGTCCACCATCCAGCCCTTGGGTCCGGTTGACCTGACGGGCGACTGGGATGGCGAAGAAGGCGAATAAAGCTGCAATTTGGCGAGGATCTTGAAGGCGAGGTCACGCGCGGCGCGCGCGTGCTGATCGTCTGCCCGCAATTCCGCGGGCGGGCGAGCAGCACCGATGTCGAGGCACGCGTGGAGGAAGCCAAGGGGCTGGCTCTGGCCATCGGTCTGGTGGTGGCCGAAGCGGTGGTGATCCCGATCCGCGAGGCCCGCGCCGGCACCTTGTTTGGCGAGGGCCAGATCACCAATATTGCAACCGCTTGCGCGCTCAATGATGCCGATCTGGTCATCGTTGATGGCGCGCTGACGGCGGTGCAGCAGCGCAACCTTGAGGACAAGCTCAAGAAAAAGGTGATCGACCGCACCGGCCTGATCCTCGAAATCTTTGGCGAGCGCGCCGCCACGGCCGAAGGCCGCTTGCAGGTGGAACTGGCCCATCTCGACTATCAGGCGGGGCGTCTGGTGCGGTCATGGACCCACCTTGAACGTCAGCGCGGCGGTTTCGGCTTCCTTGGCGGGCCGGGCGAGACGCAGATCGAGGCCGACCGCCGGATGATCCGCGACCGCATGGCCAAAATCCGCCGCGATCTCGATCAAGTGCGGCGCACCCGCGGGCTGCACCGCGACCGGCGCGAGAAGGCGCCATGGCCGGTCTGCGCACTGGTGGGCTATACCAATGCGGGCAAATCGACGCTGTTCAACCGGCTGACCGGCGCCGATGTCATGGCGCAGGATTTGCTGTTCGCCACGCTCGATCCCACGATGCGCGCGATCCGCCTGCCCGCGGTGGACAAGGCGATCCTGTCGGACACGGTGGGCTTTATTTCCGACCTTCCGACGCAATTGGTCGCGGCTTTCCGTGCCACGCTGGAGGAAGTGACAGCCGCCGATGTGGTGATCCATGTGCGCGACATCGCCAACCCCGATACCGAGGCGCAGAAGGCCGAAGTTCTGGCGGTATTGAGCGATCTTGGCATGATGGAGGAAGATGGCAAGACGCCGACCGTCCCCATGATCGAGGTGTGGAACAAGTGGGACTTGCTGGAGCCCGAACGCGCCGCCCAACTGTGGCACGCCGCGCGCGAAGCGGCGCATGAGGACGAAGTGGTGGTGCCGCTCTCGGCGCTGACGGGCGAGGGTTGCGAGGAGTTGCTAGCTACTGCGGGCCGCCTGTTGACGGGCGATGCGCGCGAGCATCATCTGACCATTCCCGCCGCCGATGGCCAGCGCATCGCATGGCTTTATGCGCATGGCGAGGTGTTGGCCGATGAAGAGGCCGATGGGGATGAGCCCGCGCGCCGCCTGACCGTGCGCCTGACCCCGCGCGAGTTCGGGCGTTTTATCCGGCTTTAGCCTCGCCGCGCTTCACCGCCTGCCAAAGCTCTTCCTGCTCGTCGAGCGACAGGTCGGCAAAGCGTCCCTCGGCCAAAGCCTCCATCCCGCGAAACCGTCGTTCGAACTTGGCATTGGCGGCCCGCAGCGCCTCTTCGGGGGCGATGCCATAGGCGCGCACCAGATTGGCGGCGGCAAACAGGAAATCGCCCGCTTCCTCGAACAGCGCGTCGGGTGACGGCGCGGAGGCCATTTCCTCGACTTCTTCGGCCACTTTGGCGGCAGGGCCAGCAATATCGGGCCAGTCAAACCCGACACGCGCCGCGCGCTTTTGTAGCTTTTCCGCGCGCATCAAGGCGGGCAGCGCCAGCGCCACGCCGTCCAGCGCTCCGCCGGCGCCTTTTTCCGCGCGCTCTTCGGCCTTCAATCGCTCCCAGCGGACCTCGCGGGACTGGCCTTCGTCGGCAGCATTACCGAAAATATGCGGGCCAAAAATATGCGGATGGCGGGTTTCCATCTTGGCGCTGATGCTGGCTGCCACATCGTCAAAGGCAAACAGGCCCGCTTCCTCGGCCATGCGGGCGTGGAACACCACCTGCAACAGCAGATCGCCCAACTCCTCGCGCAGCGCAGGCATGTCGTCGCGCTCGATGGCGTCGGCCACCTCATAGGCTTCCTCGATCGTGTAGGGCGCGATGGTGGCGAAGGTCTGCGCCACATCCCATTCGCACCCGCTGCGGAGATCACGCAGTCGGGCCATGATTGCCAGCAGACGGTCGAGAGCAGGAGTGGTCAAGCGAATACCTCGGGAGAAGGATGCTGGTGCGAGCCGGTGCCAGCGGTAGCTTCATTTAGGCGCAAGGCCGCAACTATCCTAGAGCGACAGCCCCTCAATCCCCAGCCATGCTTGCCCTTTAGGACAGGTGGGCGCTCCCGCGCCGACGCCTAAAGCGTGGCGTGAGTGCAACAATTTTCATCATCCGCAACGCGGGAAACGTTTCCGGCACAATTTAATGCAATCAATTGCAAAAGGTTCTTGCAATCGATTGTTGAATCCGTTTATCCAGACTGCACCACAGGGATTTCGACATGAGTCGAAGCCAATCCATAGCCTCTAGGGGGAGGAACCGATGAAGCAGTCCGTTCTCAAGTCTTATGTGTCGTTCGCAGCTCTGGGCGCTGCCTGTCTGGCTGCCGTTCCGGCGTGGGCGGCTGACGAGGCGCCCGCCGCCAAGGCCGAGGAAGCCATCGTTGTCACCGCCTCCAGCGCGGGGCGCACCGCGCGCAACAGCTCGATCTCGGTGTCGCAGATCAGTCAGGAAGCCATCGCCAATTTCACCCCGCGCTCGCAGGCTGAAGTGCTGCGCGCGATCCCCGGCCTCAATGTGCAGGACACGGCAGGCCCCGGCGGCAACGCCAACATCGGCGTGCGCGGCATTCCCGTGTCCACCGGCGGTTCGGAATATGTCGGCCTTCAGGAAGATGGCCTGCCCGTCGTGCTGTTCGGCGACATGAACTTTGGCAACAACGACTATTGGGTGCGCTTCGACAACAATGTCGATCGCGTGGAAGCGGTGCGTGGCGGCAGCGCCTCGACCTTCTCCAGCCAGGCGCCCGGTGCGGTCATCAACTATGTTTCCAAGACCGGTAAGGATGAGGGCGGTCAGGTCGGCCTGTCCAGCGCGCTCAACTATCGCGAATTCCGCCTTGATTTCGACTATGGCGGCAAGGCTTCGGACACGGTGACCTACCATGTCGGCGGCTTTGTGGTGAATGGCAACGGTCCGACCCATCTGCCCTACACTGCCAGCAAAGGCTATCAGATCAAGGGCAATATCACCAAGGAGATCGCCGACGGCAAGGGCTATATCCGCCTCAACTTCAAGCGCCTTGACGATTCGGAACCGACCTTCACCTCGATGCCCGCGCTGGCCGAGATTTCGGGCAACAAGATCACCGGTTTCAGCCAGCTTCCCGGTGTGGACGCCCGCCAGTACGCCTCCACCGGCATCTACAACCGCACGTTCAACGTGCTGGCTGCCGATGGCACGGTGCAGCAGCGCGTGATGCAGGGTATTCACCCTGTCGCCACCGCGCTGGGCGGCGAGTTCCACTATGAAGTCTCGCCGATGTTCACCATCGACGAGAAGTTCCGCTGGACCGACATGAGCGGCTCGTTCAGCAACCAGTGGACCGGCGAGATGGCCACCGCCAGCCTGATCGGCCAGACCATCGGCAGCGTGAACAACAGCAGCGATGCCCGCGTGATCGGCGCGATCAAATATGCCGATGGTCCGCTCAAGGGGCAGAATTACACCGGCGCCTTCCTGAGCAACAGTGCGCAGGCCTATACCACGATGAAGGATGTTGGCAGTCTGGCCAGCGACCTGACGCTGAAGGGCAAGTTCGACCTTGGCGGCGGCAAGCTCAACGCCCGCGCCGGCTGGTTCCACATGCGCCAGAATGTGGCGATGGACTGGCGCATCAACAATGTGACCCAGACGCTCAACAGCAATGGCAATCCCGTGCCGCTCGACCTGTTCACGGCGGCGGGCGCCCAGCTTTCGGCAGCGGGCCAGACCGGCTACAACAACCAGTGGGGCGGCTGCTGCGGCGGGCGCAGCTATGATGTGGCCTATACCGATGATGCGGCCTATCTGGAGCTGGACGGCGAATTTGGCCGCCTGAACCTGTCGGCCTCCTATCGCTATGACACGCTGCATGGCGAGGGCGTTTCGTTCGGCAATGTCTCGACTGGCACGATGACCATCACCGATGCGCTGGGCAGCGCCGTGGTGCCGACCTTCAACACCTCGTCGATCCCTGCGGACCGTCTGAACTACAGCAAGAGCTATTCGAGCTGGTCGGTGGGCGCGCTCTACAAGCTGACCGACACCACCAACGTCTTTGCCCGCGTGTCGAGCGGTGGGCGCTTCAACGCCGACCGTATGCTCTACAGCGGCAACAACTTCACCGCCGATGGCAAGCTGACGGCGGGTGGCGACCACCTCGCGGTCAACACCGTGACGCAGCAGGAAGTGGGCGTAAAGCACGCCAGCACGCTGGGCGCTGCCCGCTACCGTGTGGAAGCCACCTTCTACCGTGCGCAGGTCAAGGAATCGAACTACGACTTCACCGCAGTGAGCCGTGGCCAGAACCCCTTCACCGACACGGTCTATCACTCGAGCGGTCTGGAACTGTCGGGCGATCTGCGCTGGGGCGCTTTCGGGGTGAACGGCTATGTCGTTTACACCGACAGCAAGGACACCAAGACCAATCTGGTGCCGGTGGCCATGCCCAAGTGGACCTTCCTGTTCTCGCCCTCGTATGACATGGGCGTGGCGGCAGTGGGCGTCAGCGTCAGTGGCCAGTCGGAATTCTCGATCGGCTCGCTCACCGCGCCGGGCACAACTTTCGCCAATGCTTATCTGAAGATCCGTCCGGTGCCCAATGTGGAGGTTGGCCTCAACGTCAACAACCTGTTCAACACGCTGGGCTATCGCGCCAACAATGGCAGCCTTCAGGCGCGGGGTACGGGTGGTCTGACCGCCAACCAGGCCATTTTCGACAACTCGGCGATGCTGGGTCGCACGTTGACGGCTTCGGTCCGCTACAAGTTCTGATGCCGCGGCCCGACGGGTCGCAAGAATGAAGACGGGGCGGGCAAGGAAGAAAGCTTCCTGCCCGCCCTTTTTCGATTAAGCTGCCGCAGCGGCAGGGAGAGGGCGATGATGGGCGAGGATGCGCGCAAAATCCGCAGGGTGATGATCGTGGGGGGCGGCTCGGCAGGGTGGATGACCGCCGCGATGCTGGCGCATGCTCTCAAACAGGATTGCGCGATCACGCTGGTCGAAAGCGAGGAGATCGGCACCATCGGCGTGGGCGAGGCGACCATCCCGCCGATCCGCCTGTTCAACCAGACGCTCGGTATCGACGAGCGCGACTTTTTGCGCGCCACCAAGGGCAGCTTCAAGCTGGGCATAGAATTTGTCGGCTGGGGGCGCGAGGATAGCCGCTATTTCCATCCCTTTGGCCCGTTCGGCCGCGATTTCGATATGGTGCCGCTGCACCAATACTGGCTGCGCGCGCGGGCGATGGGGGATGACGCGCCGCTCGATGAGCATGCCATGGCGTGGCATATCGCGCGGGCGGGGAAATTTGCCCATCCCGCCGGCGATCCGCGCAGCGTGATGAGCACGTTCGATTATGCCTATCACTTCGACGCGGGCCTCTATGCCCGTTTCCTGCGCGATTTTGCCGAGCAGCGCGGTGTCACGCGGATCGAGGGCAAGATCGGCGATGTCGCGCTCGACCCCGAAACCGGTTTTGTGACCGGCGTAACGCTGCAGGATGGCCGCCACATCGAGGCGGAACTGTTCATCGACTGCTCCGGCTTTCGCGGATTGCTGATCGAAGGGGCGCTCAAGACAGGCTTTGAGGACTGGTCACATTGGCTGCCCTGCGACCGCGCCGTGGCCATGCCGAGCACGCATGGTCCGGATGCCAACCCCACACCCTACACGCGCTCCACCGCGCGCGAGGCGGGCTGGCAGTGGCGCATCCCGCTCCAGCATCGCGTGGGCAATGGCTATGTCTTTTGCAGTGCCTTTCTCGACGAGGAGCGCGCCGCCGATCTGCTGGCCCGGCGGCTTGAGGGCGAGGCGTTGGGCGACCCGCGCATAGTCCGTTTTCAGGCGGGCCGCCGTCGTCAGCACTGGAACAAGAACGTGATCGTGGTGGGTCTGTCCTCGGGCTTTCTCGAGCCGCTGGAATCGACCAGCATCGCGCTGATCGAGACGGGCATCGAGCGGCTGAAGCAGCTCTTCCCCGACAAGGGCTTCGATCCGGCGGTGACCGCCGAATACAACAGCCAGTCGGCCGAGGAGATGGAACGCGTCCGCGACTTCATCCTCCTCCATTATCGCCTGAGCGCGCGCGAGGGCGCCTTCTGGCAGGCGTGCCGCGACATGGCGCTCCCCGACAGCCTGGCCGCCAAGCTGGAGCTTTGGCGCGCGCGGGGCGCATTCCTGCGCTATCGCTGGGAGATGTTCTCGCCCGCATCCTGGCTTGCCATCTATGGCGGGTTCGAGCATCTGCCCGGGCGGATCGATCCCGGCGTCGCCGCGGTCGATACGGACGAACTTGCGCAGGGGCTCGAGCAGATGCGCGCCGCCATCGCCCGCACCGTGGCGGATACGCCCACCCATTTCGAATTTCTCGCGACGGTCGATGGTGCCGCTGCCGAGCCCATGAGGACCCCCGCATGAACAATCCGGACGCGCTCCGTAAGGTCTGCATCGTCGGCGGCGGCACCGCCGGCTGGATCGCCGCCGCGGTGATGGCGCATCACATGAAGGGCCGGCTGTTCGAGATCGAGCTGGTCGAGAGCGACGATATCGGCACGATCGGCGTGGGGGAGAGCACGATCCCGCCCTTCATGGAGCTGATCGCCAAGCTCGACATCGACGAGCAGGATTTCGTCCGCCAGGTCCAGGCCAGCTTCAAGCTCGGCATCGAGTTCAAGGACTGGTTTCGCAAGGGCGAGAGCTATTTCCACCCGTTCGGCGATGTCGGCCAGCGGGTGGAGCTCAGCGACTTCTACCAATGCTGGCGCAAGGCAACGCTCGCGGGGCATGATTTCCCGCTCCAGGATTTCGCGCCGGCCACGGTGATGGCGCATGCCGGCCGCTTCATGCTGCCGTTCAAGGCGCGCAGCACGCCGATCGCCGGCGCTTCCTATGCGCTCCATGTCGATGCCAAGCGCGTCGCCCGGTTCCTGCGCGGCCATGCCGAGGCGCGCGGCGTGAAGCGGACCGAGGGGATCGTCATCGATGCGGCGCTCGACGATCGCGGCTTCGTCTCCACGCTGACGCTGAAGGACGGCCGCACCATCGACGCCGATTTCTTCATCGATTGCTCGGGCTTCCGGGCGCTGCTGATCGAGAAGGCGCTCGGCAGCGGCTATACCGACTGGTCCAATTATCTGTTCTGCGACCGTGCCATCGCCGCGCAGACCGAGAATGTCGGCCCGCCGCGCCCCTATACGCTGGCCGAGGCACAGGACGCCGGCTGGCGCTGGCGCATCCCGCTGCAGCACCGCANNACCGCACCGGCAACGGCCATGTCTATTCCTCGGAGTTCATGGACGACGAGGAAGCGACGCGCATCCTGCTCGACAAGGTGGAGGGCGAAGTGGTCGCCGGGCCGATGGTGGTGCCGTTCAAGACCGGCGTGCGCCAGCGGATCTGGCACAGGAACGTGCTGGCGATCGGCCTGTCCTCGGGCTTTATCGAGCCGCTGGAATCGACTGCGATCCACCTGATCTATCGCGGCATGGACTATTTCTTCCGCTTCCTGCCCGATCGCCACTGCGATCCGGCGCTGGCGGACGAATATAATCGCCGGATGGTGGCGGACTATACCGAGATCCGCGACTTCATCGTGCTCCATTATTGCACCACCGCGCGCGACGACACGCCCTTCTGGCGCAAATGCCGCGACATGGAATGGCCGGACAGCCTGAAGGAGCGAGTGGAACTGTTCCGCATCAACGGCACGCTGCGCGAAGGGCTGGACGAGCTGTTCCGCTCGGTCAGCTGGTTCTCGGTGCTGGAGGGCATGGGCATCCGGCCGCGCACCTATCACCCGCTGGTCGACCGTATCGACGAGGCGATGCTCTATGCGGGACTGGAAAAGGCGCGCGAGCAGCTTGCCGGCTTCGTCCTGCAGCTGCCGAGCCAGCAGCAGTTCATCGATGCGCATTGCCGCGCCGAGAAGGTGGATCTCGGCCGTCCCGCCATGGCCGGGGCCTGATGCAGAAGAAGCGCGCGATCACGATCAAGGACGTGGCGGCGGAGGCGGGAGTCTCGCTGCAGACGGTGAGCCGCGTCATCAACAAGGGGCCCAACGTCACCGCGCCGGTCCAGGATCGCGTCCGGGCGGCGATCGACAAGCTGGGCTATGTTCCCAGCCTCGCCGCGCGCCGGCTCGGCGGCTCGCGCTCCTATCTGATCCTCGCCTTCAACGACGAGCGGCCGACGCTCGAGGGCTGGCAGTCGCGGCGTGGCAACGACTGGGTCGACCAGATGCTGTACGGGGGCATGCTCAAATGCGCCGAGCATGGCTATCGCATGCTGTTCGAGCTGGTGGATTCGCATTCGGACGCGCTGGAGGCGCAGGTCCAGGCCGCGCTCTCGGCACTCCATCCGGACGGCGTGATCCTGACGCCGCCGCACAGCGAGGATGACCGGATCACCGATCTGCTCCACCAGGGCGGGCTGACCTTCGCGCGGCTGGGATCGCACCGCGAGGGCGAGGGCTTCGCGGTGTACATGGACGACGAAGCGGCGGCGCGCCGCGCGACCGAGCATCTGCTCGACCTTGGCCATACCCGCATCGCCTATGTCCAGGGCCATCCCGAATATGCGATGAGCCCGGATCGCCTGCGCGGCTTCACCAGCGCGATCGAGGCGCGCGGGCTGAAGGTGGATCCCGCCTATCTCCAGCCGGGCGACTTCACCTATGAGGCCGGCATCGCGGCGCTCAACTCGCTCGCCGGGCTCGAAACGCCGCCCAGCGCAGTGCTCGCGAGCAGCGACGAGATGGCGCTGGGCGTGCTCCATGCCGCCGGGCCGCTCGGCCTGTCGGTTCCCGGCGATCTCTCGGTGGTCAGCTTCGACGACACGCCGACGGTGCGGATGAGCGTGCCCGCGCTCACCGCGATCCGCCAGCCGATCGCGGCGATGACCGCCAAGGCCGCCGAGCTGCTGATCGAGAGCAAAACCCGCGGCGACACGCCCGGCAATGGCCGCTTCCTACTTCCCTTCGATTTCGTCGTCCGTGCCTCGACCGCGCCCCCGCGGCGTTGACTTGCCTTCGGCCGGCGACGATGCTCCGCCGTCCATGCGACGCTTCGTCTCGCCCGGCCGCGGTTTCGTCCTGCTCTATGCGCTGGCCTATGCGGGCATGTTCGTCAGCTTCATGCCGTTCGTCATGGTGCTGCTGCCGTTGAAGGCGGCGCAGGCGGGGGGCGGCCATGCGGTACAGCTCCTCAGCGCCGGGGCACTGGGCGGCGCGGCGGTGGCGAGCCTGGCCAACATCCTGTTCGGCGCGCTGAGCGATCGCACGCGGCGGCTGCGCGGCACCCGGCGGCCCTGGGTGACGGTGGGGCTGGGCGTGCTCAGCGCGTCCTATGGCCTGTTGCTGGTCGCGGCCGATCCGGTGAGCCTGCTGCTCGCCGTCACCTGCATC
>DDES01000117.1 GCA_002336765.1 Novosphingobium sp. UBA1948 | reverse complement strand
CACGCCGACTTCGGCGGCGAGGTGGAGCGTATCCTCTCGATGGTCGATGGCGTGATCCTGCTGGTCGACTCGTCGGAAGGCGCCATGCCGCAGACCAAGTTCGTGACCGGCAAGGCTCTGGCGCTGGGTCTCAAGCCCATCGTGGTCGTCAACAAGGTGGACCGCCCCGACGAGCGTATCCAGGAAGTGCTCGACGAAGTGTTCGATCTCTTCGTCACGCTGGATGCCAGCGATGAACAGCTTGATTTCCCCGTGCTTTACGCCTCGGGCCGTAATGGCTATGCCAGCACCGATCCCGAGCGTCGCGAAGGCAATCTGGAGCCGATGTTCCAGCTCATCGTCGATCATGTGCCGCCGCCGAACCTCGATGTCGACGCGCCCTTCACCTTCCTCGCCACGCTGCTCGATCGCGACAATTTCCTTGGCCGCGTGCTGACCGGCCGCGTGCAGTCGGGCGTTATCAAGGTGAACGATCCGATCCGCGCGCTGGATATGGACGGCAATGTTATCGAGACCGGTCGCGCCTC
This sequence comes from Novosphingobium sp. UBA1948, assembly GCA_002336765.1. Taxonomy (GTDB): domain Bacteria; phylum Pseudomonadota; class Alphaproteobacteria; order Sphingomonadales; family Sphingomonadaceae; genus Novosphingobium. The sequence continues at coordinate 19,366 of DDES01000117.1, read as the reverse complement.
CAAGATCCTCTCGTTCCGCGGCCTGGACCGCGTGCCGGTGGACGAGGCCCGCGCGGGCGACATCATCAGCCTCGCCGGTCTGGCGGTGGCCACTGTGTCGAATACGGTCGCTGATCCGTCGGTGTCCGAGCCGATCCAGGCCCAGCCGATCGATCCGCCCACCCTGTCGATGCGCTTCAGCGTGAACGATTCGCCGATGGCCGGCCGCGAGGGCACCAAGGTGACCAGCCGCATGATCCGCGACCGTCTGGAACGCGAGGCCGAATCGAACGTCGCCATCAAGGTGACGGAATCTGCCGACAAGGACAGCTTTGAAGTCGCCGGTCGCGGTGAACTCCAGCTCGGCGTGCTGATCGAGACCATGCGTCGCGAGGGCTTCGAACTGGGCATCAGCCGCCCCCGCGTGCTGTTTGGCGAGGACGAGAACGGCCAGCGCACCGAGCCCTATGAAACCGTCGTGATCGACGTGGATGACGAGCACTCTGGCACGGTCGTGGAAAAGATGGCCTGGCGCAAGGCCGAGATGACCGACATGCGTCCCTCGGGCGGCGGCAAGACCCGCATCATCTTCTCCGCCCCCTCGCGCGGCCTGATCGGCTATCACGGCGAATTCCTGTCCGACACGCGCGGCACCGGCATCATGAACCGCCTGTTCGACAAGTATGGCCCCTACAAGGGCAAGATCGAAGGCCGCAAGAACGGCGTGCTGATCTCGAACGGCACCGGCGAGGCCGTGGCCTATGCTCTGGGGCCGCTCGAAGAGCGCGGCATCCTGTTCGTGGGCGTTGGCGAAGCGCTGTATGAGGGCATGATCATCGGCGAAAACGCCAAGCCCGAGGACCTCGAAGTCAACCCGATGAAGAGCAAGCAGCTCACCAACTTCCGCTCGACCGGCAAGGACGATGCCATCCGCCTCACGCCCCCCAAGGTGATGACGCTGGAACAGGCCATCGCCTATATCGACGACGATGAAATGGTCGAAGTGACCCCCAAGAACATCCGTATCCGCAAGGCGATCCTTGATCCCAACGAGCGCAAGAAAGCCTCGCGCAAGAAGGATTGATCCTTCCGATCGGTTTGAAACAGGAAAGGCCGGAAGGGAAACCCTCCGGCCTTTTCGCTGCCTGTCCCGGCAAACGCTTTCGCTCTGCCGTTGGCCGCTATCCCGCAAACCGCCGCGCGAAGCGCGCGAACAGGCCGCCATCGCGCAACAGGGCGATCTGCCCCGCCGAGGCAATGTCGGCGCGCGCGGCATAGCGCTGCGCGCTGCCATCGGGTGCGGTGAGCACGATCTCCAGCGCGCGGGTTTCCACCCCGAGGCGGTCGAGGCCGTGGATCGCGACGGTGGTGTCGGCATGGACCAGTGCGGTGGCGTCCTCGTCCCACACCACGGGCAACACGCCCATCGCCACCAGATTGGCGCGGTGGATCCGCTCGAAACTGCGCGCGATCACGGCGCGGATGCCCAGCAGCGCGGTGCCCTTGGCGGCCCAGTCGCGGGACNNGAGCCGGTGCCATATTGCGCGCCGGCAAACACCACCAGTGGCGTGCCCTGCGCGGCGAAAGCCTGCGCCGCGTCGAACACGGAACATTCCGCCCCGTCCGGCCCCAAGGCCAAAGCGCCTGCCCCGCTGGCCAGATGGTTGACGAGACGCGCATTGTCGAACGTGCCGCGCAGCATCACGCGGTCATTGGCGCGGCGCTCGCCATAGCTGCCCGCGCGCGGATCACCGGCCTCGCGCAGCCATGCGGCGGCAGGCGAAGCGGCGGCGATCCTGCCGATCGGCGAGATATGGTCGGTGGTGACATTGTCGCCCAGCACCAGCAGCGCCCGCGCGCCGGCCAGATCGCCGGTCATTCCCTGCGCGGCGCGGGCGAAGAAAGGCGGCGGCAGCATCATGGTCGAGGCGCTGTCCCACGGGAATTGCGCGGTGGCGGGGGCATCAAGCGCCTGCCATTCCGGCGAGGCGGGCGGCGCCCAATCCGTCAACGTGGCGCGCTGCAACGCCTCGGCCAGTTCGCCACTACTGGGCCACAGATCGCGCAGGAACACCGGCGCACCATCAGCCCCCGTGCCCAGCGCATCGCGCGCCAGATTGACGCCCATATGCCCCGCCAGCGCCGCGGCCACCACCAGCGGCGGCGAGGCCAGATAATTGGCGCGGATGGCGGGATGGATGCGGTTTTCAAAATTGCGGTTGCCCGACAGAACAGCGGCCAGCAGGCGCCCCTCCCCCGCCACATCCGGCTTCAATTCGCCCGAATTGCCAACGCACGTGGTGCAACCAAAGCCCACCACCTGAAAGCCCAGCGCATCCAGAGCATCCTGCACCCCCGCGCGCGCCAGCATGGCAGCGATGCGCGGCGATCCGGGGGCGAGCGAGGTCTTGACCCAATCGGGCACGCGCAAGCCGCGCGCCACCGCCTTGTGCGCCACCAGCCCCGCCGCCAGCATCAGCGCCGGATTGGCCGTGTTGGTGCAGGAGGTGATGGCAGCAATCGCAATCGCGCCATCGGACAGGCCCTGCCCCAAGGCGCAATCGGGGAAATGCGCGGCAAAGCTCTCTGGCACCTCTGCCAGCGGCACGATCTGTTGCGGGCGGCTCGGCCCCGCCATCATCGGCGCCACCGCGCCCAGATCCAGCGTCAGGTTGCGGCTGAAACGGCGCGGCGCGCTATCGTCGCGCCACAGGCCACTGGCGCGGGCATAGGCTTCGTAGTCGGCCGTATCGCGCCCCATCGCGGCCAGATAGGCCAACGTCGCCCCGTCCACGGGAAAGAGCGCGGCGGTGGCGCCATATTCGGGGCACATATTGGCAATCGCCGCACGATCGGGCAGCGCGAGATGGTCGAGCGCGGGGCCGCTGAACTCCACGATCTCGTCCACCACCTTCGCCTCGCGCAGGCGGGCGGTGATGAACAGTGCGGCATCGGTGGCGGTCACGCCCTCGGCCAGACGCCCCTCCAGCCGCACGCCGCACACGCGCGGCAGGGCAATCGGCACCGGCGCGCCCAGCGCCGCCAACTCGGCCTCGATCCCGCCCACGCCCCAGCCCAGCACGCCCAGCGCGTTGACCATGGTGGTGTGGCTGTCAGTGCCGATCACGGTCTCGGCCATCCAACCACTTTCGTGGCGGACGCAGCCTGCCGTCAGGCGCTCGAGGTTGATCTGGTGGCAAATGCCCTGCCCCGGCGGGGTGATGGTCAGGCGCTCGAAGGCCTGCTCGGCCCATTTGAAGAAGCGGTAGCGCTCGCCATTGCGGGCATATTCCAGCGCCAGATTGCGCGCGGCGGCGTCCTTCGTGCCGCTGTGGTCAACATGCACCGAATGGTCGATCACCAGATCGATGGGGATCGCGGCGTCTACCGCTTCGGCAGCATGGCCATGCGCCACGGCATGATCGCGCAAAGCCGCCAGATCGGCCAGCGCCGCCACGCCCGCCGTATCCTGCATCAGGATGCGCGAGGGGCGAAAGGGGATTTCCGCCTCCAGCGCGCCCGTCTCCAGCCAGTGCCCGAACAGCGCAACATAGGGCGCGGGGTCGGCCTCATGCGCGAGGATGTTTTCCAGCAGGATCACCAGCGAGCGCGGCAGCGGGGCCAGCGCCGCGCGCTGCTGCGAAGTCAGGCGCGACAGCATGGGTTCAGCCCGCCGCCGCGATTTTGGCCCGCAGCGCGCGCAGCGATCCGCCGGTCTTGATCTTGCCGGGCAACGGATGCTTCACGATGCTTTCGGCCAAACGGGCGCATTCGGCCAGCTTTTCCAGATCAATGCCGGTCTCGATCCCCAGTTCCTCGCACAGGAACACGAAATCCTCGGTGGCGATATTGCCCGCCGCCCCGCCATGCGCGGCAAAGGGGCAACCACCCAGTCCGCCCACGGCCGCGTCGAAATGGCGCACGCCCATTTCCAGCCCCGCCATCGCATTGGCAATGCCTAACCCGCGCGTGTCATGCAGGTGCAGCGCCAGTTCCAGATCAGGGAATTTCTCGCGCACCGCGCCCACCACGCGGCGGATCCGCTCGGGCGTGGCCCATGCCATCGTGTCGCCCAGCCCCATCACTTTCAGCGTTTCGCCCATGTCGCCCGCGATGGACAGCATATCGCCCACCAGCGTGACCACCCGTGCGGGATCGACATCGCCCTCGAAATTACAGCCAAAGGCGGCGGTGACAAAGCCGGTGCGCACGGGGATCTTATGCGCCTGATACATGCGGATCAGATCGGGCTGGGCCTCGCGCTGCTGCTGGGGCGTGCGGTTCTGGTTGCGTTTGAGGAACTTGTCCGAGGCATAAAGCGTCAGCTTGCCTTCCAGATCGAGGCGGCCAGTGGCAATCGCCCGCTCCAGCCCGCGCTGGTTGAGCCACAGGCCATTGTAGCGCACGCCCTCGCGCAGCTTCATGCCCGCCACCACCGCTTCGGCATCGGCCATGCCCGGCACCTTTTCGGGATGCACGAAAGAGGTCACCAGAATCAGCCCCACGCCCGTTTCCGACAGGGCATCGACCAGCCGGATCTTGTCGGCGGTGGGGATCGGCTCGCGCTCGATCTGGAAACCTTCGCGCGGACCTTCTTCCTTGATAAACACGCGGGCGGGAAGGTTGGACATGATCTTACTCCGGCAAAACGATCGGGATTTAAAGTGATCGGTTAAAATTCATTAGCAGTCGGGGCGGACCCCATTGACATTTCGCATCCATGTTCTGCTATACAGAACATCAAGACAATCGACTGTAAGGCTACACACACCATGACTTCAAAGCCCGGCGTGGCCGCGGTGGACCGCGCAATGGATATTCTCGAGGCTTTCCGCCGTGGCAAACCGGTGCTGACCCTTGCGGAAATCGCGCGGCTGACCGGCCTCTACAAAAGCACGATCCTGCGCCTGCTGGGCAGTCTCGAGCGCTATGGCTTTGTGTGGCAGCGCGCCGACGGCAGCTATCAACTGGGCGCCAGCCTGCTGTCTTTTGCGGCAGTGTTTCAGGATTCCTTTGACCTGCGCCAGTTCGTCGATCCGGTGTTGCAGCAACTGGTGACCGAAACTTCCGAAAGCGCCACCTTCTACATCCGCGACGGCGGCAATCAGGTGTGCCTGTTCCGCGTGGACGGTCGGCATCTGGTGCGCGATTACAGCGTGCGGCCCGGTGCGCGGATCGAGTTGAACAAGGGCGCGGCCAGCATGACATTGATCGCCTTTACCGACGGCCTGCGCGGCCCGCTGACCCGCGAGAGCATGGTGAGCGTGTCGGTGGGCAATGTGGATATGGAAATGGCGGCGCTGGGTGTGCCGGTGTTTGGCGCCGATGGCGCCTTGCAGGGGGCAATCACCGTATCCGGCCCCAGCCAGCGCTTCACTGCCGAACATATCGCCAAACTGTCGCCCGTGGTGGTGGACGCGGCGATTACACTGTCGCTGCGACTGGGGGCTTCGCCCGCGCTGCTGCCTCCCGTGCTCGCCGCCTGAGGCCGGTGGCCATGCCGGTGCGGGCGCCATCGCTCAGATGGCTCCGGCAGCCTTGAGGCGGGCCAAGGCGGCCTCGTCGTGGCCCAGCTTGCCGTAAATCGCGTCATTATGCTGCCCCAGCCACGGCGGGGCGCAACGCGCGGTGGGCTGGCTGTCGGCCAGATCGAAACCGGCACGCACCACCTTGACGCCGAAATCGGCGTCGGGAACATCCAGTTCCTGCACCAGATCGCGCGCGGCAATCTGCGGATGGGCCAGAATCTCGGGAACGGTCAGGATGCGGCCAGCCGGAATGCCATGCGCGTTGAGCAGGGTTTCCCATTCCAGCGCGGTGCGGGTGGCCAGCGCCTTTTCCAGTTCAGCGTTGATCGCGGCGCGATTGCCCTTGCGCGTCTCGCGTTCCGCAAAGCGGGGATCGGTGGCCAGATCGGGGCGGCCGACCAGTTCGCACAGTTTCTCGAACTGCTCCTGCTTGTTGGCGGCAATGTTGATCTGCGCATCGGCACAGCGGAAGGCGCCCGAAGGCGCGGCAGTCATGTTCTGGTTGCCGATCGGCTTGGCCTCGACACCCGCGATCAGATAGTTCGACACCGCCCAGCCCATGGCTGACAGCGTGGCGTCGAGCATCGAGAGGTCGATGAACGCCCCCTCGCCCGTGCGCCCGCGCTTCACCAGCGCGCTGACCACAGCAAAGGCTGCCGCCATGCCGCCCAGCGTGTCGCACAAGGGATAGCCGACGCGCAAAGGCGCGGTCTGCGCGTCGCCCGTGATGCTCATCACACCCGACATGCCCTGCACGATCTGGTCATAGGCCGGATTGCCCGCCAGCGGCCCGTTCTGGCCAAAGCCGGAAATGGCGCAATAGACAAGGCTCGGATTGGCCTCGCGCAAGGCCTCATAGCTGAAGCCCAGCCGCTCCATCACGCCGGGGCGGAAATTTTCCACCAGCACATCGGCGCTCGCCACCAGATCGCGGAACAGCGCCTTGCCTTCGGGATGCTTGAGATCGACCGTGACCGACAGCTTCCCCGCGTTTTGCGCGAGGAAGCTGGTGCCCATCAGTTGCGCGTTCAGCGCGGGCGAAGCGCCCAGCTTGCGCGCCAGATCGCCGTCCTTCGGGTTCTCGACCTTGATCACCTCGGCCCCCAGCAGGGCCATCTGGTAGGTGGCATAGGGGCCCGACAGGATATTCGTCAGGTCGAGCACCCGAATGCCAGCCAGAAGATCAGCGGGGGGGCGCTGCTCAGGATGGATCACCGATCAGATCTCCACGGTCTGCACGTCATAGCGATAGAGCCAGTCGTAGCGGTCGCGGATCGGATCGCGGCTCCACTCGCTTTCCATATAGGCGACGGCACCTTCCTCGGTGGCCAGCGCCGATTCATGGAAGCGGGCGGTGTTTTCCTTGGCGCCGCGCACCATCTTGCTGGTGCGCTCGACACGGGCCTGCTCATAGCGCTGAAGCGCTTCGACCGGATCGCTGTACTTGTCGAGGCAGCGGCCAAGGATCACGCCATCCTCGATCGACATCACCGCGCCCTGCGCCAGGAAGGGCAGCGTGGCGTGGCAAGCATCGCCCAGCAGAGTGGCGCGACCGACGCTCCACTGCTGGCGCGGGGCGCGTTCCATGAAGGCCCATTTCATCACCGTCGGCGCGGCATGGATCAGGGTCTGGACATCCTCGTGCCAGCCCTTGAAATCATTGGCGCATTCTTCGGTCGAACCTTGCGTGTACCAGCTTTCCACCTGCCAGTCGTCGCGCTCGATGGTGCCGATCATGTTCATCAGCTTGCCGCCGCGCAGCGGATAGTTGACGAGGTGACCGCCCGGCCCGATCCAGGTCCAGCCCAGCATCTCGTGCATACGCTCGGGCAGCAGCTCCATGGGGATCACGGCGCGCCATGCGATCATGCCGGTGAACTGCGCCTCGTCATCACCGAACAGGGTGCGGCGGATGGTGGATTTCACGCCATCGGCGCCCACCACGATATCGCCGGTCGCGCTGGTGCCATCGGCGAAATGCAGCGTCGCGCTGTCCTCGGCCACATCCACGCCGCTGACCGGCTTGCCCAGATGAACGGCATCGGGCTTGATCGCGCGCACCGCATCGATCAGCGTGCCCAGCAGATCGGGGCGATAGACGGTGAGATAGGGATAGCCATATTTCTCGATGGCGATCGGGCCAAGGTCGAACATCGGCCATGAACGGCCGGTGTTCCACAGGCGGAATTCCTTGCGGCGCGGCGCGCAGGAAGCGGCCTTCAGCGTCTCGAACACGCCAAGCGCGTCGAGCGCACGCGAGCCATTGGGGCTGATCTGGACGCCGGCGCCCACCTCGCCCAGTTCGGCGGCCTGTTCATAGACCTCGACATCATAGCCGCGACGCAACAGCGACAGCGCCGCCGCCATACCGCCAATACCACCGCCCGCAATCAGCACCTTGAGAGATTTTGTCATGGTTTGCTCCCGTAAACTTTTGAATTTCTATGAAGGAATAAAGCGGGGGTCAGTCAGCCTCGCTGCGTAGCCAATCGAACGCGGCCATCACCGGTGCGTCCGACACCTTGAACAGCAGGGCATCACTCGACGCCGTGTGGCGATAGGGCCGCCACGCGGGGATCGCGATCGTGTCGCCGAAACCCCACGAGAAGGTCTGGCCGTCGATCTCGGTCTGGCCGCTGCCCTCCACCACGGCATAGATGATGTTGGCGGTGGTGCGGCAACGCGCGGTTACGCGCCCCGCCACCAGCCGCTGCATATCCAGCCGGATCGTCTTGAGCGCCGGATCCCCCAGTTGCACCGAGGCATGGGCATCGTCGGCAGCAGGCGCGACATCAAGCCGCGCCAGCGTATCTTCGCGGCGGAAAGCCAGGGGCGCGCTTTCGACAAAGACCGGATCGGCCTCGATCCCCTGCGGATGCGGCTCGTAGAACATCGGCTCCAGCAGATGCACCAGCGGAACATCGAGGAAGTCCATCCAGTAGCAATCGTCCGGCCCGATATTGTCATGCGAATGCCACGCCCAGCTGGGCGTCAGCAGCACATCGCCGGGGCGCATTTCCACGCGATGGCCATCCACCACCGTATAGGTACCGCGCCCTTCGAGGATCAGCCGCAAGGCGTTGGGCGTGTGCCGATGCGCGCGGGCCACCTCGCCCGGGCGGATCATCTGGTAAGCCGCCACGATCGAGCGCACCGTCGAATAGATGTTGCCCTCGACAGGGTTGAACATCGTCAGGTTGCGGCGCTCCGCCTTGTCGGTGCCGATCAGTTCGCCCGCGCGGGCGAGGATCGGTTTGACATCGGCATAGCGCCACTGGTGCGGCAGAAAATTGGCACGCGGCTCGGCCCACAGCGCGGGGAAGCGGCGATGCCAGCCCCCTTCCATGTTGAGCGCGGTGAAAGCCGCGTAAAGATCCTCGAGCGTGTCGATGCCGGCCATGATGCGCCCCCCTTCCCGCTCAGTTCTGCTTGATGATCGGCGGCACATAGGCCTGCGCGAAGACCTCGGTGGCCCCCTCGTTGCCCTGCACCACATCCATCACCATCTCGCCCAGACGGGTGATGGTGATGCGCACCTTGTCGCCATCGGTGATCGGGCCGACGCCCTGCGGCGTGCCGGTGGCGATGATATCGCCCGGCTGCAGCGTCATCACCGCCGAGGCGGTTTCGATCATGCCGGGAATGTCGAGCACCAGATCGCGCGTGTTAGCATGCTGGCGCAGTTCGTCATTCACCCACAGGTTCATCTCGAGCTGGTCGGGATCGGGAACCTCGTCCGCCGTGGTGATCCACGGGCCGACGGGGCAGAATGTGTCATAGGCCTTGCGGAACACGCGCTCCTCGCGGCCGCGCACCACCATGTCCATCAGGCAGGCATAGCCGAACACCGCCTCGCGCCAGTTCTCGCGCGATACCGAGCGGCAGGTCTTGCCGATGATGATACCCAGTTCCGCCTCGTGATGCACCTCGCGGCCCGGCACATGGGGCAGCACGATCGTATCGTTCGGGCCGCATACCGAGGACGAGGGCTTGAGGAAGAAGCCCTGGTTGGTGGCGCGATAGCCCGCCTGCATCTCGCGGCCATGGGCGTGATAGTTCACCGGATAGGCGATAACCTTGTTGGGCCACGGCACCGGCGTTTCCAGCCGCACATCGGCCCAAGCCTTGCGCGGCGCAGTGGCCAGCGCGGCCTCGATCTGCGGGCGCAGCGCGGCAAAATCGCGGATCACGCGCAGCGGACCAACCGCCGGCCATTCGGCAGGATCGACAGCGCATACGGCGGTGACATCGACGATCTCGTCACCCTCGACCACCCCGATCCGGCCACCATCAAATCTAGCGAGACGCATTCCCTGTCTTCCTGTTCCATCTAAAAGAACGATGTTCTTTTTATAAACGAGTCGCGGATGAAATCAACTGTATTCACGGAAAGAATTGCAGCTTTTTCGCGGATTTCCGGCGCGGCGCGGAAGCACCCCCTCCGCCCGCCGGAAGGCAAAAGGGGCGCGCGAAAGGCCCTAAGACTTCCCGCGCGCCCCGATTGCACAGTCCCCGTCAGAGGACCGTCAGCCTGTTAGAACTTGGCCCGCACGCGAGCGCCCCAAGTGCGCGGCGGCGCGATATCGTGGCCATTGTAGTTGGCAATGAACGGATATTGCTGCGTACCGGTGTAAACGGCCGTGTTGCCGATGTTGCGCGCGAACACCTGGATCGAGAATGCATCGTTCGGCGCGAAGTAGGTCAGGCTCGCGTTATAGAGCGCGTAGGCTTCGGCCCGCGCGTTCTCCACGAATTCCGCCGACAGCCAGCGCGACGAGGCAAAGCTCATGTCCGGCGTCAGTTCCACACGGCCACCATTCTTCAGATCGAACGTGTGGGTATAGCTGACATTGCCCGAGAACTTGGGCGTACGCGGAAGCTGGAAGCCGCTGCAGTTGACGTTCCAGTAGCCGATGGTCGCGTTGCCACCGGCAATCGCGCTCACGCCGCAAGTGGTCGTCGGATCGGGGCTGGCCGTACGATAGACCTGATAGGTGAAGTCCTTGTACTTGCTCTCGGTGTATTCCACGCCCACGCGCAGCGAGTCCGCGTTGGTGGGACGCAGCGTGGCCTCGATCGTGATGCCCTTGGCCTCGGCCTTGCCCGCGTTGAACAGCGAGGATACCTGCGCGCCGCCACGGTCAAGCTGCGTGAAGTTTTCCTGACGGTTCTTGTAGTCCATGTAGAACAGTTCGGCGTTGAGCAGCAGCAGGCGACCGAAGAAGCGGTTCTTCGAGCCGATGGTGTAGGCCGTCACGTCCTCGGGCTTGTAGGGGTTGATGTCGGCGTTCGACTGGCCGCCCGATTTGAAGCCCGTGACCACATTGGCATAGAGCATGTTCTGCGGGGCGACGTCGAATTCCACGCCCACCTTGTAGTTCAGACGCTTGGCGCCATACGAACCCTTCACCCACGTACCCGCCGAGGTCAGGATCTCGCAGCTGCCGCCGATGGCGGTGCCGCCCGCCGCGCAGGCAAGGCTGCCGGGCAGAGCGTAACGATGGCCGTCGACCGACTTGGTCTCGTCAGTGTAGCGCAGGCCCGCGGTGGCGCGGAACTTGTCGGTCAGCGAAACAGTGGCTTCACCGAAGGCCGCATAGGCACGGGTGCCCAGCTTGGCGATGAAGGCCGTGTCCGAAGCGCGGCCCAGACGGACGGCGTTGTAGCTGTTCTGGTCTTCATTGAAGACATAGCCACCCACAACCCACTTCAGCCCCTTGTCGGCATGGCCGAGGCGGACTTCCAGCGTCTGGCCTTCAGAGACCGACGGCTTGCCGTTGAAATAGTTGTTGGTGCTGAAATACAGCGCCGGCATCACCAGCGAATCCTGCGTCACGCGCTGGAATGCGGGGATGATGGTCAGCATCGCCGGACCAAGATTCCAGTCGAGATGGCCGTTGATGCCCAGCACGTCGACGTTCTGGTAGGTCTTGCTGGTGTCGAGCGGATAGATGCCCGGAGGCGCCACCACGGTCGAAATCAGGCTGTTGAGCGACTGGTTGATCGAGGTCCAGCGGTTGTCGGGCAGGATCGCCCGGGGCGTGGTGATGCCGGGCGCGGTCGGCGCGAAGGGCGCATAGACCACCTTGCCGGGGCCACGGCCACCCAGATGCTGGAAGTTCATGCCCAGACGCAGCGTGATCGCGTCGGTGGGCTGCGCCTTCACCTGCAGGCGGAACGAGGTGTGCTTGTCATCGTCGGTGCCGTCGGTGATGTAGCCATCGCGCGACACGGTCTGGAACGAGGCGCGCACAGCAACCTTCTCACCCAGCGGAATGTTGATCGCACCCTCGGCGCTCACACCGTTGTAGTTCTGGAAGCCGACGCTGCCGAAACCTTCGAAGGTACCCAGCTTGGGCTGGACCGGAATGATGTTGAGCGCGCCGCCGGTGGCGTTGCGGCCATAGAGCGTGCCNNCCCTGCGGGCCCTTGAGCACTTCGACGCGCTCGAGATCGTAGAAAGTGGCGGCCACGAACTGGCTGCGGGCGGCAAACACGCCGTCATAAGCCTGCGCCACGGCGGGGTTGGAATAGCCGGTGGTCGAGAAGTCACCCGCGCCGCGGATATAGACCTGCAACGACGATCCGCCCTGCGTGATCTGCACACCCGGCGACAGGCGGGCCAGATCGGTAGCCTGCGCCACACCGGCGCGGGCCAGCGTTTCGGCCGAGAGCACATCGATGGAAACGGCGGTCTTCTGAGCGCTTTCCTTGCGGAACTGCGCGGTCACCACGATTTCTTCGGTGGTGGCGGGAGCGGCGGCAGCCGGCTCGGCGGCTTCGGCAGCATAGGCCATGGCGGGCGCCAGCGCACTGGCCGCAACGCCCAACAGGAACATCGCCGCGCGATCGCAACGTTTCATCATCAGTCCTCCCCAAATCCATCTAAGGTTTTTGAACTCAAAACATCCCTGAGGAACTGGCCCTCAGACCGTTCTCTCTAGTGGAATGATGTTCTTATAAATCGCAAGTTGATCCATGTCAATCCACTCCCTCGCCCGACACCCTTCATGAAAAACCCCTGATTTCCGCCATTTTCCATCCTTGCGCAAAGATTCTGGACAGCGCGCCCATCACATCGTAGAACATCATTCTATTTTGAGCGCGACTCCCCCGACGCGCCTTTGGGAGATAAGCCTGATGACCACCTTCCCCGATGTTCCCGCCTTCACTGGCTTCAACACGCCCTCGCGGGTGGAGGCGAATGTCCAGGATCTCGATGTGCGCGGCACGATCCCGCCCGAGATGGACGGTTGCTTCTATCGCGTCCAGCCCGAGCACCAGTATCCGCCGCTGCTGGGCAATGACATCGCCTTCAACGGCGACGGCATGATCAGCATGTTCCGCTTCAAGGATGGCCGCGTCGATTTCACCCAGCGCTGGGCCAAGACCGACAAGTGGAAGCTGGAAAACGCGGCCGGCCGCGCGCTGTTCGGCGCCTATCGCAACCCGCTCACCGACGACGAGAGCGTGAAGGGCAAGATCCGCGGCACCGCCAACACCAACGCCTATATCCACGGCGGGCGGCTCTATGCGCTGAAGGAAGACAGCCCCGCGCTGGTGATGGACCCCGTCACGCTCGAAACGCAGGGCTACACCGACTTTGACGGCAAGATGAAGGGCGAAACCTTCACTGCCCATCCCAAGACCGATCCCGCCACCGGCAATCTCTGTGGCTTCGGCTATGCGTCCAAGGGCGTGATGACCCGCGACATGACCTATTACGAGATCAGCCCCTCGGGCGAGCTGCTCTATGATGTGTGGTTCGAGGTGCCCTATTACTGCATGATGCATGATTTCGCGATCACGCCGGATTATGCGCTGTTCTCGGTGATGCCGATGACCTCGAGCTGGGAACGGCTGGAGGCGGGCAAGCCCCACTTCGGCTTCGACACCTCGCTGCCGACCTATCTGGCGGTGATGCCGCGCAAGGCGGGCACCAAGGCGGAGGACATTCGCTGGTTCAAGGGCGGCAACTGCTTCACAGCGCATGTGATGAACGCGTTTCAGGACGGCACCAAGCTGGTGCTCGACCTGCCGGTGGCGGCCAACAACATGATGCCCTTCTTCCCCGACATCAACGACAAGCCCTTCGACCCCGTCGCCGGTTCGACCTATCTCACCCGCTGGACGGTGGATCTCGCCCAGAACGAGGAGGAATACCGCTCGGAACGCCTGTCGGACATGATCGGCGAATTCCCCCGCATCGATGACCGTTTCACCGGCCAGAAGAACCGCTACGGCTGGATGGTCGTGATCGACCCCAGCCAGCCGGTCGAGCTGAAAGGCGGCAGTGCGGGCGGCTGGGTGATGAACACGCTGGGCTTTGTCGATCTGGAAGCGGGCACCGAGCAGAAGTGGTGGTGCGGCCCTGTCTCCTCGATCCAGGAGCCTTGCTTCGTACCCCGCCCCGGTTCGGACAAGGAAGGCGATGGCTGGATCGTGATGGTGTGCAACCGTCTGGAAAACCGCAGCAGCGATCTGCTGATCTTCGAGGCCACCAACATCGCCGCCGGCCCGATCGCCACGATCGCTATCCCTGTGCGCCTGCGCTTCGGCCTGCATGGCAACTGGGCCGAGGCCAGCGCGGTCAAGGCGCTGGAAGAAGCCTGATAATGAGAAAGGGCGGGGATCAAACCCCGCCCTTTTGACGTGAGGGTGGATTAACTTTCGATACCCTTGCACACCATGTCGGCCAGCACGCCGACAGCCTCGCTCCAATCGAGGCCCGCAAGGTCATAACCCATCACGCTGGCCAACCGCTCGCCGCGCGCGAGGGGGTAGATATAAGCGCCCAGCACGATGTTCATCGCCAGAAAGAAGCGCGTTTCATCGAGCGCGGGAAGGCAGATGCGCAACAGGTCGATCAAACGGCGACGCACCGGTTCGGCCAGTTGGCGGGTGATGATGCGCGCCTCGTCCGAAGGATCCACCAGCGCAAGGCTGTAGATGCGGTGGCTCTTGCGCACATCCTCGCCCTCGCCCAGCATGGCCGAGCCGAAGAAGGCCGCGATCACCGCGCGGGCGGAAAAGCCGCCAGCACCTTCCAAAGCATCAAAGGCCGCGTTTTGCGCGGCGTGGATCGGGTCGAAATGGCGGCGGAACACTTCGGTGAAGAGTTCCTGCTTGCCGCTCCAGTTGCGGCTGAGCGAGGCGAGGCTGGTGCCCGCCCGCGCGGCAATCGCGCGGATAGTGCAGCGGTCATAGCCGCTTTCGATAAACTGGTCGTCCGCCGCGGTCAGAAAGCGATCGCGGCTGCTGGTCTCGGGGGCCTCACTCGCCACGCGTGACCTGACCATAGCGGCCATCGACATAGACCAGCGGTTCACCGCCCGGCACAACCGCCTTGTCCACCACACCTGTTATCACCCGATGGCTCCCGAAATCCGCCGTATGCTCCACGCGGCACAGGATAGTGGCAATTGCGGATTCCACAAGCGGCAGGCCATCGTCCATCCGCCATGCCAGCGTGTCGAAGCGCGTGTCGGGCGGTGCGGTGACGAAGGTCTGGCAGGCCTGCGCCTGATCGGCGGCGAGGATATTGACCGCAAAGCGCCCGTTGGCCTCCAAAGGAGCCAGCAGCGAAGCCGTGCGGTTGATCGCCAGCAACAGCGAGGGCGGATCCATGCTGAGCGACATGAAAGCCGTCATCGCGATGCCGCAGGGCGCGCCTGCGGCATCCGAGGTTGTAACCAGCGCAACACCGCTGGCCAGCAGACGCATGGCGGCGCGGAAGTCTCCTTCCAGCGCCGCCTGATTGTCACTCTGGCTCATTTCCAGTCGACATCGGGCATGGCGCCCGACTTCTCGAGGAATTCGCGCACCTGGCCCCACTGGCCATCGCGCTGGGCATACATGTGGTCGCCAATGCGGGCGCGGCCCTGGCTGGTGAGATAGAACATCTCGTAGAGCTCGATACGGCTGCCCAGCGCCGAACCGGCGAAGTCCCATGCGGTGCGCATGATGCTGGCGCGCTGCTCGGCGCTCATGCCGGCGGCGCCGGGCAGATACTTGCGCAGCATGTCGCCGATCTCGGGATCCTCGAACAGCTTGAGCGAAGGCGTGCACAGCAGATTATGCGAGCCGATGGCGCGGATAATCTGGTTCACGCGGGTCATCCAGCCCGGCATCACGCAGCGCAGCACCGACAGGTCGCGGTGCGGGAAGAACGCTCCACCACCCCAGTCATGCGCGCGCGCCTCGGCGCCGACGATGGCCGAGCGGGTGAGCGTCAGATAGGCGTGGATCTCGCCCAGCATTTCGGCCGCATCGGGGCGGGCGATGCTGTTCGACACCTTCAGGATGCTCGAGCACAGGTCATAGGCGAATTCGAGCTTCACCATCGCGCGGATCGCGGTCTGCTGCAGCGTGTTGCCCGGCGAAACGCCCTGGTTGAGGTTGTTGTAAACGTTGAGATCGCCTTCGCAGAACACGCGCTCATAGGGCACTTCCACATCGTCGAAGANNAGGAATAGACGTAAAGCTCGTCGGCGAGCGGCCCGAGCGTGGCCAGCACCTTGCCGCCGCGCACGATAATGCCGTTTTCATTGCGGCCCACCACGCGCAGGGTGAGATCGGTGTTCATACCGGCCAGATCGCCCACGCTCTTGTCGATATTGGCGTGCACGATGGTGTGGGTCATCGAAAGGTCGCCCTCGATCACCTCGCGGTGGAACTTCTTGAGACGCTCGTAGCCTTCCGGCTTGCCGCGCGCCCAGATGTCGGAACGGGCGGTGTGGCCCGACAGCACGACGTTCACATAATCGGGCGTGCGGCCCAGCATGCCGTTGGAATAGCGCGCCAGACGCTCCAGACCCTTGTGGCGGATCGCCAGATCTTCCGCGCTCTTGGGC
This sequence comes from Novosphingobium sp. UBA1948, assembly GCA_002336765.1. Classification (GTDB taxonomy): domain Bacteria; phylum Pseudomonadota; class Alphaproteobacteria; order Sphingomonadales; family Sphingomonadaceae; genus Novosphingobium. The sequence goes on along the minus strand of DDES01000117.1, from coordinate 3,006 downwards.
AGCATCAGGCTGACGCTCATCTTCTCGCCCGGACGTTCGGGATCGGGGATCAGGCAGTCGTCGGCATAGGTGTGCTGCCAGTCGAAATAGCCGGCCATGCCGTCCACCGATCCCGCCAGACGCGGATCCTCGGTGACCGAGACCTTGCCATCACCCATGTAGACAACGCGATCGTCTTTCAGACCCGCCTTGAATTCTGCGCCTGTACGAGCGGCCATTGCTTCATCTCCCAAACCGTGGAAACATGTGTATTCACGAATCGTCGAATGCACAATATAACGCCATTCTGTCAAGTGGAACTTTGGGCATTGACGTGACGATATGATTTTTATAGAATAACGTTCTATTTTCACAAATGCCATAACAGCGTTCGGGTGCAGCCATCCATGGCTCCGGCCACAGCGCGGAAAATCGGGAGATTCGGGTTCATGTCTGCCATCGCCACCCCCGTGCCACTCACGCTGGATGCGGCCACGCTGGACAAGGCGCGCACCCGCTTCGCCGCGCTGTTGGGCGCCGATGCGGTGCTGGAGGCGGACAGCGGCCTCAAGACTTTCCACGATCCCTTTGAAGGCCCGCAGGCCATCGGCCACCAGCCCTCCTTCGCGGTGCAGCCCGCCAGTGTGGAGGAAGTGCAGGCCTCGGTCCGTCTGGCGGGAGAGCTCGGTATCCATGTCTGGACCTCGTCGATGGGCCGCAACTATGGCTATGGTGGCTCGGCACCGGTGGTGCATGGCGGGGTGGTGCTCAACCTGCGCCGGATGAACCGCATTCTCGATATCGATGTCACCAACGGTTTTGCCGAGATCGAACCGGGCGTGACCTTTGCCGCGCTCTACGATGCGCTGCGCAAGGATGATGTGCCGCTGATGATGTCGGTGCCCGATCTGGGCTGGGGCAGCATGACCGCCAATGCGCTGGAACATGGCATCGGCTACAACACGCTGGGCGACCATGCCTCTGCTTTGTGCGGGCTGGAAGTGGTGTTGCCCGATGGCTCGCTGCTGCGCACGGGGCAAGGCGCCCTGCCCGGCAGCCCGCTGTGGCATTGCCACCGCCGCGGCTTTGGCCCTGCGGTGGACGATCTGTTCAAACAGTCGAATCTGGGCATCGTGACCCGCGCGGGCGTGCAACTCATGCCACGCCCCGAGGTGATCGTGACCGGCACGATCCGCTGCGATGGCGAAGAGGATGTGGTGCCACTGGTCGACATGGTGCGCCGCCTGTTGCAGGCGGGCGTGTTGCAGGGCGTGCCGATGCTGGTGTCCTCGCCGCCCTCGGCCACGGGCGATTCGGGCGGTGCCTTCACCGCGGAAAACCTGCGCAAGGTGCTGCGCCCCGGCCGCTGGAACCTGCGCTTCGGGCTTTACGGGCATGAGGCGATGGTCGCCTCGCGGCGCGCCATTCTCGAGGCGGAAGTCGCCAAGATCGCGGGCGCCGTGCTGGAAGCGCGGACCTATGCCGGCAATGCCGGTCCCGACGAGGTGGAACCGCGCGATCTGATCGCGGCGGGCATTCCCAATCAGGTGCTGCTCGACCGCCTGCATGGCGCGTTTGGCAAAACCTTCGGCCATATGGATTTCTCGCCGGTGCTGCCGGTCGATGCGCAGGTGGCGCGCCGCGCCGAAACGCTGCTGGGCGAGACGATGGCGCGCTTCGGGCTGATCGGCGCCTTTGGCCTGATGTTCTTCCCGCGCAGCATGGTCAGCGCCAATCTGGTGATGTTCGATGCCGCCGATCAGGCGCGGGTGGACGCCGCGCGCGTCGCTGTGCGTCATCTGTGCGATGAAGTGGCCAAATGGGGCTGCGCACCCTATCGCTCGCATGTCGCGCTGGTCGATCATGTGCAGGGCAAGTTTGCCGAGCATGATGGCGCGATGGCCAAATTCTATACCAAGCTGAAAGATGCGCTCGATCCCGCCGGTGTGCTGGCGCCGGGCAACCACGGCATCTGGGCCAGCGCCCAAAAGGCGGGGTAAGGCCAGCGATTGAACGCTTGCAGCAGCGGGTAAATACGAGAATATCGTTCCGACAATAAGAACAAAGGGTCTGGCCACCACAGTGCCAGCCCCGCGAGGAGAAAGACCATGACTGGAGAGCGTATCTCCGTTGCGCAGGCCCACCGGCTTGCGCGCATGAATATTATCGCCGGTTTCCTCGTGTGGGGTATCGCGCTGGCGGGCGTGTCGATGATGATGCCCGTGATGTACAAATCCATCCTTGAATCGATGCACTGGACCATCGGCGAGACGACGCGCTTCATGGCGATCAAATCGACCACCTCGGCGCTGGGCGGTCTGGTTGCGGGCGGGTTGCTGGTGCGCTTTGGCGCGAAAAAGGTGCTGGTGCCCTCGATCTTCGTGATCGGCGTTTCCACCGCCCTGCTCTATTTCGCCCATTCGCTGCTCTTCTATTATGTGCTGGCGGCGGTGTCGGGCGTATGCTCGGTGTGGAGCGTGATCGCCATTCAGGTGACGCTGGCACGCTGGTATTCGGCCAGCCTCGGGCGGATGACCGGCATTGCCATGCTGGGCGGCGCGCTGGCCGGTTTCATCGTGCCGATGAGCACCAAGATGGGCGTGCAGATGCTGGGCTGGCATGCCACGGCGGGCATTGCCGGTCTGGTGGTGCTGGTGCTGGTGGGTCTGTCGATCGCGTTTCTGGTGCATGAAACGCCCGAAGCCTATGGCTATACTGCCGACGAGCTGGATCCGGGCAAGGCCCGCCTTGATGGCAGCGCGCCCGATCTTGGCGAGCATTTCGCCGATTTCAAAAAGACCCCCCAGTTCTGGCTGCTGATCCTTGCCACCGCGCTCTCGGGCGTGATTTCCAACGGCATCAACGAATATATCCCGCTGTTCATCGAAAAGCACACGACGCTGGGTGCTACGGTGGCCGCGCTGGGCTTTACCATCGTCATCGTGATCTCCGGTCTGGGCAAGATCCTGTTCGGCTGGATCTTTGACCGTATGTCCACCAAGGGCGTGGCGCTGTGCTGGGCGCTGT
>DDES01000136.1 GCA_002336765.1 Novosphingobium sp. UBA1948 | reverse complement strand
CCGCAACCAATGATCAAGCATGCCACCATCAGGGATATGCCGCTAAAACTACACCATACATAACGCTCCCGCGCCGCCCGCTTCCCTGCGTGCGGCCCGCAATCACGTCCACCCACACAAAAAACCGCGCCAATCCCAATAAAGGATCGGCGCGGCTCTCGGCGTCTTCACGCAGGTAACGAGGCGCGGTTTGCCCATGTGCCGTGCAGCCCGTTGCGGGTGCGGAAGGGCAGGTGGACGCGGGCGATCGGGCCTGATTCCACATCCAGCGCGTTCAGCACCACCAGATCGGAATAGTTGGTCACCTGATTGTCGACCAGCGCCAGCAGCCAGCCATCACCCTCGGCGGCATCCTTGCTGCGCGGGATGAATTGCGGCTCCTGGATCAGGCTCTGCGGCCCGCAATACCAGGTCTTCTCTTCACCCGTCTTACGGTTGAAATGGGCGATCCGGTTCATGCGGAAGCCCGAGGCACGCACGCCTTCGCCTTCATACGGCATCTCGGGATCCATCACCAGCATCCAGCCATGCGTGTAATCCTGACCGATATAGCGGTCGTCCACACGGGGGAATTCGCCGATCAGGTCCGACACGCGCTCGACCGAGACGAAATCGTCGGTGGGCGAAGCCATATCCACCACCCAGCGGTGCAGATAGGGGCGCGCGGCGACGGGATCGAAGGGCGCGTCATGGATGTCGGGGAAGAAGGGGAAGGCATTGCCTGCCGACTGCGGGATGTCGAAGATGATCTTCGTGCCTTCGTTGTAGGCGTTCATCACATGGCTGGCGAACACCGTCTTTGGCGCCTTGAAGAAGCGCATGTCCTCCGCCTTGCCGTGGCGCGGCAGCACCGCCAGATAGACCGGCAGCGTGGTGTCAAAGCCGAAATGCGGCTTGTTGGCCTTCAGGCGATCCCAGTTCGAGGTGATCGGGCAGAGGTGGAAAACCGCATAATCCGCCGTGATCGAGAAATCATGCATCATGCAGTAATAGGGCACCTCGAAGAAGGTCTCGAACAGCAGTTCGCCTGAGGGGCTAACCTCCATATAGGACACATCGCGCGTCAAAAGTCCGGTGGCGGCATAGCCGAAATTGCACATATTGCCGGTGACGGGGTCAATCTTGGGATGCGCCGAAAAGGTCTGGTTGCGCATCTTGCCGTTGAAGTCCGAATAGCCCTCGGTCTCCATGCTGATGGCATCCATGATCAGCGGCGGGCTGTCTTCCTTGAGCGCGAACAGCTTGCCGGCATGCACGATCGGCGTGGTGTTGGCGGTGCCGCGGATCATGCCCTGCACCGATTCCTCGTCGGTCAGCGGATTGCGATAGGCGCCGAACAGCGCGCGACCGGCTTTGCGCTCGGCCTTCAACTTGTCGGTCAGGGCATAGCGCTGCTTGAGGTTCACGCGGCCCTTGTGGATGTCGAACTGGGTGATCAGGCCATCGCCGTTGAAGAACTGGTCGTCATCATATTTGGGCGGGAATTGCGCGTCGGGTTGCACGCGGTGGAAAATGCCGTCGATCTCGTGGGGAATCTCGCCGGTGATATCCAGATCGAGCACGTCACCTTCGATGCGCAGCGGGCGCAACGAATGGATGAAGGTGCGGGTACGGGGGAAATGCGCCATGATGGTGTCCTCTCCATAGTGTTCTGTGGGCACAGCGGGTTTTGCGCCGCCCATAAACCCAATCTAGGGCACCGGCATGGTGTAATAAATTCACAAAACCTGCCATTTCATGGTAGTTTTTCGCATGGGCGACGATTCTACCTCTGCTGTTATGCTGCGCAGCATGGATCCGCGGGCGCTGGTGGTGGCGGGCGAGAGCATCTTTCCGCTGGGCGAACATATCGCCCCGCCGCAAGGCACCGACGGGCGCCATCGCGAGCCGCATGTCCATCCCGACATGGTGCAGGTGTTGCTGGCTACATCGGGCGCCTGTTTTTGCGAGATCGACGGGCTCAGGCTGGCGGGCAGGGCGCCGATGCTCATCACCATTCCGGGCGGCGGGGTGCATGGTTTCGAGACGGATGGCGCCTCCACCGGCTGGGCGGCCACCATTGCCCATGCCCGCGTGCTCGATCTGGTGGTGAACCGCAATCTCGATATCGGCTTCCTGCTGCGCCGCGCCTATGTGGTGGCGCCGCCCACGGGCGACCGCGAGGCGCAGGCGCTGGAACGCGCGATGCGCGCACTCTGCGAGGAGGCGCATGAGCCGCGCGAGGGTTCGGCGCTGGCGATGGAGGCACTGCGCCATCTGGTGCTGCTCCATGCTTCAAGAGTGGTGCGCGCGGGGCAGGATCTCTCGGGCGGCGAGGAGGAGGGGGAGCGCGAGATATTCCTCGCCTTCCGCGCGATGGTCGAACAGCGCTTTCTCGAACTACGGCGGGTGAGCGATTATGTCGGCGCGCTGGGCTGCAACCAGACCCGGCTCAACCGTGCCTGCCAGCGCTTTGCGGGCCAGACAGCGAAAGGCGTGATCCTCGAAAGACTGGCCGAGGAGGCCCAGCGCCGCCTGATCTTCACCCGCGCCTCGGCGACCAAGATCGGCTATGCGCTGGGCTTTGTCGAACCATCCTATTTCCTGCGCTTTTTCCGCAAACGCACCGGCATGACCCCCGCGCAATATCGCGCGCGACAGGCTGTGCGTTAAGGCCGTGCCACTGCTTGATCGGCTGTCTCGCGCTGGCGGGTGACCAGATAGGCGCGCACCAGTTCCATCTCGCGCGGGGACAGCGTGTCGGCAAAGGAGGCCATGCCCGCGCCTTTCAACGCGCCGTCGCGCACGATGGCGAGGAAGGGCTGGCGTTCCAGCATCCCGCTGTAGCGCAGATCGGGAATCACCCCCGCGCTCACCGCCTCGGCCCCGTGGCATACACCGCAGGAACGGGCGAAGAGCAGGCGCCCCGCCTCGACATCCGCCACGCTGAACTGGCCTGCGGGCGGCGTTGGCACCACCCGTTCGGGCGGAGGCGGGGCAGCGGGCAATTGCCCCGTGCCGCCAAGGCGGAACACAAGCAGGCGGCTGATATTGCGCTTGGCACCATCGGGGTTGAACAGGATGCCCGGCCCCGTGCCCGCCACGCCGCCATAACCGGCCAGCACGGCAATATAGTTCACCCCGTCCACCGCATAGGCGACCGGCGCGGCCATGATCGGCGATTGCGTGTCAAAGCGCCACAGATCGCGGCCATCGCGCGCGCCATAGGCATGGAGCACGCCCGAGGCATCGCCCTGAAACACCAGATCGCCCGCCGTGGCCAGCGTGCCACCATTGAAGGGCTGGCCATGATCGGCGCGCCACACTTCCTTTTGCGCCACCGGATCCCACGCCAGCAAATAGCCTTTCAGCCCCGCCCGCAGCGCGGCCATCACCTTGGGATCGCGCGGCAAAGGCTCGGCGCCCATCGCTACGCCGGTGTTCCAGCCCTTGGCGTTGAAGCGCGGCTTGGCCTCGGCGGCATAGGGCGTGGCCAGTTCCTGTGCGGGCAGATAGACAAGACCGGTGCGCGGGCTGAACGCCATCGGATACCAGCTATGCCCGCCCAATGGCCCCGGCATTTGCACGAAGGGCTTGCCCGTTTCGCTATAGCGCGCGGCGGGGTTCTCGATGGGGCGGCCGGTTTTCGGGTCGATCCCGCTGGCCCAGTTGACGGGAATGAAGGGCTTGGCCGAGATCAGCTTGCCGCTCTCGCGGTCCAGCACATAGAAAAACCCGTTCTTGGGCGCCTGCATCAACACCTTGCGCGCCACGCCGTCGATGGTCAGATCGGCAAGGATGATCGACTGGGTGGCGGTGTAATCCCATTCATCGCCCGGCGTGGTCTGGTAATGCCAGACATATTCGCCGGTCGAGGGGCGCAGCGCGACGATGGACGAGAGAAACAGATTGTCCCCCTTGCCATCGGAACGCAGCTTGCGGTTCCACGGCGATCCGTTGCCGGTGCCGATGTAGAGCAGATCGAGCGCCGGATCATAGGCCATCGAATCCCACACCGTGCCGCCGCCACCGTGCTTCCACCATTGGCCCGCCCATGTCTTGGCAGCCTTGGCCAACACGGGGTTTTCAAAGGGCTTCGCCGGATCGCCCGGCACGGTGTAGAAGCGCCACGCGCGCTTGCCGGTCGCCGCGTCATAGGCCGAGACATAGCCGCGCACGCCATATTCCGCGCCGCCATTGCCGATGATCACCTTGCCCTTGATGACGCGCGGCGCGCCGGTGATCGTGTAGGGCTTGCTGCGGTCGGTGGTCTGCACCGCCCAGCGCTGGCGGCCGGTCTTGGCGTCAATCGCCACCAGCCGCCCGTCGAGCGTGCCGACGAACAAAGACCCGTTCCACAAGGCCACGCCGCGATTGACCGCGTCGCAGCAGGCGTTCACGCCCGTTTCGCGCGGCACCTGCGGGTCATAGGTCCAGAGTAGGGCACCGCTCTTGGCGTCATAGGCCTGCACGATGCTCCACGCGGTGGAGACATAGAGCTTGCCATCGGCCACGATGGGGGTTGCCTCCTGACCGCGGTTGGCGGGCAGATCGGCATACCATGCCAGCCCCAGCCCGCCGACCGAGGCGGCATTGATCTCGTCCAGCGGCGAGAAGCGCTGTTCATCGGGCGTGCGGCCATAGGACAGCCAGTTTTCCGGCGCGGGGGGCGCAGCCTGAACAGCGGCAGCCAGCGAGAGCAGCGCGATACCGAGGAACCGCATCTTACCAGCCCACCATCACCGCCTTGGTCTCGGTAAAGGCTTCCACGCCCGCACGGCCATGCTCGCGGCCCACGCCCGACTGGCGGAAGCCGCCGAAGGGCAAGGCGAATTCCATGCCCGAGCCGTTGATCTTGACCGAGCCGGAGCGCAGCTTTTTCGCCAGTGCATGGGCATGGCCCAGATTGGTGGTCCAGACATAGGCCGACAGGCCATAGATGCTGTCATTGGCGCGGGCGGCCAGATCGTCGAGATTGTCCTCGGAGAATTTCATCACCGAGAGCACGGGGCCGAAGATTTCCTCGCGCACGATGCTCATGGCGGGATTGGTGTCGACAAAGATGGTGGGGTTGACGAAGAAGCCCGCGCCCGAGGGCGCATCGCCGCCCGCCACCAGAGTCGCGCCTTCCTTGCGGCCCGCCTCGATATAGGACATCACCTTGTCGCGCTGCGGCGCCGAGATCAGCGGGCCGAGCGCCACGCCTTCCTCGGTGCCCGGCCCCACGCGCAGCTTTTGCGTGAAGGCGACCAATCCCTCGATAAAGCGGTCGAAGATCGCCTCGTGCAGGAACAGGCGCGAACCAGCGGCGCAGACTTGCCCGCTGTTGCCGAAAATGCCCATGGCTACGGCGGGGATCGCTTTCGCCAGATCGGCATCGGCAAACACGATGCTGGCCGATTTGCCGCCCAGTTCGAGGCTGATGCGCTTCAAGTCGGTCACGCTCTCGCGCAGGATCGCCTTGCCGGTGGCGGTGGAGCCGGTGAAGCTGATCTTGTCGATGCCCTGATGCGACACCAACGCCGCACCCGCCTCGGCGCCCAGCCCCGTGACGACATTGACCACGCCAGCGGGAAAGCCTGCCTCGGCCACCAGTTCGGCCAGACGCAGGCCGGACATGGGCGCTAGTTCGGCCGGCTTGAGCACCACCGAGCAGCCCGCCGCCAGCGCCGCCGACAGTTTGGAACAGGTGATGGCAAAGGGCGCGTTCCACGGCACGATCAGCGCGGCCACGCCCAGCGGATCATGCGTGGTATAGCCATGCCAGTTACCCGGCACCGACATGGGCACCGTCTCGCCCGTCAGGCGGCGGGGCCAGCCCGCGTGATAGCGGATCGAGCTGATCGCGCTGCCCACGGCCATCATCTTGGAAATGCCATAGGGCATGCCATTGTCGATCGTCTCGATGGCGGCGATCTCGTCCTGCTGCGCCTCGACCAGATCGGCCAGTTTGAGCAACAGCCGCTCGCGCCCTGCGGCGGGCATGGCCGACCATTCCTTGCTCTCGAACGTCTTGCGCGCGGCGGTGACGGCGGCATCCACTTCCGTGGCTCCTCCCGCCGCAATCGCGCCGATCTGCGCCTCGCTGGCCGGATCGATCACGGGGATCGTCGCGCCTTTGCCCTCGCGCCATGCGCCGTCGATGAAATGGCCGGAGAAGGCGCCGGTGCGGGCGCGGGCCTTGGTGAAAATATCGCTCATGCGGCGTGCTCCTGACGGGCGGATTGCAGAATAAGATCGCTGGCTTTCTCGCCGATCATCACGGCGGCGGCATTGGTGTTGGCGCCCACCAGCAGCGGCATGATCGAGGCATCGGCCACGCGCAGCCCCTCGACACCGCGCACGCGCAATTGCGGATCGACCACCGCGTCCGGCCCGATGCCCATCGAACAGGTGCCCACCGGATGGTGCACCACGCCCGACAGTTCGGCCTTCATCGCGTCGAGCGCCTCGTCGCTGGTGACATGAGCGCCGGGCAGGGTTTCCTCGACAATGTAGTCGGCAATCGGCCCGCTCGCGAAAATTTTGCGCGAGATGGCGAGGCCCTTTTTCAGCACCGCCCAGTCGCGCGGATCGCCCAGCAGATTGAGATGGATGCGCGGGGCCGAGCGCGGATTGGCATCGCGCAGCGTCACGCTGCCACGGCTCTTGGGGCGCAGCAGGCAGATGGAGTTGTAGAAACAGTCGCGCTTGGGTTTGGTGATGCCGGGGAACCAGATGTTGGCATCCACCCGCACGGGGCTGGACATGATCTGGAGATCGGGGCGGTCCAGCCCTTCCTCGCTGCGGGTGAGGATGCAGGCCGCGGCGATCTGGTTGGCAAAGCGGCCCGTGCGCAGGAACAGCCAGCGCAGGAAGGAGAAAGCCGCACGGTCAAAGCGCAGGCTTTGCGCGAAGGAATGCGGCGGGTTGGCGTCATACTGGTGGGCGAGGCGCACATGTTCCTGCAAATTCTGGCCCACGCCCGGCAGGTCGTGCACCACCGGAATACCATGCTCGGCCAGATGGGCGGCAGGGCCAACGCCCGACAGCATCAGCAGTTGCGGCGAACCATAGGCACCGCCGCACAGGATGATCTCGCGCCGCGCGGTGGCGACCTGCGGCTGCCCATGGCGCTCGAAGGCGACGCCGGTGGCGCGCTTGCCGGTGAACAGGATGCGGTTGACCTGAGATTGCGTCAGGATGCGCAGATTGGCGCGGCGGCTGGCCGGTTCGATATAGGCTCTGGCCCCGCCGCAACGCTCGCCATTTTGCAGCGCGACCTGCACATCGGCGCAGCCCTCGTTGCTTTCGCCATCATAGTCGGGGTTATAGGCGAGGCCGTGCAGCGCGGCGGATGCGCGCACTTCCTGCGCCATCAATTTCGAGACATCGACCGGCTTGACGCCAATCGGGCCGCCCTTGCCACGCCATGCGTTGCCGCCGGTCCAATGGTCCTCGCTGCGCTTGAAATAGGGCAGCACGCTCTGGTAATCCCAGCCTTCGCAGCCCAGCTTGGCCCAATCGTCGAAATCGAGCGGGTGGCCACGGAAATGCACGGTGCCGTTGATCGACGACGACCCGCCCAGCACCCGCCCGCGCGGCAGGGGAAACACTTTGCCACCCAGATGCGGCTCCGGCTCCGAGGCGAATTGCCACGTGAAGGCCGGATTGCGCAGCGCCTGCAAAAAGCCGACCGGCATGCGGATATAGGGATGGTTGGCGCTGCCGCCTGATTCCAGCAGCAGCACGCTGATATTGGAGGCCGCGCTCAGCCGGTTGGCGAGCACGCTGCCCGCGGAGCCCGCGCCGATGATGATATAGTCGAAGGTGAGTTGGGACACAGGAGCGTTCCTTGAGGGCCGGATCAGGCCAGCCAGAGATAGGATGTGGCCTGCGAGGCGCATGGGCGCTGGCAGGCGTCATGGAGCAGCGCGAGGAGGCGCGGCGGCGCGTCGTGATCGGCCAGCGGCAGGGCCAGCGCCTCGCGCGGGGCACGGCCCATGGTGCGCAGCACATCGCGCGCCAGCACGAAATCGCTGTAGGTGGACAGGCCGATGATCGTTCCGGCGCCGGTCAGCGCCTTGCCTTGCGGGCCGAGCAGCAGGCGCACCATCTCT
>DDES01000108.1 GCA_002336765.1 Novosphingobium sp. UBA1948 | reverse complement strand
GATGTGGTGCTGGGCGCGGGCCTGCCGCAAGGGGTGCAGAGCGCGATTGGCCGCACCGCCGCGCTGCGGGCCGGTTTTCCGGCCAGCGTGGCGGGCATCACGGTGGACCGGCAATGCGCCTCGGGCCTGATGGCAATCGGCATGGCCGCGCATCAGGTGGTGGTGGACCGGATGCAGGTGGTGGTGGCGGGCGGCGTGGAATCCGTATCGCTGGTGCAGACGCCCGAACTGCGTGTGGGACAGGATCCCGAATTGCTGGCCATCGCGCCTGATGTCTATATGCCGATGCTGCAAACCGCCGAGGTGGTGGCGCGGCGCTATGGCATTTCGCGCGAGGCGCAGGATGCCTATGCCCTGCAATCCCAGCAACGCACCGCCGCCGCGCAGGCATCAGGCGCCTTTGCCGACGAGATCGTGCCCGTGACCGCCACGATGGCGCAAGTGGACCGCGCCACCGGCGAACGGCGGATGTTGAGCGTCACGCTGGACCGCGACGAGGGCAACCGGCCGGATACCAAGCTCGAAGGCCTCTCCTCGCTCAAGCCTGTGGTGGAGGGCGGGGTGATAACCGCGGGCAATGCCTCGCAACTCTCCGATGGCGCCTCGGCCTGTGTGGTGATGGAGGCGGGCGAGGCCGCGCGGCGGGGCCTCACACCGCTCGGGCGCTATGTCGGCATGGCCGTGGCGGGCACCGAGCCGGACGAGATGGGGATCGGGCCGGTCTATGCCGTGCCCAGACTGCTCCAGCGTTTCGGCCTGTCGATGGACGACATCGGCCTGTGGGAGTTGAACGAGGCCTTTGCGGTGCAGGTGCTCTATTGCCGTGACCGGCTCGGCATTCCGGCGGACCGGCTGAATGTGAACGGTGGCGCCATATCCATCGGCCATCCTTATGGCATGTCGGGTGCGCGCATGGTGGGCCATGCCTTGATCGAGGGGCGGCGGCGCGGCGCGCGCTATGTGGTGGTGACGATGTGCGTGGGCGGCGGCATGGGGGCGGCGGGCCTGTTTGAAGTGGCCTGACGAGTTTTATGGGGTGGAGGGCAGGGGTGGGTGGCAAGACCATAGATCCCGCCACCCTTCCGCGCTTGATCTATTAGAACGCCACGCGCAGCGAGGCGCTGCCGCCTGCCCGCGCATCCTCGCCGCGCCCCAGCATGGCATGGCCGGACAGGGAGAGCAGCGCGTTGGCCGAAAGGCCGATGTCGAGATCGACCCCCGCACGCCCCCAATCGCCCTGCGGCGCGGGGCTGGCCAGGGCAAAACCGCCTATGCCCGTGATCGTGCCGCTCATCACCGGCTGGCTGGTCTTGAACCCGTGCACCCATTCGCCCGAGACGATCAGCCGCACGGCCTTGGCCAGCTTGGCATCGGCGCGCCCACCCAGCCGCATTTCATGCCCCTTCATGCGCAGGCCGTTCATCGCCAGCGGAAAGGCGCCGCCGGTTTCGGTGAAGCCATCGAGCTTGAGATCGGTATAGGCATAGGAGACATAGGGCGACACGCCGGTCTCGTCGCCAAAGCTGACAAGATTGCGCCAATCGGCCCGCAGGCGACCGGCAAAGCCGCGCGCCTTGGTCTGGCCATGCGAGACATCGACATTGGCGCCATTCTGATAGGCACGGTGCATCCGCACGTCATTATCGCTGTAAAGACCAGTGGCGCTCAGCGTGAGCGATGTGCCAGCGGGCGCGAGATCAACCTCACCCACCAGATGGTAGCCGCGTGTGCGCGCCGTTCCGCCCAGCGACAGATCGAGGTCGGAACCATCCACCCCGCCGCCAAAGCCCACGCGCAGCCCGGCTGCCAGATCGCGGCACAGACCGACCTCGCTGGAATAGGAGCGGCGGTTGGCGGTGCTACTGCCCGCATAGTCACCCGTGGCCCAGCCACAGGTGGCGCCGCTCAGCCCATAGTCGAACAGGTTGCGGTGATGCGCGCCCCACATGGTCAGGCGGATGCCGTTGAGCAATTGCTGGAAGGTGACGCCCTGACCGTTGGACACGGTGAGCAGATAATCCACCAGACCGATCACGCCCGACCCGCCCGTGTTGGTGCCGCCGGTGCCGGTATCGGTTCCTGTACCCGTACCCGTGCCGGTTCCCGTACCCGTACCCGTGCCAGTACCCGTGCCTGTCCCGGAGCCTGTGCCCGTGCTGACCACGCGGGCGATAAATTGCTGGGTGGTGCCATTGATCTGGCCCTTGCCGATGATCACGCTGCCATCGCGATTGGCACCGGTGGCCTCGGTGAAGGTGTTGTTGCCGGGGGCAACACCCGCGCCGCTCAACCAGTCGGTAACCTTCTGCAGACCGGTGCCCTGCGTCCAGCGGAAGGCCACCGTATTCTGGATACCGGCGACCACCGTGGATGGTTCGCGCGCCGAGCCAACGATCACATTGCCATCGGCGCTGATGCCCAGCGCGCTGCTGGAATTGCCGCCGGCCAACAGGCCAAGGCTCTGCATCCCCCCGCTCGCCGTCCAGCGGAATGCCTCGGCATTGGAGGACGCATCGGCCGAATAGCCCACTACCACGCTGCCATCGCCCGAAACGCCGGTGGCGCGACTGGTGCCTTGCCCGCCGCTATCGCGCGACGCCAGCACGCCCAGCCCTTGCATGCCGCCCGTCGCGGTCCACACAAAAGCCTCGTTGGGGCGGGCCGCCGTGCCGCCATAGCCGATCACCGTGCTGCCATCTGTGCTGGCCCGCTGGGCGATGGAATAGGTAAGGTTGCCGCCGTGGATGTCTTGCGCCGCGCCTTTGTCCACCCAGCGCACGGCGTGGGTGACCCCGCCGCCGGTGGTCGAGGAGCCAACAGCGACATGCCCGTCGCCCGAAATTCCGAAGGCCGCGCTGTTGGCCGACCCGCCCGCGGCCAAATGTGGCAAGACGGTGAGCGTGGTGCCTTCCCACAAGGTGGCCACCCCGCGCGAGGAATAGGTGGCCATCGACAGGCCCACGATCACATTGCCATCGGCCGAAACATCGCGCGCCTCGACGGCGGCATCGGTGTCGTTGTTGGCGCCAGGCAACGCCTGATAGCCCGAGGCTGTCACGCGATAGGCGCTGTAGGTGGTGGCGTTGCGGCGGACAATAGTCGCAATCGTGCTCCCATCCGCCGAGATTGATTGGAAAGATACGCCAATAATGCTGGCCGGACGATTGGCGATGTCACTGTCGCCAGTGATCCCCGAGCTTTGCGCGTGGGCGAGTGTAGGCAGCACCAGCGCGACGGCGCTGGCGGTGAGAAGACGGACAATGTGTCGCACGTTTGAAATCCCCGTGTTGGTAGGTCGCGCGCAGGGGATAGAATGCGATAGCGTGGGGGAAACAGTTACAAGACCTGTAAAGGTTCAGCCTTTCAGCATTTGTAACGATGCCGTTGCGAGGCGGGCACGCAGCAGAACAACCGGCGTTTCTGGCCGCTGATGCTTTGATCTACCGGTTGTTTCTGGAAGAAGGTGGCTCCCTGAGTAGGATTCGAACCTACGGCCGCTCGATTAACAGTCGAGAGCTCTACCGCTGAGCTATCAGGGAACAAACCAGCGTTGCCGCTGGACAGGAGCGCGCTAATAACAGCGATCTTGGTTTTGGCAAGCGCCTTTGCGGCGCCTTTCGAAAATTTTTGCGCAAGCTGTGGAAAACTAGCCTGAAATTCGCAGGTGGTGCCCCCGTCACCGCGCAAAAATCACACCTGAAACTGCTCGGCAAAGATTCGCTCGTCGAGGCTGGAGTGGCGGTCGAACATCAGGATCAGCGATTTCTCGCGATGTGCGGTAATCCGCACATGGGCCACATCGCGCACTTCCTTCTGGTCGGCTACGGCGGCCACGGGGCGCTTGTCCGGCTCCTTGATGCGAAACTCGATGGTGGCATTATCCTTGATGATCGCCCCCTTCCAGCGGCGCGGGCGGAACGGGCTCAAAGGCGTGAGCGCGAGGATACCGCTGCCCATCGGCAGGATGGGGCCGTTGGCCGACAGGTTATAGGCGGTCGAGCCGGCGGGCGTTGCCACCAGAATGCCGTCGCAGGCCAGTTCCGACAGGCGCACCTTGCCATTCACCGAAATCTCGATCTTGGCCGTCTGGCGGGTTTCACGCAGCAGCGAGACCTCGTTGATGGCATAAAAGCTGCTCGTCTCGCCCGACCAGGTGGTGACCTCCATCTCCAGCGGCGCGACCTGCATACTGGTCGCCTTGGCCACACGCTGTGCAATGTGTTTGGACGAGCGGGCCTTGTTCATCATGAAGCCCACCGTGCCGTGGTTCAGCCCATAGGCGGGAATCACGCGCCCCGCATCCAGCATGCGGTGCAGCACTGTCAGCATGAAACCATCGCCGCCCAGCACCACCGCCACATCGGCTTCCTCCAGCGGCACCCAGGGATGGTCGCCCGCCATGGCTGTCGCGGCGGCCTGCGCCTGCGGCGTGTCCGATGCGATCAGGGCCAAACGGAGTTCAGGCCGCAGTTCGGAGCGTGTTTCGGCAGTCATTCGGGTCATCCACTCACATCCTTGCCGATATGTCATAGGCTGCTCACCGCGCGATTGCCAGCACCGGCTCGATATGAAACAGTTTGGCAAGAGCTTGGCACTATCCTTGGAGCGCAAAGGGATTTAGCGTGCCTTTTCAATTATGACCCCACATGAAGTCCTCTCCGCGCCGGATGGTGCGCATAGCGAGCGCGATCCGCTCACGGGCCTGCCTACTTACGAGGCAGTGCGCGCGCGGCTGACGCAATGGGTGGAGGAGGGGATCTCGGCCCATGCCACCGGCGGGGCCATCCCGCGCGTCCATGCGCTGATGCTGGGCATCCGCCGGTTTGAAACAATCAATCTGGCCTATGGCGAGGCGGCGGGCGATGGCGCACTGGTCGAGGTGGCGGGCCGCATCTGCCATCTGGCCGACGAACAGCTCGACGGGCCGTGGCTGGTGGCGCGCGGGCCGGGGGGTACGTTCCTGCTCATCGCCGACGAGGCTTGCAGCCGCGAGCGCTGGCAATTGTTCGCCGAGCAGATCGCTGACCGTGTTACCCAACCGATTGCCCGTCGCTCGGGCACGTTGCGGCTGAGCCCGCGCATTGCCGTGCTGCGCGTGCTGGCGGGTGAGGGGGCGGAAAGCGCGCTCGACCGGCTGGCCCAGACGCTGGCCGTGGCGCAGCGCGATCTGGCGCGCCGCGTGGTGTGGGTGGATGGCGAGACGACCAAGGCGGGTCGCACCGCCGCCCAGCTCGAGGCCGATCTGCTGCACGCCATCGACAAGGGCGAGATCGAGGTCCACTTCCAGCCGCAATACACGCTCTCGCCCGATGGCGCCGAGCATCTGTCGGGCGCCGAGGCACTGGCGCGCTGGAACCACCCCAAGCTGGGGCGCATCGGGGCGGGCGCGCTCTTCGTGATTGCCGAGCGGGCAGATTTCGTCGCCCCCCTGTCGCGCCACATTGCCGAGGCGGCCTTGCAGGCGGCGTCGCAATGGCCCGATGGCCTGCGCATGTCGCTCAATGTCACTGCCGCCGATCTGGCCGAGGGCAGCTTTACCTTCGACCTTGGCAAGGCTCTGGGCAAGACCGGCTTTCCGACCGACCGCCTGACGCTGGAAGTGACCGAGCAGGTGCTGGTGGCCGATATGGCGCTGGCCGAACGCAGCCTGTCCGACCTCGCGCGGCTGGGCATTCGCATCGCGCTCGACGATTTCGGCGCGGGCTTTTGCAACTTCCACTATCTCAAAACCCTGCCGCTGCACTATTTGAAGCTCGACCGCTCGATGGTCGACGGCATCACCGAAGACCCGCGCGACCTCGCCGTGCTGCGCGCCATCGTCGCCATGGCCAAGGCGCTCGACCTCGACGTGATTGCCGAAGGGATCGAAACAGAGGGGCAGCGCTTGGCCGTGGCCCGTGAGGGTTGCGCCTGCTACCAAGGCTTTGTGAGGGCGCAGCCGATGCCTGCGGCGGCGTTTCTGGCGATGGTGTCGGAGGTTTAGGAAAAGGGTGCCTCCGGCGGGCAAAGGGCCATCGCCCTTTGCAATCCCTTTAATGTCTACGTTGCGGTTTCGGTTCGGCCTTGGGTGAGGGCGTGGGGTGGATAGTTTTGATGGCCGCTTCGCGGCGGGAATCTTGGCGAAGCATCAATGATGCGGACAGGCTCAAGCATTCCTGCTAAGCTAAGTTTATGACGGATAAAGCAGCCTTCATTCGCAATTGGCAACGGATGCGCCTGTCTTTCGGCATTTTCGTTGTCAGCACGTTCGTGCTGTTCCAGTTCAAGCCAAACATTGTCCCAATTCTATGGGGCATATTTTTGCCAGTCTGGCTTGTGGTCCTGTGGCGTTGGCGCTGCTGGAATTGCGGAGAGAGGCTGATGAAAGATGGTGCAGGGCATTTGACGATGAACGCCTTTGGGCCAGTGCTCCATAAAACCTGCGGAGCAGTTCTCTCCTCCCGCGAAGCGGAATAACAGTCATCAACACCGCGCCCCCACACCACGTCGAACCCGCAACCCTACGTGGACACTATGGGGATTGTTAAGGGTGTTACACCCTTAACCCGCCGGAGGCAAAACTCCGATCACTTCTTCTTTCCGCCTGCCTTGCGCGCAACCGCGCTCAACCCCTTGGTGAGCTGGAACAACCCGTTCAGACGAGCCTTGGGGTCGCCCCATGCGCGCTGCACCACTAGCTTGCTATCGGGCCGCAGCTTGATCGCGCCATTGAGCCGCTCGACATAGGCGAACAGGCCCGCCGGATCGGGGAAGTGGTCATTGTGGAAGGCGACCAGAGTGCCGCGCGGGCCGACGTCGATCTTGGCAATATGGGCTTCGATCGCCTGTCGCTTGATCTGGATAAGCTGGACGAGGTTTTCGGTGGCGGCGGGTAGGGGGCCGAAGCGGTCGATCATTTCGGCGGAGAGAGCTTCGACCTCACGGGTGTCCTCGGCATCGTTGAGACGGCGGTAGAGCGCCATGCGAACGGCGAGATCGGGCACGTAATCCTCGGGGATCATGATCGGCGCCTCGACGGTGATCTGGGGCGAAAGGCCGCGTGTGTCGCGTTCGAGGCCATAGTCGCCCGCCTTGGCGGCGAGGATCGCGTCTTCCAGCATGGATTGGTACAACTCAAAGCCCACCTCGCGGATATGGCCCGATTGCTCGTCGCCCAGCAGGTTGCCCGCGCCGCGAATGTCGAGATCGTGGCTGGCCAGCTGGAAGCCCGCGCCGAGGCTGTCGAGATCGCCCAGCACCTTGAGGCGCTTCTCCGCCGTCTCGTTCAGCGCGCGTGCGGCGGGCGTGGTGAGATAGGCATAGGCGCGCAGTTTCGAGCGCCCCACGCGCCCGCGCAACTGGTAAAGCTGGGCAAGGCCGAAACGGTCGGCGCGGTGGATGATGATCGTGTTGGCGGTGGGAATGTCGATCCCGCTTTCCACGATGGTGGTGGAGACGAGCACGTCATATTTGCGCTCGTAGAAGGCGCTCATGCGCTCCTCCACTTCGCTCGCTGCCATCTGGCCATGGGCGGCGATATATTTCACCTCCGGCACGGCGGCGTGTAGCCAGTCCTCGATTTCCGCCATATCGGAAATGCGGGGCACGACGATGAAGCTCTGCCCGCCGCGATGATGCTCGCGCAGCAAAGCCTCGCGCATCACCACCTCGTCCCACTCCATAACATAGGTGCGCACCGCGAGGCGGTCGACCGGCGGGGTCTGGATGGTGGAGAGTTCGCGCAGGCCCGACATGGCCATTTGCAGCGTGCGCGGGATGGGCGTGGCGGTCAGCGTCAGCATATGCACATCGGCGCGCAATTGCTTCAGGCGCTCCTTGTGGTTGACGCCGAAACGCTGCTCTTCATCAACAATAACAAGGCCAAGCTGCTTGAACTTTACGTTCTTGCTGAGGATGGCATGGGTGCCGATCACCACATCCACCGTGCCCTCGGTCAGGCCTGCGCGGGTGGCGCTGGCCTCCTTTTCGGGCACGAGGCGCGAGAGGCGGCCGACTTGCAGCGGGAAGCCCGCGAAACGCTCGGTAAAGCCCTTGGCGTGCTGGCGGGCGAGCAGCGTGGTGGGGGCAACCACTGCCACCTGCATTCCCGCCATCGCCGCCACAAAGGCCGCGCGCAGGGCCACCTCGGNNCCGCACACCAGCCGGTCCATCGGCTTGCCCGAGGCCAGATCGTCAAGCACATCGCTGATGGCCGCTTCCTGATCCTCGGTTTCGGCCCAGGGGAAACGGTCGACAAATTGCGCGAAAGAGGCGTCGGGTTGCAGCACCGGCGCGACCTTGAGCGCGCGCAGCGCGGCGGTTTTGAGCAATTCATGCGCGATCTCGCGGATGCGCTCTTTCAGGCGGGCGCGGCGCTTCTGCCATGCTTCGCCGCCCAGCTTGTCGAGCGCCACGCCCTCGCTCTCGCTGCCATAGCGCGACAGCACGTCGAGGTTTTCAACCGGCACATAGAGCTTGTCGCCGCCTGCATAGGTCAACATCACGCAATCATGCGGCGACCCGCCTACAGGGATGCTTTGTAGCCCCTCATAGCGGCCGATGCCGTGGTCCATATGCACCACCAGATCGCCCGGGCTGAGCGAGGCCAGTTCGGCGAGGAAGGCGTCGGCGGACTTTTTCTTCTTCTTGCGGCGGACGAGGCGGTCGCCCAGCAGATCCTGTTCGGTGACCAGCTCGATGTCGCCGCTGGAAAAGCCGCTGTCGAGCGGCAGGACCAGCGCCACCACGCGGCCCTTTGCCGCCATTCCCAAGGCTTCCTGCCACGTATCGGCGAGAGCGGGGGCGGGGGCTAGAGCCTCGCCAAGGATCGAGGTGATGCGCGCGCGGCTGCCGGTGGAATAGGCGGCCAGAATGGCGCGCTTGCCGGATTTGGCAGCTGATAACAGATGCTGGGCCGCCGCTTCATAGGCGTTATCGCCCCGCGCGCGTTCTGGCGTGAAATCGCGCGCGCCGGCAAAGGCGAAGTCCAGCGTTGTGGCGCTTTCCGGCTGGGCAAAGCTCTCTGCGCGATGGGCGGGCCATGCGGTGAGGCGCTCTTCCAGTTCCTCACGCGTGAGATAGAGCGCATCCGGCGCCAGCGGGCGATAGGAACCGGCACTCTTGCTGGCGGTTTCGACGCGTGCCTTGTGGTAATCCTCGATGTCGGTCAGGCGCTCGTCGGCCGCGTGGAGGGCGGAACTTTCCACCAGCAGCAGGTCATGCTTGCCCAGATGGTCAAACAGCGTGACCATCCGGTCTTCGAGCAAGGGCAGCCAATGCTCCATGCCCGCCAGACGCCGCCCATCGGACACGGCCTGATAGAGCGGATCGCCGGTGGC
>DDES01000163.1 GCA_002336765.1 Novosphingobium sp. UBA1948 | reverse complement strand
CCCGCCGTCAGGTTGCGGACCAGCCGCATCGTGCCGGTGTGGCAGAAACGGCAGTTGAGCGTGCAGCCGACCTGCGAGGAAACGCAGAGCGTGCCGCGATCGGCATCGGGGATGAACACCATCTCGAAATCATGGCCATCGGCGGTGCGCAGCAGCCATTTGCGCGTGCCATCCTCGCTATGCTGCGAAACGACGACCTCGGGCCGCGCGATCACGAAACGCTCGGCCAGCCACGGGCGCATGGTTTTGCCGATGTCGGTCATCGCCTCGAAATCGGAAATGCCGCGGTGATAGATCCAGTGGAACACCTGCTTGGCGCGCAGCTTGGCCTGTTTGGGATCAAGACCGGCAGCGGCAAAGATTTCGGTGATGCGCGGGCGCGACAGGCCGAGCAGATCGATGCGGCCATCCTCGCGCGCGGTGATGTCGCGGCTGGTTACCACGGGGTCGATATGGCCCGCGATGGGCATGGATGTGGGCAGGGGGGCGTTCATAGCCGCGCCCATAGCGGCGAATCGGGCAAAAGGCCAGAACGCGCTACTTGCCCGCGCAGCCGAGCATCGCCGCATCCATCGCTGTGGCCGCGCCCGCCAGTGGATAGGCATCCGAGAACAACCGCCCCGCGCCATCGCGGCTGGCCAGCGTCATGCTTTCCGCCGAGCGCATGGCGGCGCTGATGGCGGCATCCATGCGCGGATCGGCGCTCCACGCATCCAGCCCGCCGCCCGCCAGCGCGAATTTCTGCCCCGCCAGCGAGAGTTGCACCGTCGCCCCTGCCGCCACGCGATGCGACAGGCGAAAGTGCAGCGCCCCGCGAATGCCGCGCTTGGGCCAGAAGCCGACATCGGCATAGGGCTGCGTCTCGCGCGCCGAGCCATTGACGCTGCCGCGCGCGGGATGGGGCATGGCGATGGCATAGCAACGCGGCACGCCCGCATCGCGAAACGCGGCCCAAGACCCGAACACGCCCAGCGCATCGCGCGCAAGGGCAGGGGCGGGGATCAGCAGGAGTAGAGACAGCAGGCGACGCATGAGAAGCCGCCTAGCACACTCGGCGCCCTATTCCATCTCCCCCTATTCCATCTCCCACGCGCGTTCGCCGTGATAGGTGATGTCCAGCCCCTCGCGCTGTTCATCGTCGCTGGCGCGCATCGGGATCAGCTTGCCCAGCCCCACCGCCAGCACAAAGCTGGCGAGCGCCGACCACAGCGCCGTGCCGCCCACGCCCACGATCTGCGCGACCAACTGGCTGCCCATCGTGGCGCTGCCGGTATAGCCCGTGCCGCCCAGCGCTGGCGCCATCGCCACGGCCAGCAGCAGCGAGCCGCTCATCCCGCCCACGCCATGCACCGCGAACACGTCGAGCGAATCGTCGATCTTCCACTTCTGCTTCACGATCTGGATCATGGGATAGCAGATCACCGAAGCCGCCACGCCAAAACCCGCCGCCGCCAGCGGGGCGATAAAGCCCGCCGCGGGCGTCACCGTGGCCAGACCCGCCACCGCGCCGGTGGCAAAGCCGACGCTGGTGGGCTTGCCGACATGACGGGCCTCGATGGCGATCCACACCAGCGCCGCCGCGCAGGCCGCCGTATGGGTATTGATGATCGCGCTGGCCGCCGCCGCATTGCCCGCCAGCGCGCTGCCGCCGTTAAAGCCGAACCAGCCCACCCACAGCAGCCCTGCGCCCAGCATGGTGAGCGAGGGGCTATGCGGCAGCATCAGCGTCTTGTTGAAACCAATGCGCGGGCCCAGCACCTTGGCCACCACCAGCGCCGAGACGCCCGCCGTGGTATGCACCACAATGCCGCCCGCGAAGTCGAGCGTGCCAAAGCGGCTGGCCATCCAGCCATTGCCCCAGATCCAGTGCGCGGCGGGTGCATAGACCACGATGCCCCAGACCGCGCAAAAGGCCACCACCCAGCCAAAGCGCGCACGGTCCACCCATGCGCCCGCCATCAGCGCGGGCGTGATCGCGGCAAAGCACAGTTGGAACAGCGCGAAGGTGTTTTCGGGCAGGGTTGTTCCCGTGCGGACGCCCGTCAGATGGGCAAAGCCCGAGGCGTCAAACGCGCCCAACCAGCCCCCGAACATGCCATGCGTCACCGTGCCAAAGGCAAGGCTATAGCCGCCCAGTACCCATAGCAGCGAGGCCGCCGCCGCAATCGCGCCCACCTGCACCATCACCGACAGGAAATTCTTGGCGCGCACCAGCCCGCCATAGAACAGCGACAGGCCGGGCAGGCACATCAGCAGCACCAGCGCCGAAGAGACGAGTATCCACACGGTATCGGCGCCATTGGGCGCGATGGCGGGCGTTTGGGCAAAAGCGGGGGCGGGCAGCAGCGCGGCAAACAGCAGCGCCGCCAGTCGCCGGTTCGGGCGTTGGCGCATGATTTCCTCCAATGCCGTACCCCTCCCAGAGCGCGGCTTTCCTCCGCCCCGCGCCCTAGAGCGAAAGGAATGCACTGGGCAAGCGTCCAGTTTTGAACGATTGCAGGGGTGGGTTAGGGCTTGGGTGAAAGAAGATTACGGGGCGGGGTAGGAGATGGCCATCACCTCCCACTCCTTCTCGCCCGAGGGCAGGCGCACCTTGCGCAAATCGCCCAAAGCCGCCCCGCGCAAGGCCCGCGCGATCGGCGCGCTCCAGCCAATGCGACCGGCGCCGGCATCCTGCTCGTCGTCGCCCACAAGGGTCAGGATCTTGCGGTTGTCATCCTCGTCGGCGATTTCCACGGTGGCGCCGAACCATGCGCGGCTGCGGTCGGCCTGACGCGCCGGATCGACCACGCGGCAGGCCTTCATGCGGCGCGCCAGATGCGCCAGCTCGCGGTCGATCTCGCGCATCCTTTTGCGGCCATAGAGATAGTCGCCATTCTCGCTGCGGTCGCCATTGCCCGCCGCCCAGCTTACGATCTCGACAATCGCGGGCCGTTCGGTGCCGAGCAGATGGTCATAGCGCGCGCGC
Organism: Novosphingobium sp. UBA1948; assembly: GCA_002336765.1. Lineage (GTDB taxonomy): Bacteria > Pseudomonadota > Alphaproteobacteria > Sphingomonadales > Sphingomonadaceae > Novosphingobium. The sequence continues at coordinate 1,805 of DDES01000163.1, read as the reverse complement.
AAGCCTGCCATACCTGCGGGGGTGATCGGCGGACCTTCACCCGGAGTTTTGGGGGCGGGGGCAGGTTTGGGGGCGGGAGGTCTGGCCATAGGCTGCGCCTTCTAGGCGCAGCGCGCCGGTATCGGCAAGGGTCAGAACGGCAAATCGGCCAGATCGGGCGCCACCCACACGCGGCGCGCCTCCACGCTGAACAGCGTTTCGCGCCGCCAATAGGCCAGCAGCCATTCCGGCCCGCCCAGATGCGAGTGCATCAGCCCCGCCAGCACCTGCGGCAGAGGCGCATCCCCGCCGCGCGCCAGACAATCACCCGCCGCCCTGATCGAGGCGATGGTGATCGTCTCGTGATAGCCGGACGTGTCGGTGTTCTGCCCGCCCACCGATTCGTTATAGGCGCGGATGGCGCGGCCCATCGCTGCGGGCGTGGCCTGATCGGGCGCATGGCGGAGCAGCCAGAGCGCGGCGGCCCAATGCGCCTCATGCGTCCATTCGGCTTTGGGCAGGGTGCAGGAGGTCATCCCCTGCGCGACATGGGCGATGGCCTCTTCGGTGGTGAGGGTCGGGGTTGGGGTCAGGGATAGGGGCATGGCGGCGTCTCTGGCAGGCATTATCGGTGGAGGAAAGTTGGCAAAAGGTCTCAGCCCGCGCCTTGCTTGCCCAGATAGTGGCTCAAGGGGTTCGGTCCCTTGAAACCCGCCTTGTCGGGGTTCATCGCATCATAGGTGACCGCGTTTTCCAGCACATGGGTGACATAGGAGCGTGTTTCGGAAATCGGGATGCGCTCCACCCATTCCACCCAGTCGATCCCGCCGTTCCTCGGGTCGCCACGGCTGGCGATCCAGCGGTTCACATTGCCGGGGCCAGCGTTATAGGCCGCCACCGCCAAGGGGTAGGAACCGCGATAATAGTTCAGCAGCCATGTGAAATAGGCATTGCCCAGCGTCAGATTGTATTGCGGATCGTCGAATAGCGCCGAGGCCGACACCGGCAATCCGTTCTTGCGCGCTACTTCGGCGGCGGTGGCGGGCATGAGCTGCATCAGCCCGCGCGCGCCGGTGCGGCTGACGGCATTGGGGCTGAACTGGCTTTCCTGACGGCTGATGGCGTGGACAAAGGTCCAGTCCGCGCCCTGCGGGGCGGGGATCAGCGGATAGGCGAGATCGCGGAAATTGCCATAGCCCGCATTCTCCGCCGCCTGCCCCACGATCACCGCCAGATCGCGGCGGCCCAGCGATTTTGCCAGATCGGCCGCCATGGTGAAATCGGCCTCGCTGCGCGCCTGGTTGGCGATTTCGCGGAAGAAGCGGATGGTGGTCTGCCATTCGGCATCGCGCGCCACCTCGCGCACGGCCTGCGCGATGGGGCGGGTCAGGAATTCGCCGCGCTGCGCTTCGCTGGGCTGGGCGCGCCGAGGATTGTCGGGAGGGCCATCGTGCAGCGGCGGGATCGGGCGGCCCAGCCGTTCGAGCGCCAGCAAGCCGTAATACTGGTTGGGATAGCGCGCGGCCTCGGCGAAATAGCGGGTGGCGTCGTTGGGCTTGCCCTCCTGCGCCAGCGCGCGGCCCGCCCAATACATGCCCTTGGCCCGCGTCATCGGGGTGCGCGCGGCTGTGCCATAGCGCCAGAAAGCCTGCGCCGCGGCATCGGCGTCGCGCAACTGGAACAAGGCCTGCGTGCCGCCCAGCCACATCAGCGAGGTGTAATCATCGCGCACCCCGAAGGCGAGCGTGGAAATATCGGTGCCCGCCGGAAAGCCCTCGGCGGCGCCCAGCGCGATGCGGCTGGCCTCGGTCGGCCCACCCGCCTTG
>DDES01000224.1 GCA_002336765.1 Novosphingobium sp. UBA1948 | reverse complement strand
TCGTCGAGCAGGAACAGCGGATTGCCGGTGCCCGCCTTGCGCAGGTTCGACACGATCTTGCCCGGCATCGAGCCGATATAGGTGCGGCGGTGGCCACGGATCTCGGCCTCGTCGCGCACACCGCCCAGCGACTGGCGGATGAATTCGCGCCCGCAAGCCTTGGCGATGCTCTTGCCCAGCGAGGTCTTGCCCACGCCCGGCGGTCCGACGAGGCACAGGATCGGCCCCTTCAGCTTGTTGGTGCGCGCCTGCACCGCCAGATATTCGATGATGCGGTCTTTCACCTTGTCGAGCGCATAGTGATCGGCATCGAGCACGGCCTGCGCCGCGCCAATGTCTTTCTTCAGCTTGCTCTTCTTGCCCCAGGGCAGGCCCAGCAAGACATCGAGATAATTGCGCACGACGGTCGCCTCGGCGCTCATCGGCTGCATGGTCTTGAGCTTTTTCAGCTCGGTCTCGGCCTTGCTACGGGCTTCCTTGCTCAGCTTGGTCTTGGCGATTTTCTCGGCCAGCTCGGCAATCTCGTTGCCCTCGCCATCGTCGCCACCGCCCAGCTCGCTCTGGATCGCCTTCAACTGCTCGTTGAGGTAATATTCGCGCTGGGTCTTCTCCATCTGGCGCTTCACGCGGCCACGGATGCGGCGCTCCACCTGAAGCACGCCCAACTCGCCTTCCATGAAGCCATAGACCATCTCCAGCCTTTTGAGCGGATCGGTCTCGGACAGCAGCGCCTGCTTGTCGGCCACCTTGGCGGAAATATGCGCGGCCACACTGTCGGCCAGCGTCGAGGGATCCTCGATATCGGCCAGTTGTTCGCCCGCGTCCTGCGCCAGCTTCTTGTTGAGCTTGGCATATTCGCCGAACTGGTCGACCACGCTGCGCATCATCGCGGCCACTTCCGGCCCGTCCGATTCCACCGCTTCCACCAGCGTCACTTCGGCGCGCAGCACGGCGTCCTCGTCCTGCAGACGGACAAGCTTGGCCCGCTTCTGCCCCTCGACCAGCACGCGCACCGTGCCATCGGGCAGCTTCAGCAATTGCAGCACCGTGGCCACCACGCCCACGTCATAGAGATCATCGGCATGCGGATCGTCGCAAGCCGGATCGAGCTGCGCCAGCAGGAAAATATCCTTGTCACCCGCCATCGCGGCTTCCAGCGCGGCCACCGATTTCTCGCGCCCGACAAACAGCGGCACCACCATGCCGGGGAACACGACAATATCGCGCAGCGGCAGCATGGGGAGCGGCGCCAGCGGCAGGTTCGGGGGAGTGTTAACTTCGGTCATATCCATCCAATCGGGCGCTTGCGGCCCTGCGCGCGCCTCTTAACAATATGGATATGGGTATAGGCCCGCCGCCTTGCAATGGGCTGAACGCGCGGGCCTGTGGATTTGCGGCTTTCCCTTAGGGGGCGGTAAATATCAGAAAGGCAGTTTGAAACCCGGCGGCAGGCCCATGCCGCTCTGCGCCTTGGCCAGTTCAGCGCCTGCCACCTCGTCGGCCTTGGTGCGCGCATCGTTGAACGCGGCGACCACCAGATCTTCCAGAATAGCCTTTTCCGACACGGCCAGCAGGCTCTCGTCAATCGCCACGCCCACCACGCGCCCCTTGGCCGTGGCGCGGATTTTAACCAGACCGCCGCCCGACACGCCTTCCACTTCCAGCGCGTCCAGCTTGGTCTGCGCCTCGTTCATCTGCTTCTGGATCGTTTCGGCGGCTTGTTGGGCGGCCTTGATCATCTCTTCCATCGACTTCATCTATCGGCTCCAGTTTCCTGCGCGGCGAGCATAGCCTGACGGGCCCTGCTCCTCCGGTATGATTTCTGCCTGCGGGAAGGCGGCAAAGGCGGCCTCCACCAGCGGCGATTTGCGCATCGCGGCGTCCTCGGCGGCCTTGGCCCCCTGCTCCAGTTCAACCAGCGTGGGCGCACCGCCCGAAGCGCGGCGCTCGACCTCCCAATACTGGCCGGTGATCTTTTGCAACCCGTCCTTCAGAGGAGCGGTGATGTCGTCGGGAAAGCCCGGCGCCTGTTCATAGACCAGCCTGCCCGCCGACAATTCAATCACCCGCACCTGCAAACGCATCATGCTGCCGATCGAGATCGAGGCGTGTTCCACCTGCTCCACCAGCGCCTTCCATTGCGGCGCAGGGCCTTGACCGGCGCTGGCCTGCGGCGCGGCTGCGACAGCTCCTGCGGGCGCCTGCATCGCCAGAGCGCCACTGGCCGCCAGTCCCTCGATGGTTTTGATCAGGCCGCGCGGATCGGGCATGTCGGCAGCATGCAAGCACCGCAAAAGCGCCATTTCCGCCGCCACCAGCGGTTCGGGCGCGCTTTTCACCTCATCGTGACCTTTAAGCAGCAATTGCCACAGGCGGTGCAACTGGCCCGCCTTGATATCCTTGGCCCAGCCTTCAATCGCCTGCCGCTCGTCCTCGCCAATCGCGCGATGGTCGCGCCCGCCGATCTGGGCCACGGTGATGCGGTGGACAATCTCCATCGCGCTGCGCATCAGCGCGATCGGCTCCACCCCCAGCGCGAATTGCGCCGCCACCAGATCGAGCATCGCCGCGCCATCGCCCGCCAACAGCGCGGCGAACAGCTTGCGCTGCACGCTCTTGTCGGCCAGCCCGAGCATCTCGCGCACCTGATCGGCCGACACCTTAGTGCTCGCTCCGTCAGACGCCATATCGGCATGGGCAATCGCCTGATCGAGGATCGACAGCCCATCGCGCACCGAGCCTTCCGCCGCCTCGGCCACCATCGCCAAGGCCTCGCCCTCCGCCTCCACGCCTTCCTTGGCGCAGATCCCGGCGAAGTGCTGCGCCAGCAGGCTGGCAGGAATGCGCTTGAGGTCAAACCGCTGGCAGCGCGAGAGCACCGTGATCGGCAGCTTGTCCACCTCGGTGGTGGCGAAAAGGAATTTCACATGTGCAGGCGGTTCCTCAAGTGTCTTGAGCAAAGCATTGAAAGCATTGCGCGACAGCATGTGAACTTCGTCGATAATATAGATCTTGTAGCGCGCCGACACCGCCGCATAGCGTACCGCCTCGATGATCTCGCGGACATCGTCAACACCGGTATGGCTGGCCGCGTCCATCTCGATCACATCGATATGGCGCCCTTCGGCAATCGCCACGCAAGTCTCGCACACGCCGCAAGGATCGATGGTCGGGCCACCCTTGCCATCAGGGCCGGTGCAATTGAGCGCCTTGGCGATCAGGCGCGCGGTCGAGGTCTTGCCCACCCCGCGGATGCCGGTCATCAAAAAGGCATGTGCCAGCCGGTCGCGCTTGATCGCGTTGGCCAAAGTCTGCACCATCGCGTCCTGACCGATCAGCTCGGCAAAGGTCTGCGATCGGTATTTACGCGCCAGCACGCGATAAGGCTGCGCGGCAACCTGCACGACAGGCGCGGCAGCAGGCGCAGGCGCCGGAGTGGGGTCGCCGAACATACTGTTCTGCCCCGCCGCCTCCAGTTCGGCCGCGCTGACCCGATCCTCGGCCGAATCATCATCCCACGGCAGATCCGTGTCATCATCGCCATAGGTGTCGGGTGATTCAGCCATCATGGCGCTCTAGTTAGGCGGTGACGCCGGTTTTGTCGAATGCCAAGGCGCCGCGCGGCATCACAAAAAGGCACAAAAAAACCAGCCCGAAAGCTGGTTTCAACAAAGGAGCCGGCCGACCCGCCGCAAATCGTTGTGGCTGCTTCCTTCCGNNCGGACCTGACCAGGTTGGCGAACGCAAACGTCCGACCGACTCCCGCCGCCGCCTATGGCGAGGCGGCGCGGGATTGGCAAGCCCCTTTAGCTTAGCGGAAATTGTCCGCGTAAGCCTGCAGCTTCAACCGGCGCGGCGGGGTGGCGTGAATGGTGGCCACGATGCCATGCTTGTCGGCATAGGCCTTGGCCTCGTCCAGCGAGGCGAATTTCAGCGTAATCTGCGTCTGCGTATCGGCGCTGCCGGGCCAACCCATCAGCGGATCGGGGCGGCGCGCCTCGCTCGGCGCGAATTCGAGGATCCACTGGTCGAGCAAGGCTTTGCCCGACTGCATGGCGTTCTTGGGGCGTTGGAAAATGCGTGCGCTGGTCATGGCGCTGCCATGCCAGCAAAGCGGCCCCGAAATCAAGAGCGCGCTTGGTTATTGAACGCATTTTTCGTCTTGAGACTGGGGTCCTCGGCCCAAGGCTCGTCGGGCCAGCGGTGTTTGGGATAGCGCCCCTTCATATCCTTCACCACATCGCGCCACGATCCGCGCCAGAAACCGGGCAGATCGAGCGTGGTCTGGATTGGCTTGCCGCCCGGCGAGGTCAGCAACAGCCGCAAGGGCTGCGGAGGATGGCCAAAGGTCGGGTGGCGTTCGAGGCCGAACAGCGCCTGAACGCGCACTTCCACGCTGGGGCCGCCCGCGTCGTCATAGTCGATGGGATGGGTGCTGCCCGCCGGACTGCGGAATTCAGGCGGAGCGAGACGATCAAGCGTCTGCTTGCCATCCCAGCCCAGCCGGTCGAGCAAGGCCTGATGCAGCGCGCCCGCCTCGATATTGTCGAGCCGTCGCTTGAGATGCGGCGCGGCCCAATCCTCCAGATCGGCAAGTAGAGCCTCTTCCGACAGCACCTCAATCCCCGCGAAACGCGCGCGTTTAAGCAGGTTGAGACTGGCGCGCGCCAGCGGCAACAGGCCCAGACCTTCCACGCGGATGCGCTCGCACAGAAAACTCGCAATCGCGGCAGGATCCGGCTTGGGATCGCTGCCCCGGGCAAACACAATCGCACCAAGGCGTTGCTCCAGCAAAGCCTCCACCCGCCGTTCATCCGCCACCCAGCGCAGGGTGGGTCGCCGCGCGATGCGATGCGCCAGATAGGTGAGTACCTCGCCTTCGGAGAGAGCAATCGCGCCAGTGATGCGTGCCCCCTTGGCCTGCCCCTGCGCATCGCCCACCGCGAGAAACTCCGCACGAGCGAGCGGCGAGACAGGATCAAGGCTCAGCCCCCTGCCCCCTGCCGTGATCCAGTCCTCGCCCTGCGCATCGCGGCGTTTGGCGAGATTGTCGGGAAAGCCTTCGGCCAGTAAAACACCTTCGGGTGGGGCCTCGCCATCCACGCGCTGCACCAGCTTTTCCGCCCGCCGCGCCCAGTTGCGCGCCATCTGCCGCGCGGCATCGGCGCGCGGGCTGCGATCCCGCCGCCAGCGCTCCAACCGCGCCAGCAAATCCTCGCCGCGCCCACCCCCACGAATTTGGCCTAATCCGCGCTCCTGCAACAGGAAGGCGATCTCCGCCGCCGCCTCACCGCTCCCACGCGCCGCGCCATAGAGCAGCATATGCGCCTGTTCCGGTCCCATCGGCAGGCTGGCCATCGCGCGGCCATGCGCGGTGATCCGCCCCTCGGCCAAAGCGCCAAGGCTCTCCAGCTTGGCCCGC
>DDES01000132.1:620-11270 GCA_002336765.1 Novosphingobium sp. UBA1948 | reverse complement strand
GCACCTGGATTTCGATGTGACGCGGTTCTTCGATGTACTTCTCGACGAACACCCGGTCGTCACCGAAGGAGGAGCGGGCTTCGTTGCTGGCACGCTCGAAGCCGTCCACGCACTCGGCGTCGTTCCACGCCACCCGCATCCCCTTGCCGCCGCCGCCGGCGCTGGCTTTCAGCATCACCGGATAACCGATCCGCTCTGCCGCCGCGAGCGCCTGCGCCTCGTCGGTCAGCAGGTCCGAGCCGGGGGCCAGCGGCACATCATGCGCCGCCGCCAGCGCGCGGGCGCTGTGTTTGAGGCCGAAGCTGGCGATATTCTCCGCCGTGGGGCCGATGAAGATGATCCCTGCCGCAGCGCAAGCCGCGGCAAATTCGGTGCTTTCCGACAGAAAGCCATAGCCCGGATGGATCGCGCCCGCGCCCGTCTGGCGGGCGGCAGCGATGATCGTGGAGATGTCGAGATAGCTCTCGGCGGCGCGGCCTTCGCCGATGCACACCGCCGCATCGGCCTGCGCCACATGCAGCGAGGCTTCATCCGCCTGCGTATAGACGGCCACCGAGCGCAACCCCATCTTGCGCAAGCTGCGGATGATGCGTGTGGCAATGGCGCCGCGGTTGGCGATCAGGACGGTGTCGAAATTCATGCGGCCACGATCATGCGGACAGGTGTGGGGTTAAAGGCGTTGCACGGGTTGTTGATCTGGGGGCAATTGGACACGACCACGATCACATCCATCTCGGCGCGCAGATCCACGGTAAGGCCGGGCGCGGAAATCCCGTCAACAATGCCCAGTGCGCCATCGGCCTCCACCGGCACATTCATGAAGAAGTTGATGTTCGACACGATGTCGCGCTTGCCGCGCCCTTGGCGCAGGTTGGCCTCGAGGAAATTCTCGACACAGGCATGTTGCGCCTTGGTGTGGTGGCCATAGCGCAAGGTGTTGCTCTCGCAGGAGCAGGCGCCGCCGATCGTATCGTGATAGGGAACCGAGGTGGCGGTGATGGTCATCATCGCGCCGCCCTCGTTCGAGCGAAGCACGGTGCCCTCGCGCAGGAAGAGATTGCCTTGCGCCGCCACCGTATCCTGCGCGCTATAGCGTTCAGCGTCGTCCGCCGCGCTATAGAGCAGGAAGTCGACTGCCTGATTGCCTTCCAGATCGACAATGCGAAGGCTCTGCCCCGCCTTCACCGTATGGATCCAAGGCGCGCGGGCGGGGACGATCTCGTCGTGCAGGACGGTGAGGCCCAAAGTGTGCGGGTCGGTGGTCATGGTTCCCTCCGCTTATCGGCGGTAATAATCTTCGACATTTTCAAAGGCGCGCAGGCCTTCGGGCGTGGCATTGCGGATGGGGTCGTCCGGCGGTGTGACCGGCCCGCGCCATGCCGAGGCGCGCAGCGGGGTGACGGAATAATCGGCGCGCGGGTCGAGCACATGGGGGCAATTGGCGATCACCACGATCACCTCCATCTCGGCGCGCAGGATCACGTAGCGCCCTGCGGCAAAGGGGCCGATCTGCGGGGTGATCGCACCATCGTCCTCGATGCGGGCACCCTTGAACAGGTTGATGCAGGGATGCACATCGCGGCGGCCCAGCCCATGCTTGGCCGCGCCCAGCAGAAACCTGTCGCGCGCATTGGGGTAGGGGCCGCTGTTGGCGCCCGCGCCATAGCGGGCAGCGTTGGTGGCGGCATTGGAGGCGCCGCAGAAACAGTCATGTGTGCCCGCATCATCGGCCTCGATGCTCATCAGCACGCGCCCCATGTCGGACAGCAGCAGCTTGCCCGCGCCGAGATAGGCGTTCCACTGGACCTTGACCGTATCGGCCACATTCAGCCGTTCGGTGGGCATCTGGGCGTTGAACACCAGCAGGCTGGCGCAGGCATCGCCCGCCAGATCGATCAGGCGCAGGCGGGCGCCGCGCGGCAGGTGGCGTGTGGCATAGCCGCCCGCCGCGATGGTTTGCTCCCACAGATGGTCGTCAGCCGCCACGCCTATGGGCAGATCGTCGGCGCGCGGCGGCAGGATCGGCATGGCCTCGACCACGGTACCCGCCATCGCGCGGGCATGGTCGCGGGCGGCCAGAGGATTGTCGAGAGCGTTGGTCATGCGGCCACTTCCTTGGGTTGGGCGGGTTCGGCGCTGGCCCCTCCGGCAGAGAGCGGGGGCAGCAGCGCGGTGGTGGTGACCAGTTCGAGCTGGTGCACCCCGCGCACACGGCGCAGCGCGTCGCACAAGGCCTTGAGCCGCGCGGCGGGGCCTTGCACCAGCAGCACTTCGAGCGACTGGTCCTGTTCGAGAAAGACATGCTGCGATGAGATCACCTCGGTCAGGTAATCGGCCTGCGTCTGCGCCAGTTGGTGGCGCACGCGGCCCTGATCGCCGCGATAGACCAGCGTGATCGTGCCGGCCAGCATCGCCTCGGGGCGGGTCAGACTCTCGTGTCGGGCGAGGGCATGGCGGATCAGTTCGGCGATCAGTTGCGAGCGCGAGGGCAGATCGCGTTCCTCCACCATCATGTCGAGTTTGCGCGACAATTCGGCGGGCAGGCTCATGCTGAGCCGCGCGAGGGGCGTGGCGGGGGCGACCGGCGCGCTCATGCGGCTACATCCGTGCGCGGGCGCAGCGTCAGGTCGTACACCGCCGTGGCGCCATAGCGATGCGGGGCTTGCGGATCGTGGCGGCGCTTGTCGAGCGTCAGCACACGCGTGCCCAGCGCGAAGGCCTCGCGCAGATCATGCGTGACCATAATGATGGTCAGGCCGAAATCGCGCCACAGTTGCGTAATCAGCTTGTGCATATCGGCGCGGATGCCCGGATCGAGCGCGCCGAAAGGTTCGTCGAGCAGCAAGATGCGCGGGCGTTGGATCAACGCCTGCGCGATGGCGAGGCGTTGCTGCATCCCGCCCGACATTTGCGCGGGATAGAGGTGGAGACTGTCGCCCAGCCCGACCGCTTCGAGCATGGCGGCGGCCTCGGCCCGCGCCTTGTCGCGCGCGGCGCCGAACAGGCGGGCCAGCAAGGGCGCCTGCGTGCATTCCAGCGCGAACATCGTGTTTTGCAGCGCGGTCAGATGCGGGAACACCGAATAGCGCTGGAACACCACCCCGCGATCCGGCCCGCATTCGGGGGGCAGCGGCGCCCCATCGAGCAGGATCGTGCCGCGCGTGGGCTGCTCCTGCCCGAGGATGACGCGGAGCAGGCTGCTTTTGCCGGCGCCCGAGGGGCCGATCACCGAGACAAAGCTGCCCTCGGCAATGTCGAGATTGACGCGCTCCAGCACGATCTTGTCGCCATATTCGACCCACAGGTCGCGCAGGGAAAGGAAGGCGCTCATGTTGCCGCCCCCTCTGCCCAGGGGAACAGGCGCTTGCTGGCATGGTTCAGCACAACATCCATCGCGATGGCCAGCAGCGCGATCCACGCCACATAGGGGATGATCACATCCATCGCCAGATAGCGCCGCACGAGGAAGATGCGGTAGCCAAGCCCGACATCCGAGGCGATGGCCTCGGCGGAAATCAGGAACACCCATGCCGGTCCCAGCGCGAGGCGAAGGGCCTGAAACAGGCGCGGCATGGCCTGTGGCAGGGCAACGCGCAGCAGGATCTGCCAGCTTCCCGCGCCCAGAGTTTGCGCTTTCACGATCTGCTCGCGCGGCAGGGCGGCAACATGGCCAGCAATGTCGCGCAGCATCACCGGCGCCACGCCGATGGCGATCAGCGCCACCTTGGCCGTTTCGCCCAACCCAAGCCCGATAAACAGGATCGGCAGCAAGGCGATGGGGGGAATGACGGCAATCGCTGTTACCAGCGGTCCCAGCGTGGCGCGCACCGGCGGCAAGGCGCCCAGCAACAGGCCCAGCACCAGCGCCGTGCCCGTGGCGATGCCGAGGCCCAGCCCCAGCCGTTGCAGGCTGGCCAGCGTATCGGCCCAGAACAGCCATTGCCCCGAGAGCAGATCGCGCTCGAACAGCAGCGCCGACATGGCCTGCACCATGCCCGAGGGGAGCGGCAGAATCTTGTCGGCGGGATTGGCGGCATGGCGCTGCGCCGCGGCCAGCACATAGGCCAGCAGCAGCAGCAGGATCGGCAGGCCGCCCCACAGCAGCCTGTCACCCTTCGACATCCGGCGGTTTACCCAGCGCATCGTCGCTCTCTCTGGCGAGGGGTCACAATTTGCCGTCGGCGGCCATCTGCATGAAGCTTTCGTCAAAGCGCAGTGTGACATGCGCCGGATCGCCCAGCACCTTGCCATGCGGGAAGGCCATGCCCACCGCATCGGCCGAACTGGCGCCCTTGAACAGGCCCTTGCTGAAGCTGAAATCGCGCACGCGGGTCATGGTGGCGACCAGCGCGGGATCGGCGGTGGCGGCTACTGCCGCCTTGGGCTGGTCATAGAGATAGGTGGTGGTGAGCTGGCTGTCGAACATAGCGGGCGTGGTGCCCGCCAGCTTGGCCATCGCGGCGCGTGCGGCCTTGCCCTGCGCATCGTCGCGCTTCATCAGCGCCACGGTTTCATACCAAATGCCGGTGAGCGCCTTGCCCAGATTGGGGTTGGCCTTGAGCGTGGCGGTGTCCACCACCAGCAGATCGAGAATCTCGCCGGGAATATCCGCCGAGGTGAACACCGCCTTCACCCCCGGCTGCGCCTTCATCACCGAAAGCTGCGGGTTCCATGTCACGGCGGCGGTCGCCTCGGGGCTGCCGAAAGTGCCCACGATATCGGCGTCGGATGTGTTGATGGTCTTCACATCGCTCATCGCCATGCCCGCCTTGTCCAGCGCACGCGCCAGCAGGTAATGCGAGACCGAGAGTTCGACCAGATAGACATCGCGCCCCTTGATGGCGGCCACGCTGTCGCCGCCTTTCAGGAGCACGCCATCATTGCCGTTGGAATAGTCGCCCACGATGATCGCGCTGGTATCCTTGCCGCCCGCGGCGGGGATAGTCAGCGCGTCCATATTGGCCACCGTCACGCCGTCGAACTTGCCCGCCGTGTACTGGTTGACCGATTCAACGTAGTCGTTGACCTGCACGATGTTGATCTTGATGCCGTATTTGTCGGCCCATTTCTTCACGATACCCGCCTGCTGGGCATAGGGCCAAGGCATCCAGCCGGCATAGATCGACCAGCCGATGCTGAATTCGTTGCGCTGTTGCGGCGCGGTGGCGGTGGGAGAGCAGGAGGATAGCGCCAACGCACCCGCCAGCAAGGCGCCTGACAATGCGGCTCGAACCGTCAACCTCACCATGTTCCGCTTCCCCTTCGCATGGCGGCGCTGTCGCAACGCGGCATGTTGCCATCAGCGCCCGCAATCGAGGGGAGGTTAACGCGGTATTACCAATCTCCATCTTCGTAATACTGCGCAGAGATCGCGCGCCAAAAGCCATGTAGAAGCGCAAAACCGATTCTACATGGCGATTCTATCCCGCATAGAATCCGGCCCAAAGGCCACCGCGTATCCGCACAGGGGGGGATCAGCGGGATCGGCTGTCACCCATGCGCCCCGAACTCGTTGGCGATCGCCGTGCCGATGCGCAGCGCCAGACCATAGGCGCGCTCGATCGGCTCGATATAGTCGCGGCGGATGGCGGTGTAGCCGGTGGCGGCCTCGTCGGGATAATCGGCGGGCTCATCGACGCTGAAATCGCCGATGCCGGGGAAAGAGGTCGGGAAGGCCCGCTTCAACTGCGCCAGCGCCTCGTCCACGCGCAGGGTGAAGACCATTTCCAGCACATCCTCGCGCGCGATATCGTTGGCGCGGCTGAATTGCGGCACCATCACCACGCGCAGGAACATATGCTGGAACAGCGCAAGGCGCAGCGCCTGCAGCACGCCGATCATGCGGCGTGCATGTTCGCGGTCGGGCAGGGGGGCCTCGTCGGGAATATGGTCGAGCAGGCGGTGCAGCTTGAGCGCATCGACGCGCAGGCGGGTGGCCATGCGGCGGAACACGCCGGTGCGGTCGTCGCTGGTGAGATATTCGGCCAGCGCGAGACAACCGTCGGCAATATGTTCCTCATGCCCGCGATAAGGGCGGCTGGCCCAATAGGCGGAATTGAACAGCTCGCCAAAGGCGGTCATCGTCTTGATACTGGCCAGCGCGTTGGCGGCGCGGATCAGGCGCATGATCTGGCGCCCGCGCTCCGAGGACCGCAGCAGCGCGCCCAGTTCCTCGTAATTGCCCTCTGCCGCGCTGCCCGCACCCGCGATGATGTTCACCGGATAGCCGAGCTGTTGCAGGATGGCATTATGCGGAATGGCGCGGATCTGGCGCAGGCTCATGCTGCGATCGGCGGCAATGTCGCTTTGGCGGCGGCTCTTGCGGCTGCCCGTATCGTTGAGCAGGCCGAGGCCAAAGGCGGTGACGGCGCGGCTATAGGTGGCGCTCGACAGATAATCCTGCTGGATACGGCGGATGGCGCGATAGAAATCGAGGCTGAGATCGGTGCGGCGATAGAAGGGATCGGTCGGCGCATAGGGATCGGTTTCGGCAGGCGCCAGTTCGATAAAGCGGGTGAGCGTGGCCAGCGCCAGTTCCTCGCTGCCGAAGAACAGATAGCCGTCGCCGCCCTGAAAGCTGACTTCCGGCTCCAGCCGGATACCGGCGCGCACGAACCGGCGGCGCGACCACGGGCTGAGCGGCCAAGACAGGCGGTCCCCCATGCTGGCGGGATGGGCGCCGCGGCCCATGCTTTCGCCATGCGTGTTGAAGATCAGCGCCGAGATGTCGCCCAGTTCATTGGCCGCCATCGCCTGCGCCAGACGGCCTTGCAGACGCTCGATGGCCAGCGCCGCCGGAATCTGGCCGACAAAACGGCCCGCGTCGGAAAAGCCGGTCTGGATCGAAACCCGCCCGCGCCGCCGCGCATAGGCGCGGTAGGAGGCTTCCGCCAGCAAGGCGTCAAGAAAACGCCCGCCATGTTCCAGCGCGGTTTCCGTTTCGAACAAGGGCGAGACATCGACCTTGTCCTCGATCCCGAACAATTTGGCGAAATAGAGCGCGGCCATCACCGTGGTCGGCTGTTCGCATTCGGCCACCAGCATGCGGATCGGGCTGTCGGCATCGATATGGTGCAGAATCTGCGCCATCGTCAGGAACAGGCGGATGGCGGTGGAATTCTCGATCGCCAAAGCCGCGAAATTGCTGCGCAGCGGCTTGGCGGCAGCCAGCAATTCGCGCATCTTCATCAAGGCGGCCTGACTGGCCAGATCGAGCTTGCCCTCGGGATCGATGCGGCGGCGGATGGCGTTTTGCAACTGGCTGGAATTGACGCGGAAATGCACCCAGCCCATGCCCAGTCCGTCGGCCCGCATCGCGGCGGCCGCGGTTAGCAACCGGCAGGCCGCATCGTCATCCGCACCGCCCGCCAAGGCCTCGATCTCGGCGATGACGGGGGCAAGGCTGGTCAGCTTGGCGGGATGGTCGGCGGTCAGCGTGTTGGCGGCCTGCGCCACCTTGGCCGCATCGCTCATGTCGGCGGCGAACAGCGCGGCCATTTCCTCGGCCCGCTCGCTGGCGGCCAACAGGCGGGTGGCGATGTCGGGCGCGGCCTCGCCAAGGCTGGTGGCGTAAGAGGCAAGGCGCTGCGCCTTTTCCATCAGGCGATAACGGATGCAGGTGTTCCAGCCGATATCGGTGCGGCCATCCATGTCATAGCCGACCCATGTGGCAAAGCGCACCGGCATCGGCTGGAAACTGCGCCATTGCTGCGGCCAGCGCGCGCGCGCGGTGCCCAGCAGTTCCGCGTTGATCCGGTCGCGGGCGGCCTGTCCACGGGCCAGCGCGGCCAGCGCGGCCTCATGCTCGCTGTCCAGCGTGATCGTGTCGCGCGCGTGATCGACGGTGCAGACGGCCGGAGCGCCGGTGCTGGCGGCGTTCGCCACCGCTTGCGTTTGCGCCTTGTTGAGCAGGAAGGTGGGATGCGCGGTGAACACGATATGCGCCACCGGCCGCGCCCAGCGCGCGGCAAAACCGGCGAAATCGCCCGCATCCTGCGCCTTGATCCGCGCCAGATTGGCCGCCGCGTCCACCGGCTCGACCAGCCGCGTCAGGCGCTTGGAGCGCGCCTGCAACCCTTCGCATTCCAGTTCGGCCACCATCGCCTCGACCCCGTCGAGCGAAAGATCGCCGTTTTCGATCTGGCGCGAGAGTTCGAGCGATAGCTGGAACACCGGATTGAACAGCGGGGTTTCCTCGGTCTGCACATGCAGATCGTGCAGGCGCTGCGAGAGGGCGGCAATCTGGCTCATCGTCTTGGACACTCCTGTCGGCCCGGCTGGCTGCGCCAGTATCGAGGCCCAGTTTAGCGGGGCAGGGCTGCTGCCCGTGTAGCCGCCTCGGTTATGGCAGGAAAGTCTGGTTCGCCCTCCGCTGTCTTTGCGCCGAGCATCCAGCTGCCGCCCACGCAGAGCACCGCCTCGAGGCCCAGATAATTGGGCGCCGTCGCTTGCGTGATGCCGCCGGTCGGGCAAAAGCGCACATCGCCAAAAGGACCGGCGAGCGCTTTGAGCGTCGGTGTACCGCCGCTGGCCTCGGCGGGGAAGAACTTGAAGCGGTTGAGCCCCAGATCAAGCCCCAGCATGATGTCCGCCGAATTGGCCGTGCCGGGCAGAAAGGGGATGCCCGCCTTGATCGCCGCCTCGCCCAGACGCGGGGTCAGGCCAGGCGAGACGATGAATTCGCTGCCCGCGTCGATGGCGCGCGCCAAATCATCGGGATTGAGCACCGTGCCCGCGCCGACAATGGCGCCTTCCACCGCGCGCATGGCCTTGATCGCCGCCAGCGCGCAGGGCGTGCGCAGCGTCACTTCCAGCACGGTCAGACCACCGGCCACCAGCGCCTGTGCCAGAGGTACGGCATGGGCCAGATCGTCGATCACCAGCACGGGGATCACCGGCGCCTTGCGCATGATAGCGTCCACGGCGAGCGAGTGGGGGGTAGGTTGGCTCACGAGCAATGTTCCTTCTGGAAAGCGGCGGCGGCGCCCAGCAGACCGGGCTGGGGATGGATGATGAGTTTGACCGGCAGAGCGGCCATCAGCGCTTCAAAACGGCCCTTGGCGCGAAATCTTTCGGCAAAGCCGCTGGCCATCAGCACATCCTTGATGCGCAGGCCAAGACCGCCCGCGATCACCACGCCCGAGCCGCCCTGCGCCAGCGCCAGATCGCCCGCCACGCTGCCAAGGCTAAGGCAGAAGCGTTCGACAGCGGCCGCCATCAACGTGTCCTCGCGCGTGGCGCCCTTGGCCCAGATGGTGCGGTCGTCGGTCGGGGTGATAGGGCGCTGTTCCATCGCGGCCAGTGTCTCGTAGATGTCGACAATGGCGGGGCCGCAANNGGCACCCGCTCGGCCGAGACGCGGCGATGGCGCTGGCGCAGGCGGGCGAGGATGGCATCCTCTATGGCATCGAGCGGGGCAAAGTCGATATGCCCGCCCTCCGTGGCCTGCACATGGTAGAAGCCGCCCCCATCGCGCCAGATATGCGCCACGCCTAGGCCGGTGCCCGGCCCCACGATGGTGATCGTGCCCGCCGAAGGCAGCGGCAGGTCGGGGCCGGTCAGATGGAGGAAATGCTCGGGGCTGGCATGGGCCACGGCATGGCCGACCGCGCCGAAGTCGTTGATGATCGTCACCTTGTCCACCCCCAGCCGGTCGGGCAATTGGGCGGGGTNNGATTACCCAGGGGTTGTTGGTGAACTTGATCATCTCGCCCCCTACGGGACCGGCCACCGCCAGCGCCACCGCACGCGGCAGGTCGCGCCCGACCAGCGTGGCGAAATGCTCCCACGCGGTCTCGAAACTGGCGTGATCCTTGGTGGCCAGTGTCTGCGGATCGCCCAGTGTGACGCGGCCATCCGCGATCGTGGCGAGGCAGAAGCGGGCGTGGGTGCCACCGATATCGACCGAAACGAGTTCCATACGACGTTCCTAGCCCTAGAGTCCGGCCAGCGCCAGCATCGCAGAGCCACCTTGCTCCGCGCCATCGGCGCCAAGGCGGAACATGGCGAACAACTCGCGTCCTGTTCCCTGACCGGCGGGGGGCGGGGCGGCGGGGCTGCGGCTGGCCAGATCGGCCTTGATCTCCAGCGTGCCTTCATGGGCGCACAGCTTGATGATATCGCCGTCCTGCACATAGGCGAGTGGGCCGGATTGTCCGGCGCGATCGGCCAGCGCCTCGGGCGTGACATGGATCGCGGCGGGCACTTTGCCCGATGCACCCGACATGCGGCCATCGGTCACCAGCGNNCGCGCGGGCCCTGAAAACGCACGACTACGATAACATCGCGCTCCAGCTCGCCCGCCTTGAAGGCGGCCTGCACCGCTTCCTGACTGTCGAACACGCGGGCAGGGGCCTCGATGGTCCAGCGCTCGCGGTCCACCGCGCTGGTCTTGAAGGTGGCGCGGCCCAGATTGCCCCGCACCAGCCGCATCCCGCCATCGGGCAGGAAAGGCTGCGCAACCGTGGCCAGCATGGCCGGATCGCCGCTGGTATCGGGAGCAGGGCGGAAGGCAAGGCTCTCGCCATCCATGCAAGGTTCCGTCGCATAGGCGGCAAAACCACCCTCGGCGATGGTCAGTATGTCGGCGTGGCACAGGCCGGCGCCGATGAGTTCCTTCACCACATAGCCCATGCCGCCCGCCGCGTGGAA
>DDES01000132.1:0-520 GCA_002336765.1 Novosphingobium sp. UBA1948 | reverse complement strand
CACGCGCCATCGCGGGCAGGTGGATCGCATGGTTGGTGCTGCCGCCGGTGGCCAGCAGGCCGATGCAAGCGTTGAGGATCGCCTTTTCATCGACCATCTGCGCCATCGTGCGCGGCGCCTCGCTCTTGGCGCCGATGGCGGCGAGGCGATGGACGGCGGCGCGGGTCAACTGGCTGCGCAGCGGCGTATTGGGCGGCACAAAGCTGGAGCCGGGCAGTTGCAGCCCCATCATCTCCATCATCANNCTTGCCCTCGGCATAGAGCTGGCGGGTCTTCTGCTTGTCCTTGTTGGCAATGCCGCTGGGCATCGGGCCGGAGGGCACAAACACCGCGGGCATATGGCCAAAGCGCAGGGCGCCGATCACCAGACCGGGCACGATCTTGTCGCAAATGCCCAGCAGCGCCATGCCGTCATACATCGCATGGCTGAGCGAGACAGCCGTGGACAGGGCGATTGTGTCGCGGGAAAACAGCGAGAGTTCCATCCCGTCCATACCCTGCGTCACGCCGTCGCACATGG
>DDES01000055.1 GCA_002336765.1 Novosphingobium sp. UBA1948 | reverse complement strand
TAGGCCATGCCCGCGCTCATCGAGCCATCGCCGATCACGGCAATGCCCTTGCCCGGCGCGCCCGACAGCTTGTTAGCCATGGCAAAGCCGAGCGCGGCCGAAATCGACGTGCTGGAATGCGCCGCGCCGAACGGGTCGTATTCGCTCTCGCTACGCTTGGTGAAGCCCGACAGGCCGCCGCCCTGCCGCAAGGTGCGGATACGGTCGCGCCGTCCGGTCAGGATCTTGTGGGGATAGGCTTGATGGCCCACATCCCACACCAGCTTGTCATCCGGTGTGTTGAACACATGGTGGATCGCCACGGTCAGCTCCACCACGCCCAGCCCCGATCCGAGGTGGCCGCCGGTCTGGCCCACGGCGTGGATCATCTCGGCGCGGACATCGTCCGCCAACTGGCGCAATTCGGATAGAGAAAGCCCGCGCATGTCGGCGGGAACCTTCACCTTGTCGAGCATAGGTGTCGTAAGTTCGGATTCCATGACGCCTGCCTTACACGCCTGTGGGGCTGCTGTCGATTGAGCAAGTGCGTTTGATCCCCTGTGGGCAATGGGCGGTATGGGCAATGGGTTGGTGGTTGGAGGCTTGGCAGGTGATGGGGCGGGGGCTATCGCCCTGCGAAAGAGGATGGCAGGGTCGATGATGAAGCACAGGGTATGGGTCGCAAGTGTGGCCGTGATAGCGGGCGCCGCGCAGGCGGAAGAAGCGCCGATCATCGTCAGCGGTCAGCCGCTGGCCACCACCGCAGGCGCGGCGGCCTATGATCTCTCCGTCTTGAAACGTGAAACCCTCACCGCCTCACCCTCGGGCAGGATCGAGGATGCGCTGTCCGGCGTGGCCGGTTTCCAGCAATTCCGCCGCTCGGACAGCCGCGCGGCGAACCCGTCCTCGCAAGGCGTTACCCTGCGGGCCTTGGGCGGCAATGCTGCCTCGCGCACATTGGTGCTGCTTGATGGTGTGCCTATGGCGGATCCGATGTTCGGGTCGGTGCCGCTCTCGGCGCTGGCGCCGGAAAGGCTCGGCGCGGTGCGGGTGATGCGCGGCGGGGGTTCGGGCGCCTTTGGTGCGGGCGCGGTGGCGGGCACCATCGCGCTGGACAGCGCTGGACCTGATGCACTGGGCTTGGTGAGCGCCGAAGCTGTGGCCAATGATCGCGGCGAGACGGCGCTGTCAGCGGGAGTCGCGCCGCGCCTTGGTGCCGGTTTTGCGCAAGTGTCGGGTCGCTGGGATCGTGGGGCGGGTTTCTGGACCACGCCCGAAGGCCCCCAGCGCGTTCCGGCCAGTGTGAAAGCGGCCTACGATAGCTGGTCGGTATCGGCGCGGGGCGTGGCGCCGCTTGCGCCCGATGTTGAATTGCAGGCGCGGGGGCTGGTCTATGATGACCATCGCACCCTGCGCTTTGCGGGCGGCACCAGCCATGCCAGCGGCGAGGATGCGTCGCTGCGCCTCGTTGGACGCGGGCGCTGGCAGTTCGATGTGCTGGCCTATGTGCAGGATCGCGGCTTTTCCAATGTCACGATTTCCTCCGCCACCTATCGCCCCACGCTCGACCAGCGGCGCACGCCCGCCACGGGGCTGGGGGGCAAGATCGAGATCCGTCCGCCGGTGGGGGGCGGGCATGTGCTGCGGCTGGGCACGGATATGCGCCGCGCGCGCGGCGATCTGTACGAGACGAAATACACAGGCTGCACCGGCGCAAGCCTCTGCTACAACCGCGCCGGTGGCCGCAACGACGATTGGGGTCTGTTCGCCGAGGATGACTGGGCCATCGGCCCTGTCACGCTGACCGGCGGCGTCCGCGCCGATCGCTGGGCGGTGGCGGGCGGCTATATCGCCAATGCCATCCTGACCGAAAGCGCCCCTGCCACCGCCGCCACGCCCGCCCGCAGCGGCTGGGCGGTGACGGGGCGCGGCGGGGTGGTGCGGCATGTGCTGCGCGGGCTGGATCTGCGCGCCTCGGCCTATAGCGGCTTGCGCCAGCCCACGATCAATGAGCTCTATCGTAGCTTCACCCTGACCGCCTCGGGTGTTTCGACAGTCACCAACGCCAACCCTACCTTGGGCAACGAGATGCTCAAAGGCTATGAGGCGGGGTTGGACTGGCAGGTGGCCAAGGGGCTGCGCCTGACCGCCACGGCTTTCGACAATCGGGTGCATCATGCCATCGCCAATGTCACGACCGGCACCAATATCCGCACCCGCCAGAATGTGGACGCGATCCATGCGCGCGGGTTGGAACTGGGCGCGCAGGCGGCATGGCGCCGTGTCAGCCTCGAGGCCAGCCTCGCGCTGACCGACGCGGTGATGGAAACGTCCGGCGCCCAGATCGCTCTCGACGGGTTGCGCCCCGCCCAGACTCCCGAGATTGCCGCCAGCGCCACGCTGGGCTGGCGTCCGCACGCGGGGTGGCAGATTGCCGCCACGTTGCGCCACACCGGCGCGCAATATGAGGATGACCGCAATTCGGCCAATTCGATCCAGCCCGCGGCCACCACGCTGGGCGCTTTTGTGATGGTGCCGCTGCGGCGGGATGTCAGCCTGATCCTGCGGGCCGAGAACCTGACCGATGCCACGATCCTCACCCGCAATCAGGCGGGCAGTATCGACATTGGTGCCCCGCGCACGATCTGGGCGGGCTTGCGCTTCGGGGCGAAGTAGGGAAAAGCTGGCCTTCTATGCCGACCCTTACCGTCAATGGCCGTCCGTTGGCCTTCCATATGGACCCGCAGACCCCGCTGCTGTGGGGCCTGCGCGACGGGGCGAATCTGACCGGCAGCAAATATGGCTGCGGCACGGGCGATTGCGGGGCTTGCATGGTGCTGGCCGACGGGCAGGCGGTGAAAAGCTGCCAGATGAGTCTGGCGCAGGCCGAGGGGCGCGCCATCACCACCATCGAAGGATTGAGTCGCGACCGCAGCCATCCGGTGCAACAGGCGCTGGTGGCCGAGCAGGCGATCCAGTGCGGATTCTGCACATCGGGTCTGGTGATGGCGGGGGCGGCGCTGCTGGCGCAAAATCCCGATCCCGCGCCCGAGGCGATCAAGGCTGCGATCCAGAACCTGTGCCGTTGCGGGGTCTATCCCCGCGTGGTGCGCGCGATCCTGCGCGCGGGGAGGGTGATGCGCGGGCTGGAAACCATCGCCGCCGCGCCCGCGCCGGGCGGCGGCTGACATTCTA
Source organism: Novosphingobium sp. UBA1948 (assembly GCA_002336765.1). Classification (GTDB taxonomy): domain Bacteria; phylum Pseudomonadota; class Alphaproteobacteria; order Sphingomonadales; family Sphingomonadaceae; genus Novosphingobium. The sequence goes on along the minus strand of DDES01000055.1, from coordinate 12,850 downwards.
GCGTTGAAGGACCAATCCATGAAAGCAACCATCTGGCACAACCCCGCCTGCGGCACCTCGCGCAAGACGCTGGCCCTGCTTGAGGAAGCGGGGGTCGACTTGACGGTGGTCGAATATCTGAAAACTCCGCCGACAGCGGAGAAGCTGGCCCAGCTTTACCGCGATGCGGGGATGACACCCTGGCAGGGTTTGCGCCTGCGCGGCACCGATGCCGAGGAGCGTGGGTTGCCGCAGGCCGATGATGCCACGGTTCTGGCGGCGATGGCGGCGGATTCGCGCCTGATCGAGCGGCCTCTGGTGGAAACCGACAAGGGCGTGCGCCTGTGCCGTCCGCAAGACAAGGTTGCAGAAATTTTGTAACACTTTGATCCAAAGCCGCTCTCGGCGCTTGCCAAGGCGGGAGGGATTTGCAAACCACAAGCGCAAGGCAATGCTTTGCAATCGGGACTGATACCTACCATGACCACCGAACTGACCGACGAGGCTCCGTTTTCGAAGCTCAAACGTCGGGTGAAACACGCTTTGGGCCCGTGGGGCGTGTTCTTCGAAGGTTTCCTCAAGAACCCCGTGATGGTCGGTTCGATCGTGCCTTCCTCGCGCTTCACCATCGACAAGGTTCTCTCGGTGGTGGACTGGGAGAATACCAAGCTCTTCGTGGAATATGGCCCGGGTGTCGGCACGTTTTGCCAGCCGGTGCTCGATCGTCTACGCCGCGACGGGATGTTGCTGGTGATCGATCTCAACCCCGATTTCATCGATTATTTGAAGCGCACCATCACCGACAGCCGCTTTGTCGCCGTCAATGGTTCGGCCGCCGATGTGGAAGAGATCGTGCGCGCCCATGGGCATGAAAAGGCCGATTATGTGCTGTCGGGCCTGCCTTTTTCGACGCTGCCTGCCGGTGTCGGCCCTGCCATCGCTTCGGCCACCTATCGCGTGCTGCGCAAGGGCGGGGCGTTCCTCGTCTATCAGTTCACGCCGCGTGCGGGCGATTTCATGGCGCAATTCTTCAAGCGTATCGACAAGGGGCTGGAGTGGATCAACGTCCCGCCCTGCTTCCTGTTCTGGGGCTGGAAGGACGAGGACTAAGCCTCGTCCTATTCAAACGTAGCGGAAAGATCCTCGGCGCTCGGACCTGCCAGTTGGCGGTGGATCGCGGCGAGGATCGCGGCCAGATAGACCGCCATCACCGCCGCCAGCGTGGCGGTGATCAGGGCCGAAGCGATCTTGCCCACTTCCGCGCCGCCCATCACGGTGACCAGCGAACCGAGAATCCCCACCGCGGCACCCAGCGCCACCAGCGCCACCAGCACGATCAGGCCAAGGAACAGCGCCAGCCGCCCCGTATTGCCGCGCGTCAGCGCCCATGAGCGCTTGAGCGCGGCGACAGGGTTATAGACCCGCTCCACCGCCACCACCGGCGCCACCAGCACGATGCGGATATAGGCGGCGATGACGAGCACGAAGCCAGTGAGGGCGATGGCCACCACTGCCGCGCCCGATCTGGTGATGGTCGCAAGAATGCCGATCAATCCGCCCAGCACCAGCGCAATGCCAAAGCCGAACAGGATCTGCGCGAGTAGATAGGGCAGCACGCCCTTGGCCCCCAGCTTGATCGCCTCGCCCACGGTGGGGCGGCTGCGGTCGGTGAAGAGGGTGAGCATACCCAGCGTACCCACGGCCTGAAACAGCGCCATCGGGATCACCCAGGGCATCAGCTTGAGGTAGAACTGCTGCATCTGCTGCACCATCACCTCGGGCGAAGCGCCCTCGGCCAGCGGCGGTTCGGGCATCACCAGCGAGAGGATCAGGCGCGGCAGCAGGAAAAACACGCCCGCCATCGGCAGCAACACATCGCGGTTCGCGGAAACGGCGGCGCTGGCCTGTTGCCATGCAAGGCTGCTGTCGAATTTCACGGGCTCTTCCTTCTAGGGCGAGGGCGGTGGTTGCAGCCTCTTGAGAACGCCCCCTTGATAACGCAAGCAAACTGGCCCACGCAACAGCGCGATGACGATAATGCCCGAATCTCTCGAAATCCGGCGCGATGGGCAAGTGCCCTATCGCGTCGCGCTCGACGCCCAGACCGCGCGCAACGCCGCCATCGCCGCACAGGTGGCGGGCGATCCCGACGCGCGCGAGCTGATCTGGCTGCTCGAGCATCCGCCGGTCTATACCGCGGGCACCAGCGCCAAACCGGCCGATATGCTCGACCCGCGCTTCGATGTGGTGGAAGCGGGGCGCGGCGGGCAGTACACCTATCACGGGCCAGGCCAGCGGGTGGGCTATGTGCTGCTCGATCTGAAAACGCGCGCGCGCGATGTGCGCGGCTTTGTCCATGCGCTCGAAGGCTGGGTGATCGACACTCTGCGCGATTTCGGCGTGGAAAGCTGGCGCAGCGAGGCGGGCGTGGGCATCTGGACGCAGGATATCGACGGCAGCGAGGCCAAGATCGGCGCCATCGGCGTGCGCATCCGCCGCTGGGTGACGATGCATGGCTTTGCGGTCAATCTAGACCCTGACCTTAGCCATTTCACCGGTATCGTGCCCTGCGGCATCGCCACCAAGGGCGTGACCTCGCTGGCGCGGCTCGGCAAGCCGGTGAGCGTGGAGGCATGGGACGAGGCCCTGCTGGCGCGCTTGCCACAATTCCTCGGCAAGCTTGACCAACCCTGTCCCCCCTCGGTAGGGCAGGGGGCATGAGCTTCGCATCGCGTAATACGGGGGCATCGCGTAAAACCCTGTTGGCCCTTTCGCTGTTGGCGGCACTGGGCGCCTGTGGCGAGAAGAAGGGCCCCAAGGCCGATGACCAGCGCACCGCCTCGGGCCAGATTCTGCCCGGCACGATCAGCGATGGCATGATCCCCTATGACGCGCTGACTTCGCAGCCGCCGGTTGCCCCGCGTCGCGCCAGCGCTGTCGAAGCCGCCAGCGGCGAGGAAGAGGCGCCCACCGAGGCCGCCTCAGCCGAGTGAGCACAGCCGATACACGTCAGGCCGACTGGACCTGGCGCCATCTCGCCGCCTTGCTGGCGGGCAATATGGTGCTGGCGCTAGGGCCTTGGAGTGTGCGGCTGGCCGATACCGGGCCAGTTTCGGCAGGCTTCTGGCGATTGGCTTTGGCCTTGCCGGTGCTGGCGGCGATGGCACTGTCCACACAGCAGAGTCTGCGGCTCGACCGGCGGATGATGTGGGCGATGGCCGGCGGCGGGGTGTTTTTCGCGCTTGATCTGGCGAGCTGGCATTTGGGCATCGCCCGCACCAAGATCGCCAATGCCACGCTGTTCGGCAATTCGNNGTGGTGGCGGCGCGTCGCCTGCCGCGCGGCGGTGAGCTGGCGGCGATGCTGTCCGCGTTGGCGGGGGCGGGGTTGCTGATGGGGCGCAGCCTCGAACTGGGCGCACGCACACTGGCGGGCGATCTGTTCAGCGTGGCGGCGGGCCTGTTCTATGTCGGCTATCTGGTGCTGTTGCAGCGCGGGCGGGCTTCACTCGGCAATTGGTCACTGCTGTTCTGGTCCACCCTATGGAGCGCGCCGGTGGTGCTGGCCTGCGCATTGATGCTGGGCGAGCCGGTGTGGCCCACGGCGCATTGGTGGCCGCTGTTCACGCTGGCTCTGGGCAGTCAGGTGCTGGGGCAGGGGCTGCTGGTCTATGCCCTGCGCCATTTCGGGCCGCTGATGATCGGGCTGACCTTGCTGACGCAACCGGCGATCGGGGTCTTGTCGGGCTGGCTGGCCTTTGGCGAGGCGCTGACATGGGCCGATGGCGCAGGCATTGCGCTGGTGAGCGCGGCGCTGGTGCTGGCGCGGCTGGGCGCGCGCTAGGCTCGGGACCCTAATGCAAACCCCGCCGCATCNNCGGAAGGATACGGCGGGGTCGGGGGGATCAGAGGGGGCAATCAGGCGGAATAGGGTGGATAGCTGGTGTAGCCCTCGGCATCGCCCGCGATCCAGTTCGGGGCGAAGTCATAGGGCGCCCAAGGCTGGCCAGCGGCAATTCGCTCGGCCAGATCGGGGTTGGTGATATAGGCGCGGCCCCATGCAACGGCATCGGCCTCGCCAGCCGCCAGCGCGGCGCGGGCGGTCTCGGCGCTGTAGTCGCCATTGCTGACCAGCGGACCCTTGAAAATCTTGCGCAGACGCGGGCCCGCGCGCTGCCCCTCGACCAGCGGATCGCGCATTTCGAGGAAGGCAATGCCCAGCTCGTCGAGCACGGCGGCGGCATGGTCGAACAGGGCAACGGGGTTGGTGTCCTCCACGCCATTGGTGCCGTCATTGGGCGACAGGCGTACCGAGACGCGGGTCTTGCCCCACACCTTGATCAACACTTCGGTCACCTCGCGCAGCAGGCGGGTACGGTTCGCGATGCTGCCGCCATAGGCATCCTCGCGGTGGTTGGTGCTGTCGCGCAGGAACTGGTCAATCAGATAGCCATTGGCCGCATGGAGCTGGACGCCGTCGAAACCGGCCTCCTTGGCGAGTGTGGCGGCCTTCTCGTAATCGGCCAGCAGGCGGGGGATTTCCGACAGTTCGAGTGCGCGGGCCTGTTCGAAGGGCGCCTTGCCATCATAGGTATGGGCCTGTCCCTCGGCGCGGGTGGCGCTGGCGGACACCGGCTGGATACCGTGCAGCGCCGAATGGCTGACGCGGCCCATATGCCACAATTGCAGGATGATACGCCCGCCCTTGGCATGCACCGCATCGGTCACGGCGCGCCAGCTTTGCGCCTGCTGCGCGTTCCAGATGCCCGGCGCGTTGGGCCAGCCATGGCCTTCGGGGCTGATGGCGGTGGCCTCGCTGATGATAAGCCCCGCGCCTACGCGCTGGGTGTAATAGTCCACCATCAGTGGGGTGACGAGCCCGTCGCGGTTGGAGCGCGCGCGGGTGAGTGGCGCCATCAGGATACGGTTGGGGATGGCGATGTCGCCAAGGGTGGCGGGGGTGAGGATCGTGTCGGTCATGGCCATGATATGGTACGGCCAAGGAGCATTTCCAGTGCAAACAAATCTATCCTTGCGCGAAGGCTGCATTTTGCCCGCAGGCATTTGACCGGCGTCATATCCCGCCGCCACGCCGCGGCCCAGTTTCGCGCGCCTGTAGGCAGAGCGAGGCGCGGGACATGGCGGATTATGATATGGCGATTGTCGGCGGTGGTCCTGCCGGTCTGGCGCTTGCGCGGGCGTTGACCGGAGCAGGCCTTCGACTGGTGCTGATCGAGCGCTCCGCCCGCGATGATCTGGCACAGGCGCCGGTGGACGGGCGCGAGATCGCGCTGACCCATCGCTCGGTGGAGAGCCTGCGCAAGCTGGGCGCGTGGCAGCGTATCGACGAGGGGGACATTGCCCCCTTGCGCGCGGCCCATGTTCTGAATGGCGGATCGCCCTTTGTGCTGGGTTTCGAGCCTGCGGGTGGCGAGAGTGGGCAATTGGGCTATCTCGTGCCCAACCATGCCATCCGCCGCGCGTTGTTTGCCGCTGTTGATGGTCAGGAAGGGCTGGACCTCATCACCGGCGCCAGTGTCATCTCCACCCGTACATCGCCGACAGGCGCAAGGATCGAGCTGGCCGACGGACGGGTGATCACGGCGCGCCTGCTGGTGGGCGCTGATTCGCGTTTTTCCGCTGTGCGTGACCAGTTGGGCATCCCTGCCGAGATCAACCGGCTGGGCAAGAGCATGCTGGTGTGCCGCGTGCGCCACGAGCAAGACCACCACGGCATCGCCACCGAATGGTTCGACCATGGGCAGACCTATGCCATCCTGCCGCTGAACGGGCGGATGTGTTCGGCGGTGCTGACGCTGGCCAGCGGCGAGATCGACGCGATTATGGCGCTCGACTGGCCCGCGTTGGGGGCGGAATTGACGCGGCGCTATGGTGGCAAGCTGGGGCGGATGGAGGTGGTCGAGGCCCCGCATGCCTATCCGCTGGCCACCACCTGGTCGCGCCACTTTGCCGCGCCCTGTGCCGCGCTGATCGGCGATGCGGCGGTAGGGATGCATCCGGTCACCGCGCATGGTTTCAACCTTGGCCTGATGAGCGCGATGAAGCTGGCCGATCTGGTGCGCGCGGCGGCGGAGCGGGGCGGCGATATTGCCGCGCCGATGCTGCTGCGACGCTATGAGGCGGCGCATCGCGTGGCGGCGCGGGCAATCTATCTGGGCACCAACCATCTCGTCGGGCTCTATACCGCCGAGCATCCGGCGGCGCGGCTGGCGCGCAAGGTGGCCCTGCATGCGGCGGCGCGCCTGCCCGGATTGCGGCAGGGGGTGAGCCGGATGCTGATGCAGCGATAAGCAGCATTGCGCGGCTCATCCATCAAGAACCTTGGGCAATGCGCGGGATAGATCGCGTTATTTAGAACTATTGCTCCCTGTTATCCCTGATCCCAGCGGAAAGATCCGCCATTTGGGAAAGAGAGGATTTCATGAAGGGGGTATTTCTCCAATCGCTGTCGTGCGCCTGTCTGGCGCTGGCTTTGAACGCTACCGCGGCGCAGGCGCAGAGCGCGCCCGCCGGTGATAGTGCCAAGCCGAAGTCGGATGCCGACGCGATTCTCGCCGATATTGTCGTGACCGCCACCAAGAAGGCCATTGGCACCAATGTGCAGAAGACGCCGGTGGCCATGTCGGCCTTTGGCGAAGAGCAGATCAAGGCCATGCAGATCAAGGATGTCTCGCAGGTGGCCTTCAAGGCGCCCAGCGTGGCGATGGACGATATCGGCACATCGAAGGGCGTGGCGAATTTCACGATCCGCGGGCTGGGCGTCAATTCCTCGATCCCCTCGATCGATCCGGCGGTCGGCGTGTTTGTCGATGGCATGTATCTGGGCATGAATTCGGGCGTGGTGTTCGATGCCTTCGACCTGAAGTCGGTCGAGGTGTTGCGCGGACCGCAGGGCGTGCTGTTTGGCCGCAATGTGACGGGCGGCGCGGTGCTGATCAATTCGACCGATCCTTCCGACACGTTGCGCTATGATTTCAAGGCCTCGGCCACGTCGGGCCTGCGTGGCACAGGCGGCAATTACACGGTGTCGGGCGTGGTGCGCGGGCCGCTGGTGGAAGATCTGCTCTCGGCCAAGCTGGGCGTCTATTACAACAAGGACGATGGCTGGTTCGACCGCACGGTGGGCACCGGCAAGGAAACTTTCGGCCAATCGCGCACGGTGCTGGTGCGCTCGGGGCTGAAATTCACGCCGGCTTCCTGGATGTCGCTGCTGGTGAAATACGAGCATGGCGAGAGCCACGGTGACGGCCCCGCCAGCCAGTCGCACACCAATGGCAGCGGCATTGCCGGTGCATGGGGCAATTTCGCGCGCAACACCTTTGATTTCGCCATTGACGAGAAGGGCTATTTCGACGCCAACTGGAACCAGATCACCGGCCAGCTCGAGGCCAGTGTGGGCAGCGGCAAAATCACCAATATCGCGGCCTATCGCGGCTTCAAGCAGACCGCGCTGACCGATGTCGATTCCAGCCCGCGTGATCTGTTCCATGCCAATTTCGACGTGAACCAGAAGCAATATTCCAACGAATTGCGCTATAACGTGAAGCTGGCCGATCTGGTCGATCTGACCACGGGCTTTTTCTACTTTACCCAGAAAATGGCCTATAACGAGCATCGCCGCCTGCTGGGCGGGGCGCGCCACCAGTATGGCGGCGGCTATCAGGATCAGGAGACGATCGGCCTGTTCGCCAATGGCGATGTCCGCGTGAGCGACGCGCTGACCCTGAGCGCGGGGCTGCGCTGGTCGCACGAGAGCAAGAAGGACAAGATCGCCTCGCTCACCCGCAATGTGAACCTGCCCTGCGATGTGCTGGCCGGCACCTGCCCCTATGACTTCTCGGGCAACATCTCGAAGGGTAGCTGGTCGCCGCGTCTGGGTTTCCAGTATACGGTATCCACCAGCCTGCGCGCCTATGGCAATTATGCGCGGGCCTATCGCGCCGGCGGCTTCAACTTCCGCAACACGGCGGCCGATACGGTCAATTTCGGCCCCGGCCCGTTTGGCGACGAGAAGGTCGATTCCTTCGAACTGGGCTTCAAGAGCGAGCCTTTTGCCCGCGCCAAATTCAATGTGGCGGCCTTCTATACCAAGGTGGGCGATATGCAGCGCGAGATCAACCTGTCCGACCCCGTGGCGGGCGTGGTGCAGGTGATCAAGAACACGGCTGATGCCCGCATTATGGGCCTGGAAGCCGACTTCGCCCTGCCGCTGGCCAAGGGCGTGGTGCTCGATGGCTCGCTGGGCTATGTGGATGGCAAGTACACGCGGGTGGTGTTCGATCTCAACGGCGATGGTGTGCTGAATGACGCCGACAAGGCCTTGGCCATTCCGCGTCTCGCACCGGTGACCGCCAATATCGGCCTGACGGCGGAGCGCGATCTGCCGGTGTTGGGCGATACGACGCTGCGCCTGTCCTATGCGCATCGCGATGCCTCGCCCTATACCGACAACAACCGCGGCATGCTCAATGCGGCGGACCGGATCGACGCCAGTGTCGCGGTCAAGGTGATGGATGGGCGGGGTAGCATCACGCTCTTTGGCCAGAATCTGACCAACAATGTGCAGATCGGCGGCGACACGCAATTGCCTGCCACGCTGGGCGGCAATCCGCTGGGCGGCACGCTGGCTCCGCTCTCGCGCGGGCGGGTGATCGGGCTGGAACTGCGGATCGGAAACTAATCAACGGCAAGGGCGCGGCCAACCAGCCGCGCCCTTTGCACAACACGTTTTCAATAGAACATATGGGCCCGCATCGTGCCGTCGTCGAACAGGCTGCGGCATTCGCTGACAAAGGCCTCCACCTTGGGCGGTCGGCGCCCGTTCTTGCGGCGGGCACAGGAGGCCACCACGCTGGGGCGGCGCGAGCCCTCAAGGATCGGGATGAAGGCCAACGGGTCGCCCAGCGGCGAAAGGGCATGCGCGGGCCGCACGATGCGCAGCGAAATATGGTCGCACCGCCCGATGATCGATTGGGCGCCGGTGCTGATATTGCTCACCATCGCCTGTTCGGGGGTGAGGCCCTTGTCGCGGTAGAGGCCGGTGAACAGCTCATAGGCCGGACCATCGACGATGAAGATCTGCGGATAGCGCGCCAGATCTTCGAGCCGCGCCCCCTCGGTACTGCCCGCCAGCGGATGGTTGGCCCGCATCATGGCATAGCAGTTGGGCTCGCACAGCACCTGCATGTCGATAGCGGGTTCCGGCAGGCTGCCTACCACAAAGGTGATCAGCACATCCACCGCGCCATTGAGCACCGGCGCATTACCCTCGTCCATGAACACGGTTTTCTGGATGATGCGCAACTGGGGATGGCGCGCGGTCAGCCGCTCGATGGCGCGCGGCACCAGCGACCAACTCAGTCCTTCCTGACAGCCGACCACCAGTTCGCCCTTGAGCACGCGGCCTTTGCTGGAGAACACCTGCTCCATTTCTAGCAACTCGCGCAGCAGCGGTTCGGCCAGACGTTGCAGGCGCAGGCCCTCTGCCGTGGGCGTCACACCCGAGGAGGGACGGCGCAGCAGCAGGCCGGTGTTGAGCGCATGTTCCAGCGCCTCGACATTGTAAGCCACCGCCGAGGCGGACAGGTTGAGCACACGCCCTGCCTCGCTGAAACTGCCCTCGGCAATCGCGGTCAGGAAGCAGCGTAATTGCTCGACCTTCAGCATATCGGGCCCTTTCCGGTTGCGGGGCGGATCACTCTGGCGTGGCGAATTCGGCCTCGGCCCTCTCGCGCAGATCGCGGCGCAGCAATTTGCCCACCGCTGTCTTGGGAATAGCGTCGATAAACACGATACGACGGGGCACCTTGTAAGGCGCCAGATTGGTGCGGCAATGCTGTTCTATCGCCAGCGCATCGAGGGCGGGATCGCGCCGCACCACATAAAGCACCACCGCCTCGCCGCTCCGCGTGTCGGGAATGCCGACACAGGCGCATTCGGCCACCGCTTCCATCATGGCCACGGCGGCCTCCACCTCGTTGGGATAGACGTTGAAGCCGGAAACGAGGATCATGTCCTTCTGGCGGTCGACAATGTGGAAATGGCCATCGGCATCGCGCCGCGCCAGATCGCCGGTGCGGAAATAGCCGTCATGGGTCATCACTTGCGCGGTGGCATCCGGGCGGCGCCAATAGCCGGCCATCACCTGCGGTCCGCGCGCGCACAGCTCGCCGATCTCGCCATCGGGCAGATCCCTGTCCTCGGTATCGCGGATCACGATGTCGGTATCGGGCAGGGCGATGCCGATGCTGCCGCGGAAGCTGTCTTCGGCAAAGGGATTGCAGGTCAGGATCGGCGAGGTTTCCGACAGGCCATAGCCTTGACGGATATGCTTGCCGGTCAGCGCCTTCCAACGCTCGGAGGCCACCGGCTGGATCGCCGAGCCGCCGCCCATGCCGATCAGTTCGGGCGCGAAATCGACCTGCGCAAAGCCTGCGTGCCCGACCAGCGCCTTGTACAGCGTGTTGACGCCGGTGATGAAGGTGACGCGATGCGTCTGCCATTCGCGCGCCATCAGATCGAGATCGCGCGGATCGCGGATCAGCACATTCTTGCCACCCGAGGCCAGCAGAGTGAGCATATTCGCGGTGAAAGCGAAGATATGATAAAGCGGGATGGCGGTCAGCACCACGGCGCTGTCCGTGTCGAAATGCCCTTCGGCCAGCGCGCGGAACTGCGCGACGTTGGACAAGAGATTGCCGTGGCTGAGCATCGCGCCCTTGGAAATGCCGGTGGTGCCGCCGGTGTATTGCAACACCGCCAGATCATCGCGCCGTGGCTCCTGTGCCAGTTCCTGAGGGCAGTGACCCGCGTCCAGCGCCTCGGCCAGACTGGTGATGGCCAGGTGATGCGGCAACATGGCGCGCGCTACGGCGGCGCTGGTGTCGGTGACAATCACATGGCGCAGGCAGGGCGCATCGGCCTCCGCCAACGCGGCAAGCGACACTTCGCTCACCACCAGCGTGGCAACATCGGCATCCACCAGTTGATGGTGCAATTCGCGCGCGACATAGAAGGGATTGACGTTGACCTGCACCGCGCCCGCGATCTGGATCGCCACTGCGGCCAGTGGAAAGGCGATGACATTGGGCAGCATCACCGCCACGCGATCGCCCGCCGCCACACCATGCTGCTGCAAATGTCCGGCCAATGCCTGCCCATGCGCCCAAAGCGTGGCATAGTCGATCGCTTCGTCCTGCTGCACAAAGGCGGTGCGCGGACCGAAGCGCTGGCAACAGGCGCGCATATAATCGAGCAGGCTGGTGCAATCCGGCGCGGCGACGGGTGCAACCGGAACCGGCTTTTGCATCGGCATGACGTTCCTCTCCATCCTCGTGCAGGCTTTTTGGGCTTCTGGCCTGCTTCAGGCGGGGTTTAACCGAAGTCCTATTGCGCAATAAATACTATTATCGGCGGATAATCCCCAAAAGAATTGGGGAAGGGGTTGGGCCTAGTCCAGCCCTGCCACGATGCGCCGCGCCTGCGCCAGATGCGGGGCATCGACCATCTGTCCGTCGAGCATCAGCACGCCCGCTTCGGGTGCTGCCGCGAATGCCGCGATGATGGCGCGGGCGCGGGCGATATCCGGTTCGGTGGGGGTGAAACCGGCGTTGATGACCGGCACCTGCGCGGGGTGCAGCGCCATCATGCCGGTAAAGCCATCGCGCCGCGCGCGGGCGACATAGGCGGCCAGCCCCGCCTCGTCGCGCAGGGCGGGGAACACAGTGTCGATGGCGGCCAGCCCCGCCGCATGGGCGCCGAACAGGGTGAGGCTGCGCACCAGCTCATAGGGCGGGGTATAGCTTCCGTCCGCCTCGCGCGCGGTGGTGGCGCCGACGGCAGCGGAGAGATCCTCCGCCCCCCATGTCAAGCCCATCACATGGTAGGCGACGCTGCCATAGCTGCCGAGTTGGAAGATCGCGGCAGGCGTCTCGCTGGCAATCGGCAGAACCGGCACGGCGGCCTCGCCCATCAGCGCCACCAGCGCCGCGACGCTGGCCGCGCCCTCGGCTTTGGGCAGCATGATGCCATCGGGGCGATGCTGCAGCACAGCGGCTAGGTCGGCCCCGGCCATGCCGCCCGACAGCGGATTGATGCGCACCAGAACCGGCACAGGGCGCGGGCCGGCGAGATAATCCGCCACCGCCGCCCGCGCGACAGGTTTGGCCGCCAGTGCCACCGAATCCTCCAGATCGAGGATCACCGCATCGGCCCCGCTGGCCGCCGCCTTGGCAAAACGCTCGGGCCGGTCGGCGGGCACGAAGAGCAGCGAGCGCAGCCTCATGCTTCCCTCGCCAGCAGCGCCGTGCGTTCACAAGACAGCACTTCCTGTCCGCGCTGGTTGGTCATCCAGTGGCGGAACGTGACGATCCCCGCCTGCGGGCGCGACCTGGACTCTCGCTTGCCGATCACCTCGCTGTGGCAGGTCAGCGTGTCGCCGATAAACACCGGTGCGGGGGTCACCACCTTGTCATAGCCCAGATTGGCGACCAGCGTGCCCAGCGTGGTGTCCATCACCGACAGGCCGATGCACAGGCCGAAGGTGAAGCAGGAATTGACGAGGATCTGGCCAAACTCGCTGGCCCGCGCGGCCTCGGCATCCAGATGCAGCGGCTGCGGATTATGGGTCATGGTCGAGAACAGCAGGTTGTCNNAGTTGGTGGGTGACTGTGTCGCCCACCTGCCATGCCTCGAATGGGCGCCCCGCCATCAGCCTTGCTCCTCCTTCGCCGGATCGATCCGCACCAGCAACGCATCGGCGGCGATCTGGTCGCCCGTGCTCACCAGCACCTGTGCCACCACACCATCAAACGGCGCGGCCAGTGCTTGCTCCATCTTCATCGCTTCGAGCA
>DDES01000067.1 GCA_002336765.1 Novosphingobium sp. UBA1948 | reverse complement strand
AAGCTCTCAGGTTTCCGTGACAGAGGGGGCGCCTGAACTGGTGCAACCCGTCTGCCTTGGAAAGCCGTGCCCCGATGACTGATACCGCCAACCCGATCCATGACGATGAGGCTCTGCCCGAAGTCCTGACTCTGCCTCTTGATGGCTGGCACCGCGCGCGCGGCGGCCGCATGGTTGAGTTTGCGGGCTATTGGATGCCGGTGCAGTATGAAGGCATCATGGCCGAACACCTGTGGACGCGCGAACACGCGGGTCTTTTCGATGTCAGCCATATGGGTCAGCTTTACCTGTCGGGCGAGGGGCTGGACGCGGCGGTGGAAGCGCTGTTGCCGATCGACCTTTCGACGCTGAAGGTCGGGCGCCAGCGCTATTCGCTGCTGTTGAATGAAGCCGGCGGTATTCTGGACGACCTGATGGTAACGCGCTGGAATTCGGGCCTCTATCTGGTGGTGAATGGCGCCACCAAGTGGGACGACATCGGCCATCTGCGGGAATTCCTGCCCGATGAAATCACGCTTTCGCATCTGGAAGACGCCGCGCTGCTCGCGCTGCAAGGGCCGGAAGCTGCCATCGCGCTGGCCAGCCTCGGCCTAACCCCCGCCAAGCCGGAGATTGTCGCCACCAATGCGCTGACCTTCATGCAGTCCGGCCCCTATCTGTGGAACGGCGTTGATGTCCATGTCTCGCGCTCGGGCTACACCGGCGAGGATGGCTATGAAATCTCGCTGCCCGCCGAACATGCGGCTGCCTTTGCCGATGCTCTGGCCGCGCACCCCTCGGTCAAGCCGATTGGCCTTGGCGCGCGTGACAGCCTGCGTCTGGAGGCTGGCCTGCCGCTCTATGGCCATGATTTGAACGAAGAGATCGATCCGGTCAGCGCCGGCCTCACCTTCGGTATCAACAAGCGCCGCCGCAGCGAAGGCGGCTTCCCCGGTGCCGGGCGCATTCTGAAGGCGCTGGCCGAGGGTACGCCCACGGCGCGCGTCGGGCTGAAGCTCGAAGGCCGTCAGGCCGCGCGCGAAGGCGCCGAAATCTTCGATGGCGAAACCAAGGTCGGCGTGGTCACCTCGGGCGGCTTTGCCCCCAGCCTTGGCTGCCCGATTGCGATGGGCGATGTGCCTGCCGCGCTCGGCGCCGTCGGCACCCAGCTTTTCCTCGATGTGCGCGGCAAGAAACTGCCTGCCACTGTCGCCGCCATGCCCTTCGTTCCCCACCGCTATTACCGCGCGAAATAAACAGGAGCCGCCTGATGACCCGCTATTTCACCAAGGACCATGAATGGCTCGCCGTTGAAGGCGACACGGCCACGGTCGGCATCACCGATTATGCGCAGAACGCGCTGGGCGATATCACCTTTGTCGAAGTGCCCGAAGTGGGCAAGGCTTATGCCAAGGGTGACACCGCCAGCGTGGTGGACAGCGTGAAGGCTGCCAGCGACGTTTACGCCCCCGCCAGCGGCGAAGTGACGGAAGTCAACGAAGCGCTCGATGGCGAGCCGGAGCTGGTCAACACTTCGCCCGAGAGCGAAGGCTGGCTGTGGCGTCAGACCATCGCCGATGCGGCAGACCTTGCCGATCTGATGGATGAGGCCGCCTATCAGGCCTATATCGCGGAGCTGTAATCCGATGCGTTACCTGCCCCTGACCGCCGCCAACCGCGCGGAGATGCTGGCGCGTATCGGCGCCGCGCAGGTCGATGACCTGTTTGCCGATGTGCCCGCCGAGGCGTTGTTGAAAGCGCCGGTTGAAGGCCTTGCCGCCCATGCCAGCGAAATGGCGGTCGAGCGCCATATGACCAAGCTTGCCGCCAAGAACCTGTCGGCGGGGGCAGCGCCCTTTTTCCTCGGGGCGGGGGCCTATCGCCACCATATCCCCGCCAGTGTCGATCACCTGATCCAGCGTGGCGAGTTTCTGACGGCCTATACGCCCTATCAGCCCGAAATCGCGCAGGGCACGCTACAGGTGCTGTTCGAGTTCCAGACGCAGGTGGCGCGCCTGCTGGGTACCGACATTGCCAATGCCTCGATGTATGACGGTTCGACCGCCTGTTGGGAGGCGGTTGCGATGGCGGGCCGCGTTACCAAGCGCAACCGCACGGTGATCAGCGGCGGCCTGCATCCGCATTACGTCTCCACCGCGCAGACGATGGCGCGCTTTACCGGCGATGTGCTGGATGTGCGCCTGCCGGTGCTGTCGGCGGAGGCTGACGATGCCGAGGTGATTGCCGCGATCGACGAGACGACCAGCGCCGTGCTGGTGCAATATCCCGATATTCTGGGCCGCATCCCCGATCTGGCCGCGATTGCCGAGGCCGCCCATGCCAAGGGCGCGCTGCTGATCGCCGTGGTGACGGAGCCGGTGGCGTTGGGTCTGATCGAGGCACCGGGCCTGCTGGGCGCGGATATCGTCGTGGGCGAGGGGCAGTCGCTGGGCGTTGGCCTCAATTTTGGCGGGCCTTATCTGGGCCTGTTTGGGTGCCGCGAGAAATTCGTGCGCCAGATGCCCGGCCGCCTGTGCGGCGAGACGGTGGATGCCGAGGGGCGCCGCAGCTTTGTGCTGACACTCTCCACCCGCGAACAGCATATCCGCCGCGAGAAGGCGACCAGCAATATCTGCACCAATGCAGGGCTTTGCGCGCTGGCCTTCAGTATTCACATGAGCTTGCTGGGCGGGCAGGGCCTCGCTCAACTGGCCGCGATCAACCACGATCGCGCGCAGGCCACCGCCACCGCGCTGTCGGGACTTGCCGGTGTGACCGTGCTCAATTCGGCCTATGTCAACGAGTTCACCGTGCTGCTCCCCTCCGACGCGCGCGCTGCCATTCGCGCGCTGGCGGACAAGGGCGTGCTGGGCGGTGTCGCGCTGGGTCGCCTCTATCCCGAGGCCAGCAATCTGCATGCCGGTATGCTGGTGACGGCCACCGAATGCACCACGGACGAGGATATTGCGGCGCTGGTCGCCGCGCTGAAGGAGGTGCTGTGATGAACGCTCCCAACGCCAGCGGCTGGAAGCCGGAAATGGGCGCTTCGGACGCCACGCTGCCCGCCACGGCCAGCGGCGATCACGGCTTGGCTCTGGAAGAAAAGCTGATCTTCGAACTGGGTCAGGACGGCACTTGCGGCGTCGATATGGAAGCGCCCAAGACCGCACCTGTGGCGGGCCTCGCCAAATTCCTGCGCAAGGCGGCACCGGCGCTGCCGGGCCTGTCCGAGCCGGAAGTTGTGCGCCATTACACGCGCCTGTCGCGCCAGAACTATGCCATTGATCTCGGGCCGTTTCCGCTCGGATCCTGCACCATGAAGCACAATCCCCGCCTCAACGAGAAGGTGGCGCGGCTTCCCGGTTTCGCCGACATCCACCCGCTGCAACCCAAGCAGACGGTGGAAGGCGCGCTGGAGGCTATTGCCGAGCTCGCCCATTGGCTGGTGACGCTGACGGGCATGAGCGCGGTGGCGCTGTCGCCCAAGGCGGGGGCGCATGGTGAACTCTGCGGTCTGCTGTGCATCCGCGCCGCGATCGAGGCCAAGGGCGAGGATCGCCCCGTGGTGCTCGTCCCCGAAAGCGCGCATGGCACCAATCCCGCCACCGCCGCCTTTGCCGGTTTCCGCGTCGAGACGATCCCCGCCACCGCCGATGGCCGCGTGGACTTTGATGCGTTGACCGCGCGTCTGGCGCCTGACGTTGCCGGCGTGATGATCACCAACCCCAACACCTGCGGCCTGTTCGAGCGCGATATGAAGCGCATTTCGGACGCGGTGCATGCCATTGGCGGCTATGTCTATTGCGATGGCGCCAATTTCAACGCCATCGTTGGCAAGGTGCGCCCGGGCGATCTGGGCGTGGACGCGATGCATATCAACCTGCACAAGACCTT
>DDES01000014.1 GCA_002336765.1 Novosphingobium sp. UBA1948 | reverse complement strand
GCGATCGAGGACCCCGACCCGGTGATCTTCCTGGAACCGAAGCGGCTCTATAACGGTCCCTTCGACGGCCATCACGAGCGCCCGGTCACGGCCTGGTCGAAGCATGAGCTCGCCGAGGTGCCGGAAGGCCATTACACCGTCCCGCTCGGCAAGGCGGTGACGCGGCGCGAGGGCTCCGCCGTCACCATCCTCGCCTATGGCACCATGGTCCATGTCGCGCTGGCGGCGGCCGAGGATACCGGCATCGACGCCGAGGTGATCGACCTGCGCACGCTGCGCCCGCTCGACAAGGAAACGGTGCTGGCATCGCTGGCCAAGACCAACCGCGTGATCGTGGCGGAAGAAGGCTGGCCGACCTGCTCGATCGCTTCGGAGATCGCCACGATCTGCATGGAGGAAGGCTTCGACAATCTCGATGCCCCCGTGCTGCGCGTCTGCAACGAGGATGTGCCGCAGCCCTATGCGCTCAACCTCGAAAAGGCGACCGTGATCGACGCCCCGCGTATCGTCGCGGCGGCGCGCAAGGTCTGCTATCGCGGCTAAGCCTCGCGGCTTTTTGGGAAAGGGCGCTCCGGTCGGATGATCGGGGCGCCTTTTCTTTTGTCTCCAGCATGCCTAAGCGGAACCATGCTCGACACGCTCCCCCCCCATTGGCGCCTCGCGGTGGCCTATGCACCGGCACAAAGCCGCGATCGCTGGCTCACCCTGCTGGCGCTGGATACACGAC
This sequence comes from Novosphingobium sp. UBA1948, assembly GCA_002336765.1. Taxonomy (GTDB): domain Bacteria; phylum Pseudomonadota; class Alphaproteobacteria; order Sphingomonadales; family Sphingomonadaceae; genus Novosphingobium. The sequence goes on along the minus strand of DDES01000014.1, from coordinate 11,006 downwards.
TGGGCGGTATCGTCCGCAGCGCGCGCGAACCAATGCTGGCGCAGATGAAGCTGGCATGGTGGCGCGACCGCTTGGCGCAGCGGGTCGAGGCTTGGCCGAAGGGCGAACCCTTGCTGGCGGCGCTGGTCTGTTGGCAGGATGGGCATGGCGTGTTGACGGGGCTGGTCGATGGCTGGGAGGCTTTGCTGGGCGAGGCGCCCTTGTCGCAGGAAGCGCTGCTGACGCTGGTTGAGGGGCGGGTGACAGCTATCGCCGCCCTGGGTTGCGATGCGGCGATGGCGCGGGGCTGGGCCTTGGCCGATGTCGCGGCGCATCTCGGCCATCCTGACGAGCGCACCGTGCTGGAGCGCCTGATAGCCGACCATGACTGGCGTGCGCGCCGCCTGCCGCGGGGGCAGCGTCCGCTGGCGGTTTTGCACGGGATCGCTGCGCGCGGGCGGGGCGATCCGGCTAAAATGCAGAAAATCCCGCTGCTTACGCTGATGCGGCTTGGCTTGTTCGGTATTTAGGGTATTTACGTAGCTTAACCGTCGAGGGGGCTGCGATGAACAGGGTGGTGTTGGGGGCTGCTTCGGCGCTGCTGCTGGCGGGGGCGGGATTTTTCTGGTGGCAGGGCCGCGCGAGCCTCGAAAAAGGCGCGCCGCCGCCGGACATGGGCGCGCAATCCATGGGTGAGATTCAGTTGCCCGAGGCCGACGCGCACGGGAAGGGGGCGGCCTTGCCCAATGTCGTCAAGAAATTGATGAGCAAGGAGGAAAAGCGCTTCAACCGCTATGACCGCAACCGCGATGGCAGCATCAACCGCAATGAAATGCTCTCGACGCGCGTGAAAGCCTTCCAGAAACTCGATGTGAACCGCGACAATCTGCTCAGTTTCGAGGAATGGGCGGTGAAGACCGCCAACCGATTTAAGGAAGTGGACCGCAATGGCGACGGCATTATCAGTCGCGAGGAATTGAACGCCTATTACACGGTGCAGGACGCCAAAAAGGCCGAGCGCGCCGCTCAAAAGGCGGCAGACTGCGCCTGCGCCAAGGCGGCTCCTGCGGCCAAGGGCAAGCGGCCTGCGGCTGCGCCCGATGAGGATGAAGACTAGGCTCTTGCCCCTTAAGCGCCGACCACTGCCGCCCAAGGCTGGAAATCGGCCTTGGCCCGCTCGGTATAGACGAGCTTGCGCTGCGGCTTCTTGATCTTCTTCTCGGTGATAATCGGCGGGAACAGGCCGAAATTGACATTCATCGGCTGATAGGTCTCGGCCTCGGCATCGCCGGTGATATGAGCGAGCAGCGCGCCCAGCGCGGTGCTGCGCGGCGGATCAACCCATGCGCGGCCTGCCAGTTCATGTGCCGCCATCACGCCCGCCAACAGGCCGACGCTGGCGCTCTCGACATAGCCTTCGCAGCCGGTGATCTGCCCTGCAAAACGGATATGCGGCGCCGATTGGAGGCGCAATTGCCGGTCGAGCAAAGTAGGCGAATTAAGGAAAGTATTGCGGTGCAAGCCGCCCAGCCGTGCGAATTCGGCCTGCTCCAGCCCGGGGATCATGCGGAAAATGCGGGTCTGCTCGGCATATTTCAGCTTGGTCTGGAAACCGACCATGTTGAAAATCGTGCCCAGCTTGTTGTCTTGCCGCAATTGCACCACGGCATAGGGCCAGCGGCCATTCGGGAACTGTGCTGAAACGCTGCGCGGATCATCCAGCCCCACCGGCTTCATCGGGCCAAAGCGCAACGTATCCTCGCCACGCTCGGCCATCACTTCGATCGGCATGCAGCCGTCGAAATAGGGGGTGTTGGCCTCCCATTCCTTGAACACGGTCTTCTCGCCCGCCAACAATTCCTCGCGGAAGGCGAGATATTCGACCTTGGTCATCGGGCAGTTGATGTAATCCTTGCCGTCGCTGCCCAGCGCGATGCTGGCTTCGGCGCCCTTGTCCCAGCGGGCGGCGCGCCATGCGATGTCCATATTGATGCTGTCGCGATAGACGATGGGGGCAATGGCGTCGAAAAAGGCGAGGCTTTCCGCGCCGGTGGCCGCGCCAATACTCTGCGCGAGCGCGGCGGCGGTGAGCGGGCCGGTGGCGACGATGGTCATGCCCGCTTGCGGCAAGTGATCGATGCGCTCGCGGGTCAGGGTGAGGTTGGGCAGCGAGGTCAGCGCGCGCTCGATCTCGGCGGAAAACACATCGCGATCCACGGCCAGCGCCGATCCTGCCGGAACGCGGGCCATGTCGGCGGCGCGCATGATGAGGCTGTCCAGCCCGCGCATCTCGTAGTGCAGCAGGCCCACGGCATTGGCGGTGTCATCATCGCTGCGCAGGGAGTTGGAGCACACCAGTTCGGCCAAGCCATCGCCCTGATGCGCGGGGCTGCGTTCGCCGGTTCCGCGCATTTCCGACAGGCGCACCGTGAAGCCGCGCTTGGCCAACTGCCATGCCGCCTCGCTGCCCGCCAAACCGCCGCCGATGATGTGGATATCGTAAGTCATGGCCGCGCCTTAGCGCCATAGGGCGTGTCAGGGAAGGATGATCGAACCGTCACCCGCGCGCGCCAAAGGCCCATGCGCCACCACCGCCGACAGCGGCAGATCGGCATAGATATGAGGGAACAGCGCAGCACCGCGCGATTCCTCCCATTTCACCGCATCGCCCAGTGCCGCCAGATCGACCGAAGCGATAAACAGGTCCGACTGGCCCGCGAAATGCTTGTCGATCGTCTCGGCAAGCTGGGGCAGGGCGGAGAGGTGGATATAGCCATCGGCCAGATCCACCGGCGCGCCCCTGAACACCCCGTCAGCCAGCAATTGCGCCATCTGCGGCGCGGTCAGCACCTTGTAGGCGAGGCTCATTCGCCTGAAGCCTCACCACGTGTGGCCTCGCCTGCTTCGGCTGCCTCGCCCTCGTCATCCAGACGCACCGCCGAGACGACATGCTCGTCATCCGCGACGTTGAACAGGCGCACGCCCGCCGACCCGCGCCCGATCACCCGCAGCGATGCCAGCGGCAGACGGATCATCTTGGCCTGATCGGTCACCAGCATCAACTGGTCGGCCTGAACGGCGGGGAAGCTGGCCACCACCTCGCCATTGCGGGCGATGTTGTCGATGTTGGTAATGCCCTGACCACCGCGGCCCGTGCGACGGTATTCATAGGCCGAGGACAGCTTGCCATAGCCATTGGCGCAAACGGTGAGAATGAACTGTTCGCGCAGCGCCAGTTCTTCCATCCGTTCGGTCGACAGTGTGGGTTCGCCGTCCTTTTCGCCCTTCCACGGCGCAAACTTGAGGTATTCCTCGCGTTCCTCGCTGCTGGTGCCCACGCGGTGCAGGATCGAGAGCGAGATGACCTCGTCGTCGTTCTTCAGTGTCATGCCGCGCACACCGGTCGAGGTGCGGCTAGTGAACTCTCGCACTTCATCGGCGGCGAAGCGGATGGCCTTGCCCTGCTTGGTGGCGAGCAGCACATCATCCTCTTCGGACAGCAGGGCCACGCCGATCAGGCGATCCTCGCTCTCGTCCTCGAAGCGCATGGCGAATTTGCCGTTGCTGGGGATGTTGGCGAAAGCGTCCATGCTGTTGCGGCGCACATTGCCCTTGGCCGTGGCAAACACCACCGAAAGCGCGCCCCATTCTTCCTCGTTCTCGGGAAGCGGCAGCACGGTCTGGATCGTCTCGCCCTTGTCGAGCGCGGGCAGCAGATTGACAATCGGGCGGCCACGGGTGGCGGGGCCACCTTCGGGCAGCTTGTAGACCTTGAGGCGATAGACCTTGCCCGCCGTGCTGAAGAACAGCACCGGATTATGCGTGGTGGTGACGAACATCGTCGCCACGGCATCCTCTTCCTTGGTGGCCATGCCGGCGCGCCCCTTGCCGCCCCGCGCCTGCGCGCGGAAGGTGCTCAAGGGGGTGCGCTTGATGTAGCCATCGAGCGTGACCGTCACGACCATATCGTCGCGCTCGATCAGATCCTCATCGTCAATGCCATCGGCGGCGGCGGTGATTTCCGACAGGCGCGGCGTGGCATAGGCGGCGCGGACCTCGGCGAGTTCCTGACGCATCACGCCATAGAGTTTCACGCGATCGCCCAGAATCGAGAGATATTCGGCAATGGCTGTCGCCAGACCGCCCAATTCGTCGCCGATCTCGTCGCGGCCCAGCGCGGTGAGGCGGTGCAGGCGCAGGTCGAGGATCGCCTTCACCTGAACCTCGCTCAGGCGGTAGGTGGCGGCAGACAGTTCGTCGCTGCCTTCCTCGATGGCTTCCACCAGACGGATGTAGGACGCGATCTCGCCCATCGGCCATTCGCGTGCCAGCAGCGCAGCGCGAGCGGCGGCGGGGTTGGGCGCGCCACGGATGATGCGCACAACCTCGTCCAGATTGGTGACAGCCACCACCAGACCCAGCAAGATATGCGCACGGTCGCGCGCCTTGTTGAGTTCGAACTTGGTGCGGCGGGTGATGACTTCCTCACGGAAGGCGATGAAGCTGGTGAGGAAATCCTTGAGCGCCAGCACTTCGGGGCGCCCGCCGCGAATGGCCAGCATATTGGCGGGGAAGGAGGATTGCGCGGGCGTGTTGCGCCAGATCTGGTTCAACACCACTTCGGGTGTGGCATCGCGCTTGAGATCCACCACCACGCGCACGCCGAGGCGGCTCGATTCGTCGCGGATGTCGGAAATGCCTTCGATGCGCTTGTCCTTGGCAGCTTCGGCCAGCTTTTCGACAAGGTTCGATTTGCCCACCTGATAGGGGATCGAGGTCAGCACGATCGAGCGGCGATCGCCGCGGGTTTCCTCGATCTCGTGGCGGGCGCGCATGATGATGCTGCCGCGGCCGGTGTTATAGGCGTTGCGCGCGCCGCCCTGACCCAGAATCAGCGGGGCCGTCGGGAAATCGGGGCCGGGCACGATCTGCATCAGTTCGTCGGTGGTGATAGCGGGATTGTCCATCACCGCAAAGCAGGCGTCGATCACCTCGCCAAGGTTGTGCGGCGGAATGTTGGTGGCCATGCCCACGGCAATGCCGCCCGCGCCATTCACCAGCAGATTGGGGAAGCGCGCGGGCAGGGCCTGCGGCTCATGCTCGCTGCCGTCATAGTTGGGGGTGAAATCGACGGTGTTCTTGTCGATGTCTGCCAACAGATGGTCGGACACCTTGGCCAGACGCGCTTCGGTGTAGCGCATCGAGGCTGGCGGATCGGGGTCCATGCTGCCGAAGTTGCCCTGACCGTCGATCAGCGGCAGGCGCATAGACCAGTCCTGTGTCATGCGCGCCAGCGCGTCATAGATCGCCGAGTCGCCATGCGGGTGATACTTACCCATCGCGTCACCCACGATACGGGCCGACTTGCGATAGGCCTTGTTCGAGGTGAAGCCGTTTTCGTGGCAGGTCCACAGGATGCGGCGGTGCACGGGCTTCAAGCCGTCGCGCACATCGGGCAGCGCGCGCGCCACGATCACGCTCATCGCGTAATCGAGGTAGCTGGTCTTCATCTCGTCAACGATGTCGATTCGGGTGAATTCGCCCATCGGGTTGGCGGGGTCGGTCAGGGTGGTGTCGTCGCTCACGCGCTTGATTTCTATTCTGTTGGAAGGGGGCACTATGCCTTGAAGGAAAGCCTCTAGGGCAATGCGTGCCCCGACGCCAGCCAAGCCGGTGTCGGTGCGGGGTGCTGTAGGCCGTTATCCACAAAAGAGCGCGTCATTCAGGTTCAATCGCTGTTCAGGCGCGACCAGCTACGCATTCCGGCGGTTGCCAAGGGCGGTTTTCCGAGCCAAACACAGGGCAACGCAAAAGAACCCGCGTTTTCGGGCATGGATGATTGCATCCTCGAAACGCGGGTTGAACAGGAGTTGAGTTGCATGATCGCTGTCCGCTCGGTCCCCTCGGGTCGTTTCTCTTCCTATCGTTCGCTGGCTTTCGCGCTGGCGCTGGGCTTTGCGGGCGCCACGCTGTCGGCCGTGCCGGCCCATGCGGCGGGCGCGACCTACTCCAAGCCCTTCACCGCTGTTGCCGCCCCGATCCAGGGTGAGCTGGACAAGGTGAAGAAGGCGCCTGACGCTGCCGCTGTTGCCGCGCTCAAGACCAAGGTGGAAGCCGCCATCGCCGCCGCCACCACGCCCGACGACAAGATGGCCGCCGGCAATTACGGCATTCAGGTGGGCGGTCTGGCGCAGGATAACGCCTTGCAGCGCCAGGGTGTGCTGCTGATGATCGAAAGCGGCAAGTCGGCTCCCGACATGCTGCCGCGCCTGCATTTCTATGCCGGCAATTTCGCCTATGAAATGAAGGATTACGATGCTGCCCGCAAGGAGATCGATACGGCGATCGCATCGGGCTTCAACGATCCGGACGCCTTTATCATCATGGCGCAGGTGTTGCAGGCCCAGAAGCAGGACAAGGAATCGACCGTCTATCTGAAGAAGGCGATCGACGCGATGACCGCACAGGGCAAGGTTGCGCCGGAAAGCTGGTATCGCAGCGCGCTGGCCGCGGCATATGGCGCCAATGACTATGCCGGTGCCCAGCCGCTGTCGATCGCGCTGGTCAAGGCCTATCCCACCACCAAGAGCTGGTCGATGGCGATTGTCGTGCAGCGCGATTTGGCCAAGCTGCCTTCGCAGGATACGCTCGATCTGCTGCGCCTGATGGCCCGCACCAAGAGCTGGACCGAAGAGCGTGACTATGGCGAATTCGTGCAGGCTGCCGATACCCGCCGTAACCCCGGCGAGGTGAAGGCTGTGATCGACGCCGGTGTGGCGGCTGGTCAGGTGGACGCCAGCAAGCAGTTCTATGCCGAGAACCTGAAGCTGGCCAATGCGCGTATCGCGATGGACAAGGCCACGTTGCCCGGTCTCGACAAGGATGCCCGCCTGCCCACCGCCAAGGCGGCCACGCTGGCTGGCGCCGGTGACGCTTTCCTGTCCTATGGGGAGGGTGCCAAGGCCGCTGAACTCTACAAGCTGGCGCTGGACAAGCCCGGCGTCGACAAGCCGGTGGTGTTGACCCGTCTGGGCATCGCGCTGATCGATTCGGGTGATTATGCCGGTGCCAAGGCCGCCTTCCTGCAGGTGGAGGGCGTGCGCAAGGGCATGGCCGAACTGTGGGCGACCTATGCCGACCAGAAGGCGGCGGGCAAGTAAGCCATTTGCCGCAAGGCATGGAAAAAGGGCGTCGGGTGAAGCCGGCGCCCTTTTTGTTGGCCCATTTCCGTTGGTGAAGTGGATCAGATGACGGGGGCGAAGTCTCCGCTGGCATCGTCCAGCAGATGCAGCAAGCCATCGGAAATCGCGAAGAAAGCGCCCCGCAGCCGCAGCGTACCGCGCGCTTCCTTCTCCTTGATGCAGGGGAAGGTGCGCAGATTGGCGAGGCTGACCTTGACGCCGGCCTGCTCCATGGCGCGCTCGGCAGGGCGACCTTCGGTGCCCATCTTTTCGGCCACATCATGGCGCGCATCGTCGAGCAGCGCGATCCAGTCGGCGATGAAGCCGCCTTGTCCCGGTTCGGAGCCCTGCAATTCCTGCGTCAGCGCGGCCTTGCAGCCGCCGCACATGCCGTGTCCGAGCACGATGATCTCGCGCACTTTGAGTACCTGAACCGCGAATTCCAGCGCCGCCGAAACGCCATGATGGCCGGGCGCGGTTTCAAAGGGGGGGACCAGCGCGGCCACATTGCGGACCACAAAGATCTCGCCCGGATCGACATCGAAGATCTGTGCCGGATCAACGCGACTGTCGGAACAGGCGATGATCATGACCTCGGGCTTCTGGCTCTCGCGCAATGTGGCCCAGCGCTCACGGCGCGGATGCCAGCCGGTTTCGCGGAAGCGGCGATAGCCTGCGATTAGATGGTCGAGTTGGGGAGAGGCGAGCGGGGATGAATCATCATGTGCCATGTCGCGTTCCATGCCCTTGCACGGCGGGCCTGACAAGAGGTCGACTCCGGCGCGCTTTGTGACGCGGACTTTACAGCGAGGACAACTTGGCACTGGAAACTGGCGCATCATGCGCCTATTTGCGCCTCTATGAACGATCTTTCCAACCCGCCCGAATCCTCGCCCGAAGCCACGTCGGTCCAGCGTAAACCCGACTGGATCCGCGTGAAAGCGCCCACCAGCAAGGGTTATGGCCACACGCGCGACCTGATGCGCGGGCTGGGGTTGAACACGGTGTGCGAGGAGGCGGCCTGCCCCAACATCGGCGAATGCTGGACCAAGAAGCATGCCACGGTGATGATCCTTGGCGATGTTTGCACGCGCGCCTGCGCTTTTTGCAACGTCAAGACCGGCATGCCGCGCAAGGTGGATGTGAACGAGCCCGCCCATGTGGCCGAGGCTGCCGCCAAGCTGGGGCTGGAGCATATCGTCATCACCTCGGTCGATCGCGACGATCTGCCCGATGGCGGTGCTGGCCAGTTCGTGAAGGTGATCGAGGAACTGCGCAGGAATACGCCCGATACCACGATCGAGATCCTGACGCCCGATTTCCGCGGCAAGATGCGCGCGGCGGTGGAGGCCATCGTGGCAGCGGGGCCGGATGTGTATAACCACAATCTGGAAACCGTGCCGCGTCTCTACCCCACCATCCGCCCCGGCGCGCGTTACTATGCCTCGCTGCGCCTGCTGGAAGAGGTGAAGGCCCATAATCCGCTGGTGTTCACCAAGAGCGGCGTGATGCTCGGGCTGGGTGAGGAGCGGCTGGAAGTGCATCAGGTGATGGACGACATGCGCAGCGCGCAGATCGATTTTCTGACCATGGGGCAATACCTGCGCCCCACGCCCAAGCATACCGAGGTCAAGGAATTCGTATCGCCCGATGCGTTCAACGCCTATGGCGCCATCGCGCGGGCCAAGGGCTTCCTGCAAGTGGCGGCCAGTCCGCTGACGCGCTCGTCCTATCATGCGGGCAAGGACTTTGCCGAAATGCGCGCCAATCGCGAGGCGCAACTGGCCAAGGCAGCGGCCAAAGCGCGCTGATGCCCAAGGTTCTCTAATGCCCAGCATCCACGAAGTCCGCCGTATGCCTTACTCCGCCCGCCAGATGTTCGATCTGGTGGCCGATGTCGGTCGCTATGGCGAGTTTTTGCCGTGGGTTGTGGCGACGCGGGTCAAAAGCAATGACGGGCACGAGATGGTGGCCGATATGCTGGTCGGCTTCAAAATGTTGCGCGAGAAATTCACCAGCCGTGTGACTTTCGATGCGCCCCACAGCCTGACGGTGCACTACATCGACGGGCCGATGCGCGATCTCGATAACCGCTGGCTTTTCCGCGATACGCCAGAGGGTTGCGAGCTGGAGTTCAGCGTGAGCTTCACTTTCCGCAACCCCTTGTTCGAAAGCCTCGCAGGGCAATATTTCGACAAGGCCTTCCGCAAGATGGTCGCCGCTTTCGAGGAGCGCGCAGCCCAGTTGTACGGCGCCCCTGCTTAGACCAACGGACCGCGCTTAGGCTTCGGGAACCTCGTTCACGCCGGGGCGCAGCAGACTGAGCGCCGCTTTGGCGGCAGCGGCGCGGATGTCGGCACGGCTGGTGGGCGGAAAATTGCGTTCCTCGGCAATCACATCCTCGGCCTCGCCACCACGCTCGGCCTTGGCAAACACCACCAGACCCACCGGCTTGAGCGCGGTGCCGCCATCGGGGCCAGCCACGCCGCTGATCGCCACGGCCACATCGGCGGTGGAATTCTTGAGCGCGCCCTGCGCCATCGCCCAAGCGCAGGCGCAGGAAACGGCGCCGAACGTGTCGATAATATCCGCCGGAACACCCAGCATGCGCTGCTTGGCCTCGTTGGCATAGGTAACAAAGCCAGCCTCGAGCACCGCGGAAGACCCCGCGATTTCGGTCAACGCTGCCGTGACCAACCCGCCGGTGCAGCTCTCGGCCACCACGATCTTGCGGCCCAGCGCCTTGTTTTCCTCCACCACGATGCGGGCGAGGTCGATGATGTCTTGGGGCAGGTTGTCGGTCATGGTGTGAAAAAACCGTGTTAGAGGATCAGATCCGCAGCAGGGTTGCCGCGGCCTGCGCGGCAATGCCTTCGCCGCGACCGGTAAAGCCGAGTTTTTCGGTGGTGGTGGCCTTGACGCTCACACGATCCAGGTCAATCGCCAATATGGCGGCGACGCGTTGGCGCATGGCTTCGCGGTGAGGCTTGATCTTGGGGTTTTCGCAGATCAGGGTGACGTCGACATNNGGTGGTGGTGGCCTTGACGCTGACCTGTGCCACGGAGATGCCCATGATCTGCGCCAGCCGCGCGCGCATGGCGTCGCGGTGGGGGCCGATCTTGGGTGCTTCGCAGATGATGGTCACATCGACATGGCCGATGGCATAACCCGCTTCCGCCGCCAGTGTGACGGCATGGGCCAGAAAACGATCCGACGAGGCGCCCTTCCAGCGCATGTCGGAAGGCGGAAAATGCTGGCCAATATCGCCCAGTGCTCCGGCGCCCAGAATGGCGTCCACCAGCGCATGGATTGCAACATCGGCGTCAGAATGGCCCGACAGCCCCTGATGGTGGTCGATCTTGACCCCGCAGAGCCACAATTCCTCGCCATCTTCCAGCCGATGGACGTCATAGCCTGTCCCCACCCGCACGGGCGGCAGGGCAGCGCCAAAGTCACTGGCATAGGTCAGCTTGTGCAAGGTTTCGTCTCCATCGACGAGGGCGATGGCCAGCCCGTAGGCCTGTGCCACCTGCGCGTCATCCCCTGCGTTGGTGGGGCGTGAGGCATCCTCGGCCCAATCGCGATGGGCGGCAAGCACTTTCGGGAAATGGAAGGCCTGCGGCGTCTGGACACGGCGCAGAGCCTCGCGGCGGGCCGGCGCCCCCATCAGATCTGCCTCGGCATGGCACAGGCTGTCCACCACCGGTAGCACTGGGATCGCGGCGGGGTGCTCCGCCAGCGCCGCCACCAGCCGGTCGATCACAGCGCGGGGCAGGATCGGGCGGGCGGCATCATGCACCAGCACCAGCGCGGGATCGGCATCGACCAGCGCTTCCAGCCCCACA
>DDES01000071.1 GCA_002336765.1 Novosphingobium sp. UBA1948 | reverse complement strand
ATCTGGACGAGGCGGCGCGTGGCGAGATCGCGGCGGCGGCGATGAAGGTGTTGGGCGATCCGGCATGGGCCGATCTGTTCGGCAGCGCGGCTCTGGCCGAGGTGCCGATTGCCGCCACGGTGGGGGATCAGGTGGTGGCGGGCACGATCGATCGCTTGCTGGTGGGGCCGGATGTGATCCGCCTGATCGACTTCAAGACCGCCAAACGCCCGCCCGACACCGCCGACAAGGTGCCGGTGGCGATCCTGCGCCAGATGGCGGCCTATGCATTGGCGCTGGAGGCGACATACCCTGCGCGGCGGGTGGAGGCGGCGCTGCTCTATACCCACGCGCCGCGCCTGATCGCGCTGCCCGACGCGCTTTTGGCGCCGCACAAGCTGGCCTTGTCCCCGGCGCAGCAAACATTGGGCTTTTAGGACGGTTGCACCGCGGCGCCGAAGCTCTATCTTGGCATCAACTGATTTGGAGATTTTCTGATGGCTACTCTCAAGGTTACCGACGCCAGCTTCTCGACCGATGTGCTGGGCAGCGACAAGCCGGTTGTGGTGGATTTCTGGGCTGACTGGTGCGGCCCGTGCAAGATGATCGCCCCCGCGCTCGAGGAAATCAGCGAGGAACTGGGCGAGCAAGTGACCATCGCCAAGGTGGACATCATGGAAAACACCAGCACCGCCACCCAGTTCGGCGTGCAGTCGATCCCGCTGCTGATCCTGTTCAAGGATGGCAAGCCGGTTGCGCAAAAGCTGGGCGCAGCGCCCAAGGGCGCGCTCAAGGCGTGGATCGAAGGCGCACTGTAAGGCGACCTTGCAAAATCCGGAACGGGGCCAAACCCTGAACGGGGAAAAAAGGGGGCGGCGCAAACCGCCCCTTTTTATTGCGCTTCGGGAGCGTTCACGCGGCCGGTGCGTTCCAGTTTGCCCCAGCCTTGGCCCACGCCATGCACGGCGGCTGACACCGCGCGGATCACCACCGAATACATCAACTGGCGATAGACAAAGCGCTGGGCCAGCAGCAGGAAAAGCGGGAACTTCTTGTCGCGCACATCCATGCGATAGGCGATCCAGCCACACAGCGCGTCGATCCCCGAAAACACCACCCAGAACAGGCCCATGCGGAAGACGTCGGTCTGCGTCTGGGCCCAGCCATGCTGGATCACGCGGGTGATCGTGCCGACAATCGAGATCACCAGCGCCAGATCGATCGCGGGCGAGACGCAGGCGAACAGGATCTGGAACAGCCACGCCTGCGGCACGCCGATGAAAGCCAGCCCCCCCGGCTTGCCGCGCCGCACGATCTTGCGATGCTTCCACAGGCATTGCAGCGTGCCATAGGACCAGCGGAAGCGCTGCTTGGCGAGTGCGCCGAACGTCTCGGGCGCTTCGGTCCATGCCACCGCATCCTCGTCATAGGCGATACGCCATTTCTTGCGCTGGATGGCGATGGTCAGATCCTGATCCTCGGCCAGCGTATCTTCCGGATAGCCGCCCACGCTTTCCAGCGCGCTGCGACGCCATGCGCCCACCGCGCCGGGCACCACCATGATCGCGTTGAAGCGGGTTAGCGCCTTGCGCTCGATATTCTGGGCCGTGGTATATTCCACCGATTGCCAGCGGGTGACGATGTTGACGCGGTTGCCCACCTTGGCATTGCCCGCCACCGCGCCGATTTTGGGATCGATGAACCAGCGCACAAGGCGGGTGATGGTTTCCTTCTCGAACTGCGTATCGGCGTCAAGCGCGACGATGATCTCGCCATGGGCCTCGCCCAGCGCGCGGTTGAGCGCCTTGGCCTTGCCGCCGTTTTCCATGGTCATCAGCCGCACGCGGGGATTGTCGCCATAGCGGGCGGCGACAATCGCGCTGGTGGCGTCTTTCGATCCATCGTCGGCCACGATCACGTCGAGATAGGGATAGGTCGATTCCAGAATGCGCTTCACCGAGCTTTCGATCACCTTCTCCTCGTTGAAACAGGGGATGATAACCGTCACCTTGGGGCGGAAGGTGGCGTCGGGCATCGGGGCCGCCGTCTTGGGGCGCAGCATGGCGAGGCCTGTGAGCGAGAGCGAGCGGAACACGCCCAGCGCGATGGCGAAGAAGAACACCCAGTTGATCGATTCGCCCAGCACCGCAATCGCGCTGAAGGCGAAGACATCGGCGCGCACCGCGGCCAGATCATAGCCCTTGAGCGGCGGCATCACCTGATCCTGCGTCAGCCCTGCCAGTTCGGCCACCGACACAAATTGATAGCCCTGTTGCCGCAGGCCCACGATCAGGCCGGGCAGCGCGGCCACGGTCTGCTCGCGGTTGCCGCCTCCATCGTGCAGCAGGATGATATTGCCCGAATAGTCGGGGCGGCCTTCCTTCACCTGTTTCAGCGTCTCGTTGACGATATGCTCCACGCCGGGCTGCATCCAGTCGTCGGGATCGACATGCAGGCCGACCACCGTATAGCCATGGTCTTGCGCAATCTGGGCGGGTACCAGTTCATCGGCCGTGGTGGGCTCGGCGTCGCCGAAATAGGGCGCGCGGAACAGGCGCATCGAGCGGCCGGTATAAGCCTCCACCAGCCGCTGCGTGGCGTTGAGTTCCAGCCCGATGGCGGTCTTGAAACTGTTGGCCATGTTGGGATGGGTGTAGGAATGGTTGCCCAGCGTCATCCCCGCCGCCACCATCTTTTGCAACAAATCGCGGTTGGCCACGCCATTCTCGCCCACGATGAAAAACGTGGCGGGCACATGGTATTGCTCGAGGATCGAGAGGATTTGCGGTGTCCAGACCGGATCGGGGCCATCGTCGAAGGTCAGCGCCACCTTTTTGGCCGAATAGCCGGTTCGCTCCACCTTGTAGGGCGTGGGAAGCTGCTGGTAATCGACACGGGTGGCCAGCCGCGTTTTGGGGTCGAAGGCTACGGCCCGCTTGCCCTCGGTGGGGGTGGAGGTGATGCGCAGGATCTCGCCGCTGCCTTCCACATCGGCATTGGCGCGCTGGTCGATGTTGGTCAGATCAGGCGTGGTCTTTCCCGCGCCGCGCCAGCTTTGCAGCGCGGTCCAGAAGCCCGGATCCTCGGTGCCCAGCCGCCACAGTGCGATATTGCCCAGCCCCAGTTGCGAGAGGATGCGCATCTGGTTCCAGCTGGCCGCCGCATCAAGCATCCACACGTCATGGCGCACACCATTTTCCATGAAGGAAAAGCCGGTGTTGCCGCTCGCCTTGTCATAGGCGGGTTTGGCGCTGGAATCGGAGGCCGAGAGCCACGCTTCCTCGATGGTCAGGCTTTCCGCGCCCTGCGATCCGTCGGCATTGGCGCTGGCGGGGTGCCAATCATAGGCATAGGAGCCCAGCGCGACGATCACCTTGTCGGCGGGCAGGCCACGCGCGGCGGCGGCGACCTTGTTGGCAAACCAGCCGTTGGAGGCAATCGGGCCGGGGGCGCCGCTGGCCCAATGCTCGTCATAGGCCATCAGGATCAGCTTGTCGGCCACTGCGGCGAAATCGCGCACAGCCCAGCCATCGCCCTCCATCGGCAGGGTGACCGCCACCACGCGGCCCTTCTTGTCGAGCGCGGCATTGACCTCGCCGATCATGGCGCGATAGGCGGGCATGTCGCCGGCGGGAATATCCTCGAAATCGAAGATGATGCCCGCGTCCCCGCTCTTGTCGAGATAGTCGATCACCTGTTTGATGAGCGCCTGTCGCTTGGCCTTGCTGGCGAAAAAGGCTTCGGCAGCGGCGCGGGAGAAGCCGGTATCGTCCACATTCTGCAACACGGGCACCACCAGCGGGCGGTGGAGCGCGCTCAGCAGCACACGGCGCAGCGCGCGGTCCTCGCTCACCACCAGCTTGCCCTTGGCATCGATGTTGAGTGTGGTGGGTGCCACCCAGTCGATCTGGTCGATATTGCGCACCAGCGAGGGCGCCGAGGCATCCGACCAGTTGGGATAGAAGGCGATGGTGATGGGCTTGTGCGACTGGTTGGCGCGTTGCTTGGGGGCGTCGCGGAACAGCGAGGTGAGCGAATGTTTGAAACTGGCCACCTGCGCGCGCATCGGCAGCGGCGAGCGCCGCTCCAGACCCAGCGGCAGCGGCGAGGGTGCGGGGATATGCACCACCGTCGAGGCGAAGGCGATGGCCAGCGCGACAAAGGCAATCAGCCCGAAGAAAATGGCGCGGCGCGTCCAGCGACTGCGGCGGCCCGAGGGATCGAAAAAGACAGGTCTTGGCACAGGCAGCGTCCAGCGGAGGGGCAATGGTCTGTCCCCTAGCATCATGGCCGCGGGGAGGGAATGCTTCGCCCATGCGACGCGGCGCCTGATCGGGGGATGAACGCCGTTGCACAGGTGGAACTGGCGGGGGTGGAGAAAAACTATTACACCGGCCACATAGTCTACGTTGTGGCTAGAGATGGTCTTGTCTAGGCGGACTGTCGCAACGCGGAGCCGGTTCCGCCGCATTCCGGCAGACAGTCGGGAAAGGCGCAGGCACCATAGGCGCGGGCGCGGCTGCGCGTCGGGGAGAAGATTTATGGCATGGGTCCATCACATCGACAGTCTGCATGCCATCGCCGGACTGTTGGTTGGTCTGCTGGTCGGGCTGACGGGTGTGGGCGGCGGATCGCTGATGACACCGCTGCTGGTGCTGATGTTCGGCGTCAATCCCACCACGGCGGTGGGCACCGACCTGCTCTATGCCTCGGCCACCAAGACGGTGGGTTCGGGCGTGCATGGCTGGCGCGAGACGGTGGACTGGCGGATCATGCAACGCCTCGCGCTCGGCTCGATCCCTGCCGCGCTGATGACGTTGCTGGTGTTGAGCCGCGTCGGGCCTTTGTCCAAAGCGGTGCAGGGCGGGATGATGGTCGGCCTCGCCTGTATGCTGGTGCTGACGTCGGCCACGGTGTTTTTCCAGAAGAGGCTGATCAACTTCGCCGTGTCCAAGCGCCACCGCGAGCAGGAATCGCGCCATGCCAGAACCCGCGCCATGCGCACGGTGGCCTTGGGTGCGGTGATCGGGCTGGCCGTGTCGCTGACCTCGGTGGGCGCGGGCGCGATCGGGGTGACTGCCTTGCTGATGCTCTATCCCACCCAGCCGGTGGCGCGCATCGTCGGCACCGATATTGCCCATGCCGTGCCGCTGACGCTGGTGGCGGGCATGGGGCACTGGATCATCGGCGATGTCGATGGCGGGCTGCTGCTCAATCTGTTGATCGGATCGGTGCCCGGGGTGATCGTGGGTAGCCTGATTTCAAGCCGCGCCTCCGACAATGTGCTGCGCCCGTTGCTGGGCACGGTGCTGGCGCTGTCGGCATGGCAGCTTTACGTGAAGGCGATCAAGGTGGAAGCGCCCAAGGCCAAACCGGCTACGCAGGTGGTCGCGCAGGCGGGTGAGGCGGCGTCCAAGCCCTGATTTCGCGCGATAATGTTGGCGCTGGCATCGCGCGGTGAAGCTGGCTATCAGCGGGCGCGTGAATAGCTTGCACTTTAAAGATTTGCCCGACCTGTCCGGCTTTCGTCGCCAATTCCGCATCGTGCCGGAGGCGGGGCGGTGTACCGCTGCGGTGATCGATGACTTTCACGATATGGTGGTGACCATCACCCATGATGGCCAGACCATCACCGCGCTGGCCAGCCAGACCCGTCGCGCGCCTTTCACCCTGTGCCCGCAGGCGCAGGCCCAGGCGCGGCAGACCTTTGTCGGCCTGCCGCTTGATGCGGCGCATGTGTCGGCCGAAAAGCCGTCGAATTGCACGCATCTCTATGATCTGGCTGCCTTGGCGGCGGCGCATGCGCGTGATGGCGCGCCGCTGGTCTATGATTTGCTGGTATGCGATGCCGTTGATGGCGAGGTGCTGGCCGAATTGCGCCGCGATGGTGCGCCCCTGTGGCAATGGCGCTTGCGCGGCGGGGTGATGGTCGAGCCGGCCACCGGCCTGTCGCTGCGCGAATTGCGCCACTGGATCGCCACGCTCGGCGGGCTTGAGGCAGAGACCGCGCGCATCCTGCAATGGGGGAGCATCATGGCGACCGCGCGCGGGCTGGACGAGATTACCGAGAATTCGACGCGGCGATTGGCCTTGCGCTGCTTTGCCTTCACCGACGAACTGCGCGAGGCGCCGCACGAGCATACCGACAACCGCCGCGATTTCAGCGCGATGGGTGTTATGCCGCAGGCCGATGCAACGCCTCTCCCGTGATGGCGGCGCCTAGCGCTGTCTGATCTTTTTGGCGATGGCCAGCGTGCGTTCGGCTTGCTCCAGATGCAGCAGTTCGACCATCCGGCCTTCCAGCTTGATCGCGCCTTTGCCCCGCGCCTCGGGCGAGGCGAAAGCGGCGACGATCTTGTCTGCCCATTCCACTTCCTCGGCCGAGGGGCTGAACACCGTGTTGCAGGGCGCGATCTGGTTGGGATGGATCAGCGTCTTGCCGTCCATACCCAGGATCAGCCCCTGTTCGGCCTCGGCGGCGAAAGCCTCCAGATCGTTGAAATCATTGCACACACCATCCAGAATTGACAGGCCATGCGCGCGCGCCGCCGCCACGGCAAAGCTGAGGAAGGGGGCAATCGCGCGGCGGTCGGGCGTGGGGCGCGCGCGCATGTCCTTGGCCAGATCATTGGGGCCGATCACCCACAGCGCCAGCCGCGTCGATTTCGCCAGCGCCGCCATCGCGTCGAGACGCAGCACCGCGCTGCAGGTCTCGATCATGGCCCAGAGCTGCAATTCGGTGGGCGCGTTGGTCAAAGCCTCGTGATAGCGCAGCACATCCTCGGGCGTGGACACCTTGGGCACCAGCACGGCATCGGCGCCCGAGCGGGCCACGGCCTCGATGTCGGCCTTGCCCCAAGCGCTGTCGAGCGCATTGACCCGCACCACCACCTCGCGATGGCCGAAGCCGCCGCGATAGAGCGCCGCCACCGCAGCATCGCGTGCGTCCTCTTTCTGGTCGGGCGCCACGGCATCCTCCAGATCGAAGATGATGACATCGGCGGGAAGCTCGCGCGATTTGGCCACCGCCTTGGGGTTGGAGGCGGGCATGAACAAAGCGCTGCGGCGCGGGCGATCAAGCGAACGGGCAGGCATGTCGGTTCCCTTCTGGCAGATCAGGCGCGGCGACCATGACTCGCCCCGCGCGGACAAACCTTGACAGGGCGCAAGTCTCTTCGCAAGCGCCGCCCGATGTCAGGCGCCGCGCGCCAGTTCCGGCCCCGCCAGCGCCTCGAGCCGCAGCACCAGCACCATACGCTCACCGATCGGGGCGAGGCCTTCGATAAAGGCGCTTTCCTCGCTCTCGGCCATGGTCGGCGCCTGTTGCAGGCTGTCGGCAGGCACCTGCACCAGATCGGACACCGATTCGACGATCAACCCGACCATCTGCGCTCCGATCTGCACCACGATGATGGCATGGCGCTCGCTCACCTGCGTGCTGCCCCAGCCGAGGCGCGCGGCCAGATCGATCACCGGCAGGATCTGTCCGCGCAGATTGGCCATGCCCGCGATGTAGGACGGCACACCCGGCACGCGCGTCACCGGCGACCATGCGCGGATCTCGCGGATGGCGTTGATGTCGAGGCCGAACAATTGGCCGCCCACCTCGAAACTGATCAGTTCCCGTATCATGGCGATCAGGGATCGCGCCTGTGGCCTGCCTGCGCAAGAGCGATTGGCGTCAAAGCGGTGCAAAACCGCCATAGGCCCCGCGCAGGAACAGCAGCGGATCGCCCTCGCGCTGCACCGCCATCGCCTGCACGCGGCCCAGCGCGAAATCGTGGTCGCCCGCCTCGTGGGTCCATGCCAGCGTGCATTCGATGGTGACCAGTGCGCCCGCCAGCAGCGGCAATCCGCGCTGCGACAGCGTATAGTCCACGCCGGCAAACTTGTCGCCGCGCCCCGCCAGTTGCCCGCACAGGGCGGCCTGATCGGCACCCAGCACATTGACCGCGAAATGCCCCGTCTCGCGGATCGCGGCCCAGCTATAGGATTCGCGTGTGGGCAGAAAACCCACCAGCGGCGGATCGAGGCTGACCGAGGTGAAGGTGCCCACCACCAGCACCAGCGGCGCGCCATCGGCCCCCTGCGAGGTGATGGCGGCAACGCCGGTGGGATAATGGCCCAGAACGCGGCGGAATTGCGCCGGATCGATGGTTGGATGCTGCTCGGTCATGGATTCCCCACCTGTCGGTCTTTGGGCTTTCCGTGCCAGAGCGAGGGCGTTGCTGCAACAGCGAAGACGCGCGCGATTCTCATTGCAGGAAATCCCTCTTTACGAACCGGCGGGGCGGCGTGTATCGAAGAGTTTAACCGATCGACTAAATCCGACCTGTCGACTCTATCTGGATGGATGCTTGCCATGACTCACCCCTTTGCGCTGAGCGAGGACCAGCTTGCGATTGGAGAGGCTGCCCGTCGTTTTACGGCGGATGCGATTGTGCCGCATGCCGCGCGCTGGGACGAAGAGCATCATTTCCCGCGCGAGGTGATGCAGGCGGCGGGCGAAATGGGCTTTGGCGCGATTTATGTGAGCGAGGAGAGCGGCGGGATTGGTCTGGGGCGGCTGGAGGCTGCTCTGGTGATGGAGGCGATGGCCTATGGCTGCGCGGCGACGGCGTCGTTCGTCTCGATCCACAATATGGCGGCATGGATGATCGACCGCTTTGGCAGCGCGGATCTGAAGAGCCGCTATCTGCCTTCGCTGGTGGGGATGGAGCAACTGGCCTCCTATTGCCTGACCGAGCCGGGCAGCGGATCGGACGCGGCGGCGCTGTCGACCACGGCGCGGCGGGATGGCGATGACTATGTGCTCAACGGCACCAAGCAGTTCATTTCGGGCGGCGGGGTGAACGATGTGTACCTGATCATGGTGCGCACGGGCGAGGCTGGCGCGCGCGGCATTTCCTGCGTGGTGGTGGAAAAGGGCATGAAGGGCGTCAGTTTTGGCGCGCCCGAGAAGAAGCTGGGCTGGAACGCCTCGCCCACCGCGCAGGT
>DDES01000211.1 GCA_002336765.1 Novosphingobium sp. UBA1948 | reverse complement strand
GACCGGGGCGGTCGCGTCGGGCAGGGCGGCGAGCCGCGCCTCTGCCCAGGCCTCATCCGGCGCGCGCAAGGCATGGCCCGCCAGCGCGGCCCAGATTTCCAGCGCCGCCATTGCGCCCAGCAGCCGTAGCGCCAGTTCCGGCGCATCCGCCCGCGACGTCAGCAGCATCGCGGCCAGTCCCGCCGCCGCAAACAAGGCTTGCGAGGCCATGACCAACGCCTGAATGCGGATTATGTCGTTTCTGGCCTCGGCATAGGCCGTGTGGGCCGGTGTCAGCGCTTCAGACAGGCGCGGCGCCAAGCCATAGACTGCGATGTCGGCAACCGGCACGGCAATATCGGCATAATCGGCTTTGAGCGCTGTCAGCGCCTCGCTCTGGCGGGCGAGCGCGGTAGGCATCAGGCGCTGTGACAAGCTGCGCGCCACCCACAGCATGGCAGCCAGCGTGATTGCCAAGACCACCGCCGCCCGCCAGCCCATTGCCAGCGCGGTCATCAGCCCGCCTACGCCTGCCACCGCGGCCCCGACGCTAGAGACGCGACGGATTACGGCCTCTTCCAGCGCATCGACATCCTGCCCCATGCGCGTAGCGAAATCACCGCTGCGGCCTGCTCTGCGTCCTGCCAGAACAGCCGATGCGACGCGCGCGAAAAGGGCGCCGCGCAGTTCCGCCAGCGCGAAAAGCGCGGCGCGATGGCCCAGCATGCGCTCGCCATAGCGGGTGGCGGTGCGGGTGATGGCGGCGGCGCGGATGAAGGCGCTGGGCAACAGGTAGTTGAAGCCCTGCACCGCGAGCACGCCTGCAGCACCCGCCAATCCTGCGCCCGCCAGAAACTGTCCCGAGACCGCCAGCAAGCCCACCGCCGTCACCGCTGCCAGCGCCGCGCAGAGCGTGGCGAGACGGACCAGCCCGCGTTGTCCCGCCACAACCTTGTCCAACAGCGCCTTCATGCCACCTCCAGTACGCTGTTTGCCGCGCGGAGCAGGGCTTCATCATGGCTGGCCACCACCACCAAGCGCTCCTGTGCCTCGCGCCGCAGCAAGGTACGGATCGACATGGCGCTGGCTTCGTCAAGATCGGCGGTCGGCTCGTCGAGCAACAGGATCGGGCGGGCGGAGAGCAAGGCGCGGGCTAGTCCGATCCGCCGCCTTTCGCCGCCCGACAGGCCTGATCCGCGATGGTCGATCACCATATCCAGCCCGCCGCGCATAGCCAGCATTGGCGCCAGGCCAAGTGCATCGAGGCAGGCCAGCATCGCGGTATCCTGCGCGCCACCCATTGCCAGATTGTCGCGCAGCGTGCCGGGCAGTAGCGCCACACTTTGCCCCGCCCAGCCGATCTGCGGATTGAGTGCGGCAGGCGTGAAGGGCTGGCCATCGCACAGGATCGCGCCTGAGAGCACCGGCACCTGCCCCACCAGCGCCAACAGAGTGGACGATTTGCCCGCGCCCGTCGCGCCCGACAGGCCATGCAGCCCGCGTTCCCAGCACCAGTCGAGCGGACCGATGCGTGGGCCGTCAGGATGGGCCAGCGTAACCGCGCGCCCTTCCCATCGGCGGGGCGGGGGGATCATGGCCGGACTGATGGGCAGGCTCTCCACCCCAGCGCTGATCGCGGCCATTGCGGCCTCGCCCTGTTGTTTGTCGTGATAGGCGGCGGCGAGGCGGCGCAGGCCAAGGTAGAATTCCGGCGCCAGCGCCAGCGCGAAGAAAGCGCGCGGCAGGGTCAAGGGCTCGGGCGCGGGGAAGGGCAGCAAGCCGAGCAGCGCGAAGCCGCAATAGACTGCCACCAGCGCCACCGACAGCGCCGCGAAGAATTCCAGTATCGCGCTGGAGGCGAAGGCCACCGCCAACACGGCCATTGTGCGCCGTGCGGCCTCTTGCGCGCTGGCGGAAAGGTGGCGGGTGACGCGGTCTTCGGCGCCAAAGGCAAGGATCGCGGGCAGGGTGCGCAGCCGGTCGACAAACAGGCCGGACAGGCGCGACAGCGCCTGATGCTGCGCTTGGGCCTGCCGCGCCGCCGCGCCGCCCGCCAGCACCATGCCGAGGATGAAGGGAAACAGCGTGGCCAGCATGATAAGAGCCGCCACCCAACTGGCCGGTGCCACGGCCGCCGCCACCAGCAGCGGCGCCAGCCCCGAGGCCATGCGCAGGGGCAGAAACCGCGCCACCCAACCTTCCAGCGCCAACACTGAATCCACCGCCAGATGCAGATCCTCACCCAGCAAGGCGCCACGTTGCAGGCGTGTGGGCAACAACGCGGGCCACAGGCGGGTGCTGATGCCGGTCTGGTGCCGCAGCGCCGCGTTGTGCCCCGCGATTTGCGCGTAGGCCTGCATCAGCGCGCGCCACAATCCGCTCGCCAGCAACAGGGCCGCCGCCGCCCACGGGGCACGATGCCTGACCGCTGCATCCACCGCCATCGCGACGCCACCCGCCATCAGCACTGCGCCCAGCGTATCGCCCAGCCAGCCCAAAGCGGCGCGGCGGTTGTGCGGGGGCTGGCTGCCCAAAGGGGAAGTGAGGGGTGGCACGGGCTTGACCATATTATAAATCATTCATATTAGGCAATCGTGAAATTGACAGGTGAGTCGATCAAGACCCGCGTCTGCCACCTTCCCCCGTGCGACGCCGCCGGCCCCCCGCGTGGCGCCCAACCCAAGGAAACCTGTCCGATGGATATGGCGGTAATCGAGCTATCGCGGCTGCAGTTTGCGTTGACAGCCATGTATCACTTTCTCTTCGTCCCACTCACCCTTGGCCTGTCCTTCATGCTGGTGGTGATGGAAAGCATCTATGTCATCACCAAGCGCCCGATCTGGCGTATCATCACCCGCTTCTGGGGCAAGCTGTTTGGCATCAATTTCGTGCTGGGCGTGGCCACGGGCCTGACGATGGAGTTCGAGTTCGGCACCAATTGGGCCTATTACGCGCATTATGTGGGTGACATTTTCGGTGCGCCACTGGCCATCGAGGGCCTGATGGCCTTCTTCCTCGAAGCGACGATGGTAGGGGTGATGTTCTTTGGCTGGGACCGCCTGAGCCGGGTGCAGCATCTGCTGGTAACCTTTGGCGTGGCGCTTGGTTCGAACCTGTCGGCGCTGTGGATCCTGATCGCCAATGGCTGGATGCAGAACCCCGTGGGGGCAGCGTTCAACCCCGAAACCATGCGGATGGAAGTGACCGATTTTGCCGCCGTGCTGTTCAATCCGGTGGCGCAGGCCAAATTCGTCCACACCGTTTCGGCGGGCTATGTCTGCGCGGCCACCTTTGTGATGGGCGTTTCGGCCTGGTATCTGCTCAAGGGCAAATACACCAATATCGCGCGGCGCTCGATGATGGTGGCTTCGGCCTTCGGGCTGGCCTCGGCGCTGTCGGTGGTCATTCTGGGCGACGAGAGCGGCTATGCCTTGACCGACAACCAGAAGATGAAGCTGGCCTCGATTGAGGCCATGTGGGAAACCGAGGAGGCCCCCGCCGCGATCACGCTGATCGGTTTGCCCGATGTGGAGGCCAAGACCACCCATTACGCGATCAAGCTGCCCTATGTGATGGGCATTATTGGCACGCGCAGCCTTACCGGCAAGATCGAGGGCATCCACGAGCTGGTGCTCAATGCCGATGCACGCATCCGTAGCGGGATCATTGGCTATGATGCAGTAGAAACGCTGAAGCGGGATCGCGGCAATATGGCCGCCCGTGCGACTTTCGAGGCGCACAAGCGCGACATCGGCTATGCGCTGCTGCTCAAGCGCTATGTCGCCGATCCCCGGCAGGCCAGCGAGCAACAGATCCTCAAGGCCGCTGCCGACACCATTCCCAATGTGCCGGTGATGTTCTTCCTGTTCCGCTTCATGGCGGGGCTGGGCTTTGCCTTCATCGCCTATTTTGCGATGGCCTTCTATTGCGCTTCGGCCTGCCAGTTCTCGAAGCGGTGGTTCCTCAAGCTGGCCTTTGCGATGATTCCGCTGCCGTGGCTGGCGATCGAAGGCGGTTGGGTGCTGGCCGAGATCGGCCGCCAGCCCTGGGCGGTGGATGGCGTGCTGCCCACATTCCTGGGCGCCTCCTCGCTCACGATCGGCCAGATCTGGGCGACGATCATCGGCTTTACCGCGCTTTATGGCACGCTGGCGGTGATCGAGATCCGCCTGATGCTCGCCTCGATCCGCAAGGGGCCGATCGAACATCACCAGCCGGCCGCCGCTGCGGGTTTTGCCCCGCTGCCCGCAGAATAAGGGAGCCAATCCATGCATATCCCTCTCGACTATGAAACCCTGCGCCTGATTTGGTGGGCATTGCTGGGCGTGCTGTTGATCGGCTTTGCGCTGACCGACGGCTATGATCTGGGCGTGGCCACGCTGCTACCTTTTGTGGCCCGCGATGATGAAGAACGGCGGCTGGCGATCAACACTATCGCCCCGCACTGGGAAGGCCATCAGGTGTGGTTCATCCTTGGCGGCGGCGCGATTTTCGCGGCATGGCCCTTCGTCTATGCGGTGAGCTTCTCGGGCTTCTATCTGGCGATGTTCCTTGTACTGGCTTCGCTAATCCTGCGCCCTGTGGCGTTCAAATACCGCTCGAAGCACAGCGACCCTGCATGGCGCAGCCGGTGGGACTGGGCGCTGTTTGTCGGTGGCTTTGTGCCCGCGCTGGTGTTTGGCGTGGCGGTGGGCAATGTGCTGGCGGGCGCGCCGTTCCGCTTCGATAGCGATCTGCGCATGACCTATGAGGGCAGCTTGCTAGACCTGTTCACGCCCTTCACCCTGCTCACCGGTCTGCTGTCGGTAGCGATGCTGGTGCTGCATGGGGCCGGTTGGCTGGCGCTCAAGCTGGAGGAGGGGCCGGTGCTTGACCGCGCCCGTGCCTATGGTCGGATAGCGGCAGTGCTGTCGATTGCGCTCTTCGCCATCGGCGGGGTGATGGTGGCCAAGGGCGGCATGGGCCTGCGGCTGGAAGGCGTGGCCGATACGGCTGGCCCGTCCAACCCGCTGATGTCGGCCAGTGTGGTTGCGGCTGGCGCGTGGCTCGACAATTATGCTGCGCATCGCTGGATGGTGTTGGCGCCCGCGCTCGGGTTGGTCGGGCCTCTGGTGGCGATGGCGGGCATGTCGGCGCGGCGCGGATGGCTGCATTTTGCCGGTTCGTCGCTGGGTGTTCTCGGCACGATCGCCACGGTGGGTTGCTCGATGTTCCCCTACATCCTGCCCAGTTCGATTGATCCGCGCTCCAGCCTGACGGTGTGGAATGCCAGTTCCAGTCACCTTACCTTGTTCATCATGCTGGTGGTCACGATCATCTTCCTGCCGCTGGTGTTGGCCTACACCGGCTGGGTGATGAAAATGCTGTCGGGCCGGATTACGCTGGCCGATGTGCGTAGCAGCCCTGACTTCTACTAAGGATAACAACTATGTGGTATTTCTCATGGGTTCTGGGACTGGGCCTTGCGGTGGGTTTCGGCATCATCAACGGCCTGTGGCACGAGTTCAATTCGCCCATCGACGATGATCCTGCGGTCTGAACCTTCACGGAAGGGTGGTCAGAGCAAAATTGCGAGCGGGTGAGGGGGCGGATAAAAACGCAAAATGAGCCGCCCCGCTAACCCGCTCCGCTATTTCAACGCATCGCCTGAGATCATTAGGCTCGTCGTCATGATGCATGTCTGTTTCCCGCTTTCGTTGCGTAATGTCGAGGATCTGTGGTTCGAGCGGGGCATCGACATTTGCCATGTGACGGTGCGGTTCTGGTGGAACCGTTTCGGGCCGATGCTCGCATCCGAGATCCGACGTCAATGCGTATCACGGATGCGAGGGTTCCGGCACAGGCGGTGGCACCTTGACGCGCCGCAGGCCAGCGCAGTTGGGTGTTCGCGAAGGTCTGTTTGCCGCAACCCGCCCTTGATCGGCCAGAGCGGCGAAGCTTGAAGGCTTGACGGTCGGCGAGATGCCGTTCCAGATTGAAGTGGTTGTGGAAGGAGGCGTGCACCGAGGCGAATTTCTGCAGCAACTTCATGCACCGGAAACGCGGCATGGCCCGCCCCCTTCGCCGGAACGGAAGATGTGAATTTTCGACCCGGTCATTGAACCACCTTCCCACTTCCCGGCAGTCTGGATTGCCCAACTAGCGCATGGCCACAGGGTAATGACGCTCGCCGCTGAGACTTGTAGCGAATAGACTGACAGCACCACGCTGAGCAAATCTCCCCATCGCGTGGGGCATAGGACGTGCGAGATGTGATGAACCGGTGCGCTTGTGCATCTGGATAAGCGTGAATGGATGGATTAATGAAATGATGACTTCTCAAAAATAGCGAAAGATTTTATATGAAAAATGAACATTCATTTAAAATTAAAAGAAAATCATCATATCCAATATTTTTCACTATTGCCGCGTCTCTATTTTCTTCTTCGCTTCATGCCGAAGAGGGTGGGGCGTCATCGTCGCAGAAGCAGCGCTCGTTTTATGTGCAATTCGATCTCGGTTTCATGCCGGAAACGCATAGCCGGATCGAGGGGGCCCAAACCGGACGTCTTGATCATGATGGCTCGATTGTGCCCGCAGCCCTCACGCTCGGATGGAAGCCGAAGGAATTGCAGAGCGAGGACTCGGCCTGGGGGTTTGAACTCGGGTTCTACAACCGCAATCTCTCGCTCGATCGTGTTACCCTTGGCAGCGCCGTTGCCGCGACGGATGGCCGGGTCAGGGTGGACGGCGTGATGGCGAGCGCCCGTTATGAAAAGCCGGTGGGCAGTGGCATCGTTCCCTATGTGACGGCGGGGGTCGGGTTTGCCTGCGCCGAAATCAAGAATGCGCCAACGCTCAAGCTTACCGACCGAAAATCCAAGAATGTCAGCGCGGTGACCCATTTCGGCGCCGGTGTCGGCTATCAGCCGGACTTTCTGGGGCGGGCCAGTCTCTGGCTTGGCTATGATATTCTGGTGACGGATTCGCTGCGTTTCAACACGCAATCGGGCGACATCAAGCTGATGCGGATCAGGCCCCAGACGGTGACCGCAGGCCTGCGCTTCGCTTTTTAGCAAGGGACCCCCCACTTTTCAAACCTTGCTCGACGTGATCGGGAGGCTCGTGTTCGGCGGGTCTCCCGATTATTGTTGGGGGTCGGACCGGCGAACAGTCTGGCGGGGGGCACAGGGCGTGATGGACGCCGGTCGCGCGATTACATCACCCAGGCGTCGAAAATCAGGCCCACCTTGCGGCCTTGTGCGTCCAGACCTTCCAGCGCGGTCCATTCCTCGCCGGTTTCATAACCGGTGCTCACGAAGATCGCGCGTCCCACCGCTGTGATGCGAAATTCACCACGCGCCATTATGCAACCGGCCTCGGCAAAGGCTCTGTCGCGGGCGCGGAACTGGTGTGGATTGGCTACACCGGACTCGCGCAGCTTCGGGATCGCGCGGATGGCACCCGCAGCAGCTTCGGGGCTGCGGCAGAGATAGAGCTTGCCACCGCCGTTATGGTTGATCAGCCGCCCGCTGGGCGCATGCAGCGCCAGCCATTGCGCCTGCGCCGTGCGGGGAAAGCGGTCGTTGAGCGTTTCATCGACAATGCCGAACACGCTGCTGCCGTCGGGCCGCTGGGCGCGATAGGCCAGATAGTGCCCGTCTTCGCGCTGCCGAAGCTGTTTGCGGGCCAAAGCCTCGCGGATCATCAACGGCCCCGAAGCCTGTTCGCAGCGTGTCGCCTTCAGGCCGTCGAAGAAGCGGCTGGTGTCGAATATACCCCTTGTGTCGAGAGCGAAATAGTCCGTCAGCATCACACGCGCGCTGTCGGCATCGGGGCAGATAACGGTGCTCAGATCGGCTGGAATATCGCGTTGGGCGGGCAGATCTCCGGCCTTGGCCACCGGGGCGTGAAGTGCTGCCATGAGGCAGAGCGGCAGGGCGATGGCGGTCTTGGTCATGGGGTGGATCGCTCCCGTGGAAGTATGAAGGTCCGCATTGCTGTGCCAGTATCGATGACGCTGGCACAGCAATGCGGTGTACCGGTTCGTACCGCGCGTTGATCGAACGCGGCGCGCTGGCAATGATCGGGGCAACGTCCCGCCCGCAGGAGTTCTTACGCTTGGTCCGATCCTCACCACCAGCCGGCCAGCCGCTGGCCCGATGGTTGCGTGCCTCCGCGCTTGTCGTGTCGCTCACCTTCATCGGCTGGCAGGTGCTGCAGACCGAGCACAAGGTGGCCCGCCTGCGCGCCGATGGATTCGAGGATTTTGTGATCGAGAGCACCCGAATCCATGCCTATGCGCCGCTGGTGATGGCGATGGCCGGGGCTATGCTGTCGATGGCGCTGTGGCGGATGGTGCAACATGTCCTGCGCCAACGGGGCGACTGAGCAGGCCATCCCGCCGCATCAGTTGAAGCTGTCCGGCAGGCTGCAAGCACCATAGGCGACGGTGCAATGGCTGGTCAGGGCGCGACAACTGCGCAGCGCCAATTGCATGGCCTTGGTGATGGATGCCGCATGGCTGATGCCGACATAGCGGTCCTCGCCCGTGGCATAGGCCGCGCATTGGTTGCGATAGGTCATGCGGATGCGGCAGGCGCCGCCGCCACCGCTCTCCTCGCATTGCCGCAGCGCGCCGCTGAGGGCGGAAGCCTCGTCGCGGCTGCCGCGCACCGCGCCAAACCCGTTGCCGCCCAACGCCAGCGCGCCCCATCGAGCGCTCTGGTCCGTTGCGGCTATGGCCGGTGTCGCGATCAGCGGAGTAGCCATCAGCAGTATGGCGGCGGCCAGCAGCAAGGCCAGTATCGCAAGGCGTTTCACGGAGTATTCTTTCCGGTTTGGCGGCGTGATGGCTTGGCTGCGCGACGGAGCGCAAAGCCGGATGCCAGCACACCAAGCAGATAAAGCATAATGGCCTCCTTCATGCTGGAGCGGCTGCGGCACGAGATCACGGTCATGCTGGCCGACCCCGGCGCTTCCTCCGGCAAGGGCAGATCGTGCAAGGACACGGTGCCGGGCAGGCAGTCGGCCAGCGAGAAGCCGATGCCCGCCGCTGTGGTGGACGCGATCGGCGTGTGGGTGGATAGCGGTTCCTGCGGCGCCGTGCCACGTAGGTCGTGGCGCAGGAGCAGCACGGCCAGCACAAGGGCCAACCCCGCCAGCCAAACGGCGGTCAGGCGCAATATGGCTGACATCGGCGGTGTACCAGTGCCGCTGCACCCGATGACAGGCCCGCCACGGCCTGCAATAGAGCGGCAACAGGGGCTTCAACCATGATCTTGCGACACATGCATGCCTGACGAGAGCTTTTCGATCGCCTCCTTGCGTGAGGCGACACCCAGCAAGCGCAGGATCTGGGAGACATGATTGCGCACGGTGAAATGCGACAGCGCCAGAGCACGGGCGATTTCCTTGTTCGACAGGCGCCGTACCAGCAAGCGGGCGACATCCTGCTGGCGTTCGGTCATCGCGACCGATGGCTGCTTGCTGGCGGCGGGACGCGGTGGAACCGGCACAGACTCAAGCACGGCAAGGGTGCGCAGCGGGCTGCGTTCCAGCCAGTGTTCGAGTTGCCGGAGGATATCCGGCCTATCGGTTTCCACCATGATGCGGACCGGGCGAGGTCGGCTGAAACCGGTGCCGTCGCTGTTCAGGCGGTGGGCGATGGTCTGGCGATGCACGCCAGAGCTGGCGTCACCCATGGTGCGGGACGACGGCGCGGAAGCGCGGCGAAGAGAGGGGCTGCTTTTTCTCATGCCGCGCTTGTATGATGGTGCGGCAAGACTGCGCAGAACCCTTCTTTCCAACCGCCAGCAGCGGCGGATGGACAGCCGGTAATTTCTGCGAATGGCTACAGACGGCGGGTGAATGGCGCGCGGGTTAAGGAAAATCAGCGGCATGGGCGAGGAGCGATCGGGATTGGGCGAGGCTGAACGGTCGGGTGTGCTGCAAAGCGGCGGTGTCCGCGGCGCTGCGCTGCGCCTCGGCATCGCTTACTGGATGGCGGTATGCGCCGTGTCGCTGGTCGCGTGGGGGGTGATGCGTGTCTCCCCCTTTGCCTCGGCCGTGGCCAAGATTGTGCATTACAGCCTTTGTGCGGGCGTGGCGGCGATCATTTCCTGGATATTGTTTCATATCCACCGCCGGTTTATCCGTTCGGGCAGTTCCGAGGATGCACTGCCGCTGTTGGTGGCTGCGTCCTTTGTCCTGTCACTGCTGGCGGCCCCGCTGTGGGCAGGGCTGGGCTTTGCGGTTCATACGGTCTTTGTGTGGCCGCAGCCGGTTCTGCTGGACCCCGAGGCTTTAGGCTATGACATGGGCTATGGCGGGGGGCTGATGTTCGGTTGGGCCTGTCTCTTTGTGACGGTGGTCTATGCCATCGAGCTGAACGAGCGCAAGGTGCGTCTGGCCGCGGTACGCGAGGAGGCATTGGCGGCGCAGATGCGGGCGCTGCGCTATCAGGTCAACCCGCATTTCCTGTTCAACACGCTCAATTCCATCGCCGGACTGATCGAGGAAGGCAGCGCGGTGCAGGCCGAGCGGATGGTGCTCTCGCTCTCGACCTTTCTGCGTCTCACGCTCACGCTGGATCCGTTGCAGGATGTGACGCTGGCCGAGGAGATCGCGCTGCAACAGGAATATCTCAGCATCGAGCAGGCGCGCTTTTCCGACCGGATGAGCTTTTCCATCGATATGGACCACGAGGCGGCCGACGCGCTGGTCCCCAGCCTATTGTTGCAACCCCTGATCGAGAACGCGATCAAGCATGGCGTAGGCAGTGCGAGGGACAAGGTGGATCTGGCGCTGAGCGCGCAGAGGCACGGAGAGCGCCTGCACATTGCCATCGAGAACGGCATGCCCGCCACCACCTGCCAGCGTCCGGCCGGTATCGGGCTGGGGCTGGCCAATGTCCGCCAACGGCTGCGGGCGCGGTTTCAGGAGGCCGGTGTCTTGCAGTCCGGCCCGGTCGGAGAGGGGCGCTTTCGCGTCACCCTCGATCTGCCGTGGAGGCTGGCATGAGCGGCCTGACCCTGCTGATTGTTGACGACGAACCGCTGGCGCGCCGCCGCATTGCCCGCCTTGTCAGCAAGCTGGACTGGGTCGCGCGCGTCGAGGAGGCGGCCCATGCCGACGAGGCCTGTGCGAAGGCGCTGGCGATCCATCCCGACATTGTGCTGCTCGATATCCAGATGCCCGGCGGCGATGGTTTCAGCGTGCTGGACCGTCTGCCCGAGGCGCCGCCCGCAGTGGTGTTCATCACGGCGTTTGACCACCATGCCCTGCGCGCCTTCGAGGCCAGCGCGGTGGATTATATCACCAAACCCATCGAACCGGGCCGCTTCCTGCGCGCAATGGAGCGCGCGCGGCAGGTGGTGGCCAGCCACGCCCAAGCCGATCAATTGGGCGAATTGCGCGAAACGGTGTCCTCGCTCAAACGGGCGCTGGCGGGGCAAACGCGGCGCAAGGAGGAGTTCTGGGTCAAGGCGCAGGGC
Organism: Novosphingobium sp. UBA1948; assembly: GCA_002336765.1. Taxonomy (GTDB): domain Bacteria; phylum Pseudomonadota; class Alphaproteobacteria; order Sphingomonadales; family Sphingomonadaceae; genus Novosphingobium. Next base: position 24,641 of record DDES01000211.1, on the reverse strand, counting down.
GAATATCTGCGTATCGCGCCCGAGGAGATCATCCGCTTTCAGGCGGACCGCGATTATGTGCGCCTGCATGTGCGCGGTGCGGACTACCTCTATCAGGAAAGCCTGACCTCGCTCGAGCGGCGGCTTGATCCGGGCGATTTCCTGCGCATCCATCGCGGCACGATCATCCGGCGCGGGGCGTTGGTGCGGATCAAACCCGCGCCCTTTGGCGCGCTGGTGGTGGTGATGAGCGACGGTTCGCAGTTGCGGGTCGGGCGCACCTATACGGCGGCGATCCGCGCTGGTCTGGCCGCATCGCCCTGACGTACCGGTGCATGGCGCGAGCTTGCTGCGCCATGCCTTGGCTCGCAGGGTGGTGCCAACCCGCCACCTTGATGACAATGGATACCTATGAACGCCGCATGGCTGCTTCCCGTGCTGTTGCTGACCGGATCGCGGCCCGCCCCGATCCTGCCCAGAGCGGTTGAGGAATTCGGCGCGCGTGGGCCGATGATGCTGTGCGAGGCGGGGCTGGCGCTTGGGGTTGGCGGCCAAGAATCGGTTCTTGTGCGCGACGGCGCCTTGCGGGTCATCGGGGATGATACGCTTCTGGCCATAGCCCGCAGCGACAGCGTCGGCGGCGCAGGCGCGGCTCCGGTTTTCGACGTGGGCGGCGTGATGGTGCGCCGTTTTACAGGGCCGGTGGCGGGCGCGCCCGTCTTTGCCGAACTGGCGCCGGACAAGGTCCGCTATCTGGCGCATCGGGCGGGCGAGGCGGGCGGCGTGATCGTCGGCTCGCCCGCGTTTGACGGTTCGGTGCGGGATCGCGTGCTGCTGGCGCGGCTCGGGGCGGCGGGGGCAGGCGGTGCCTGTGTTCATGCCCTGCACTTTTCGCCCGATGATCCAGCCTATCAGACTGCCGGTTTTGCCCGCTATCCGGATTCTGTCCCGCTGGCGCTCTATCCTCCCGAGCCAACGCTTGGCCCGACCTATGTGTGTCTGGGCGGGATCGGTTTTCCTCTGCGGGCCGGCGAGCGCCTGTTGCGTCCCTGGCGGTCGCTGGGCGCGGGGGTTTCGTGGCTGACCCTGTCGGGGGTGACGATCCGGATCGAGGGGGGCAATCCCGCCCTGCGTCCGGCCGATCCGCAGGACCGGCGCGAGCATCCGCTGGGCCAGATGCACCAGAGCCGGATCACCTTTTACCCCAGTCGCGGCATCGGCCCGCCCTATGCGCCGGCCGGTATGCGCGAGGATGGGAGCTGGGTTATCGAAGCGGGCGTGGAACAGGGGCGTGGCCTGACCGTCACCTTTCCCGCCGGAGACAAGGCGCCGGTCGGCTTCGGCTTTCTGGAGAGACTGGAAATGGTTGCGCCGCAGGACGCGCGTTGTAGCGCTCCATCGCACAGTAAAGGGATACAGCAATGAGCAGTGATAGAATGTGGCACAGGATCGGCAAAGGCGCCGCCGTGGCGGCGGCATGGGTGATGCTGGCGCCTGTGGCCGCGCTGGGGCAGGCGCGCGTGCCGGAGCAGAGTAGCGGCGTGGTGGATTATCTGGGCGTGCCCGGGCCCATCGACTTTGCCGGATCGCGCTACCATCTGGCGTGGAGTTCCCGGCCCACGCCCAGCTATATCAAGCATGAATATGTCCCCGCCGGTCAAAGGCCCGAGGCCTATCAGGATATGGTGATGGTCGAGCTGGTGACATCGGGGGCGGGGGTGGAGCATGCCCTTTCCGCCCAGACTGCCATGCTCGAACGGCGCAAGGCGCAAGATCCGGTGGCGCGCTACGACATTTTGCGCAATCCCGCGAATAAGCAGGTCATCCTCGACTTCCTGATCAGCGACGAGAGCACGGGGCGCCTCATTCTGGAGTGGAATGCCTATCGCTATGTATCCGTCGCTATGCCCGGGGGCGGTAAGGGGCTGATGCTATTTGCGATCAGTCGGCGCCATTATGGCGGGGGCGAACAGGATTTCCTCAAAGCGCTCAAGACACGAAGGGCCGAGGATATCGATGCTCTGGCCCGTCATGCCGTGCCGGGGGCCGAGCCTGCGCCCTAGAAGCCTACCATTTGGCGCACCGGTACGCCTTGCCGCTTCGCCGTGTTGACGGGGAGGGGCTAAAGCGGCTCCCGCTATCGTGAAGGAGGGCGTTTGTGCAGTGGCGTGACAGGGTGTTGTCGCTGGCGGTGTTGGGTCTGGTTTGCGGTGCTTTGGCGGCTTGTGACGAGGCTGAGGGGGCGGATGCGGCGCCCGCGCGAGCTGTGCGGGCGGTGCCTTCGTCGCGCCCTGTGGCCGCAACTATCGGCGAGGTCATGGGCGAGGCGGACCGCAACGCGCTGGATCTGGCACGCAACGCCTGCGCCGCGCATGATTTCCGTGGCCTGTTCACACAGATGGCGGCATCGCCCGCCGTTCGCCGGATCTACAGCGCCAACCTGATCGAACTCGCCCTCTATGATGCACGGGGAAAGCCCTTGTCATCGGTCAAGGTGGCTGCCGACCGCTATCGCGCCTTTCCGGTGCGGCTGGTGGATTATGACTACAAGCCCGTCCGGCCCGTGGTGGCTGGGGACGATGGCGAGTATCTCGACATCCAGTTCAACCAGAGCCAGAGTCAAGTCTATGCGGTGGACTGGGCGCGGGTCCATTACGATGGTCAGTCGCAAGGCGGCGATGATCACGGCCGGATGCTGGACCGCGATGGACAGTTTCTGCCGCCTGATACCCACCCGGCGGCGGATGGGCAATTGCTGTTCGAGCCGGCGGCTGGCTGCTGGAAACTGGTGTCCGACATGCGCTGGCGGAGGAGTTGAGGATGACGTGTGCCAAAGTTTCGATGCGGATGATGGGGGCCTTGCCTTTGCTTGCGCTGGCGTTGGGCGGGGGAGGTTTGCGAGCGGCCGGTGCTGTCGACGAACTGGTTGTGCCGCCAGACGGCATCGTGCGGGGCGAGGCTAATGCCCGCAGCGTCGCATGGCTGGTGCAGGCGGATGGCAGTGACACGCCGGTCCTCAATCCGGCCAGCGTTGCAAGGTTGGGAATCTCGACCGGCATGATCGGTATCGGCGTCAAGGTGCTGGTCGGTCCGGTGCCGGTGCGGGGCAAGACCGGCGTGTTCCGCTACAGGGTCGGTGGCGAGGAGCAAAAGCGGCGCGGCGCGTGGTTCGAGCGGCCGATCACCGACAGCGCCGATGGTATGCTGGGGCCCGGTGCGGTACCCCAGCGCATCGTAACCTTCCAGTTGCGCCCCGCGCGCGCCGACGAGCAGTTGCAGCGCTTCCCGCTGGTCGATCACGGCTATGCCGGTATGGGCTTGATGGCAGGCGCGATCTTTGTGCAATTCGATCCGCAAAGCGAGGACAGCGTGGCCACCGCCAGCGCGGCGGCCACGTTGGCGCTCAGCCATGGCGGGGCCTTCACCGGCGCGCCCTCCAGCCGCCCGTTGCGCTTTGGCATTGTCCGCCCCGTCCGCGCCTTGCGGTTGGCGACGCCTCTGTCGGTGGCGGGGCTGAGCCTGCGGTCGCTGGTCGTGCGTACGCAGGATTTTGGCGATGCTAGCGCCATCCGCGACAGCGTGAACGATCCCGAAGAAATCGTGGTGTCCGCCAGCAAGGGCGGGCGGGGCGCGCAATACCAGACCCTTCATCTGGGGGCAGATGCGTTGCGGGCCTGCTCGCGGATCACCTTTGACCGGCTGGCGGGCGAGGTGATCCTCTCTTGCCGCAATGCGTCATAAGCCTTTCCGGTCAGGCGCGAAGGAAGAGAATGGACATGGCGTATCGGTTCAAGCGCTTGGGATGGGCGGCGTTGGTGGCGGGCGTTGGCACCTGTTTGGCGTCCTCCGGCATTGCGCAGGATGCCGTCTGGGAGCACCAGCAGCATATTCAGGCGCAACAGGCCGAACAGCGTCGCATCATGGAGATGGGGGCCGATCAGGCCTGTTGCGATGAAGGGGGGCAAGCCGGCCCCGGGCAAGACGAGAACGCCGCGCGCTTCAACTATTTTCCGCCCGAGGCATGGGAGGATTTCATCCGCCACGGGCGCGAGGTCGAACTGGCCGCAGAGCGCGAGCGCCGCGAGCGCGATCCGGCCTATCGTGAACTGGCCGAGGGCACTTGGACCTTTGACAGCAAGGTGACCAAGCGGGGCGTCGCGGTTTGCGCCGCCACGTTCTGGACGTTGCGTGGCGGGGTGGTGTTGGCGCATTGGGGCGGCACGGAAAACATCACGCTGCTTGGCTATTTCGGTCTTATGGTGCCCAATCCCAAGAAACCGCGTCTGGCGGGCATGGATCTGACCCAGTCGGGCGAGGTGCAGAGCGTGCGCGCGATCAACATGCATTTCCCGCCCGCCAAACAGATGGGTATCGCCCTGTTTACCGTCCCCTCGGCCAAGGCTCTGGTGGACTCGATCGAGGACAAGCAGGATTTCAAGGTCGATATGAAGGGTGAAACGATCATCTACGGCGCATGGCACAGTGGGCTGAAGGCGCGTGCCGCGCTGGCGACCTGCCTGAAAAAGCACGGCCAGTCCGGCCGGTAGGTCAGTCGGCGGGGCAGGCGGTGGGCAGGTCGAGCCATTGGCCGTTGGTGCCCGCCGCATAGCCGATTTCCTGTCTCGGGCGCCGGGCGATCGTATAGCGCATGAGGCGGGTCGGATCGCTGCCCGCTTCCACAATCCACGCCGCCTTGCTTCCGGCAGGCGTGGCGACCGTTTCCTTGCCGATCACCCTGACAATGAACGTGCCAAAGCCCTTGTCATAGGTCCAGTAAGGAAGCGCATAGCGACCTCCTGCCCGCAAGGGGAGCGCGGCGAAGGTGATGCCCCAGAGATTGCCGTCCCACACCGGCCCCTCCAGCGGCACATTGATGGCGCTGATGCCTGCCGCCGTTTCGCGTGTGCCGGTGATGCGGTCATGGTCATAGACGAGGGCGACACGGTGCCAACCCCGCGCGTTGCGATCCGTGCCGCGGCGACTGTCCATGCGCAGCGGGCGCAGGGTGGTGCGATCCAGCACGAAATGGTCGCGCATATCGAAAGCGCCGCCGGTCAGGCGCTGGTGGACCACGATATCCCACACCGGCCTGTCGCCCTCGCGCGATGCAGTGATGGATTGCACCGTGGTCCCCAGCTTCCTGTCGCCCGCCATCAGCGCATAGCAGGCGGTGCCGGGCAGCAGGCGAGTGCCGTCCATCGCCGGAAGCGGCAGGGACGTGCCCGCTAGGGCGAGCAGCAGAAGGTTCATGTGCCATCTCCGTCGAACCGTGTCAGCATGTTGGCAGCGCGCTTTCCTCGAGGGTTTCGTAAGCCTCGGGCACGCGGATATAGGTCTCGCCACGGCGCAGGAAATGCTGGGTGAAGCTGTTGGTGCCAGTGATCCGCAGATCGAAAGACAGGTTCCTCACCGCATGGGTGATGGTGCCGTTGTAATGGGCGTGGTCGCCATTGCGGGTGGCGGCGGCCGAACTGTCATAGGCCGAGGGAAAGGTGGCCCGCTGGCGCGGGCCGGATGGTGTCAGTTCCACCAGTGTCGTGGTCGAACAGGCATAACCCTGCCACACGCCGCCCGCGCGCGCCTCGATCACCGGATGTTCGGCCAGATCGTGGCGCAGGTTCCATTCGGGCGCGACGCCCATGATGCTGCCCGCTACGGCGTCGGGCCACTGGGCGCTCAGGCGAAAGGTGCCTTGCCTGTCCACTCTGAGATAGAAGAGGCCCAGCGCGCCCGAACCGGTGGGCGAGGCGTCCCTGTCTTTGGCTTTTGCAACCAGCACAGGCCCGAAGCCGGTCCAGACGACCTGCCCCTCGCCAAAGACGAGTGTCACCTCGCCATCGGACCATTGGCGGGGTTTGCCCGCGCCGAAAACGGCATCCAGCGCCAGAGCGACCTGCTGCTTGGGGGCCAGCATCCGCAGGCGACCCTCAGGGGGCCACAGGATGGCGGAGGCCAGTGAGGAAGAAGGGCGCCCAGCGGCCAGAGGATTGGCCAGTGCCAGCAGGATCGCGCCACAAGCCAGCGCGGCAAGGCCGGTTTGCGGCGAGCGAAACCTCACACCATGCGCCCCGCATCGCGGGACTGGAACCGGCGCATGACATCGATCGTCGATTGCAGGAAACGGGCCGAGGCCTCGTCCTGACGCTGTCGGGCCGCACTGATACCCTGATCCGCGATCTGGAAGAAATTCACCACCTCGCGCCCGTTGTCGGCAATCGAACGGCCATCCACCGTGCCCCGACCGGTCAGGCCCAACAGGCCCGAGCTGTCTGCCACCGAGAGCTCGCCCGATTTGATCCGGTCGTTGATCCATGCGTAGAGCTGGTCGCGCGACATACTGGCAAAATTGGTGGATATCGGGTTTTCGCGCGTGCCTTCGGTGGCGGGCAAGGTCTTGGTGGGGGTAGCTCTGGCGTGGGCCTTGTTAGCGGATTGCGACAGGTCCAAAGGGCTGACGGGAGTTCGGTTGGGAGGGATTTTCACCGAGGGTGGTCCTTGTCTGCTCGATAGTGTGCGCGGTGCTTGCTGCGTGCTGCATGGCATTTTATCGCAACGGGATGGCGGGCCTATACCGGCATGTGAACCGGTACGCTGTCAGGTCGGGGACGACGCAGCGGCAGGAATCCTTTCTAAACCTTGGGATAGGCGGCTATCGCAGATGCCTGTCGGTCATCGACCGGCGTGGCGCTTGTGGCCGAAGGGGCGAGGGCATGCCATCAAGGCGCTATCGGGAGTTCCCGAAATGGCATGGCCAGAGCAAATTGCGGGCGGAGTAGCTGGCAGATAGAGTTGCTGAATGCGCTGTCCAGCCAACCCGTCTGGCTATTTCGCTTCACGTCCCGAGTTCATCAGGCTTGTCGTGACGATGCACATCCGGTTCCCGTTGTCTTTACACTACGTGGCCGATCCGCTGCTCGGGCGCGACATCGACATTTGCCACGGGGCGGTGCGGTAAGGTGGAACCGGTTCGCGCCGATGTTCGGGGGCGATATGCGCCGCCGGCGAGTGTCACGAACGTGTGGGGTCGGCTGCTGGCGCTGGCCCGTCGATGGGTTGCAGGTTAGCTAGGCGAAAACTCGCGCTTGCCATTCCGACGACGGGAGCGGGTCAGGCAGTTGTTTCTGAGGCCGACGTCGCTGCCGAATTCATGTCGGCGCACGCATCTTCTGCCCAACAGGCTTTTCATGATGATGGCACTATCCGAAGGCGGGCTCTATAACCAACGCTGCCTGGAGTGGCGTGCCGCAAGCCGGAAAAATGCAGCACAGGTTGGCCCCCAAAAAAATTGGCTAGACCTCTTATCGCGCCTGTGGTGAGCACAGGGCATGTCCGCGCCGGAACAGAGATCTCGCCTCTTTGCAGGGCTTACCGATCAGGAACTCGAAATTCTTGGGTTGCTGGCGGCAGGCCATACAGCCAAAACCATTGCGGTGCGTCTTGGGCGCTCCGAAACCTCGATCAACGAGCGCTTGCGCGATGCCCGCCGCAAGACTGGAATTGGCAGCAGCCGTGAATTGGCCCGCTTGTTGGCCGCCCAAAAAATTTGGGACAAAAATATCGATCTTCCATCGGCGGCAACCACCCACAACAGCATGATGCAGCCCGCAAGCACCGGGCCCAAACGATCGAAAGGAACGATCATCATGCTTATTGCCATGCCCGTAACCGCCATTGGCCTCATCGTCTCGGCAGCGATGTCCACGCATCAGGCGGCGGCTCCCCAAACTGCGCAGGCTGTCGCCCAACAACCGCCGCTGGCCGGAAAATGGACGCTGGATGTCTCGCGCATTCCCGCAACGGAACGGCCCATGCGTGTCACCATGACCTTCCGCGCATCGCCGGACCGGAAGTGGACCACGTCGGTCGAAATCATTGCTCCCGACGGCGCGCGCCAGCATGCCGAATCAACGGCGGCAATTGACGGTGACCCGCAGCCCGTTACGGGTAACATGGAGTTCATCGACACGGTTGCTCTGCGCCAGCCTGCGCCGAACACGCTGGTAATGACCTTGGGAAAGAACGGTTCGCCGGTGTCCACCAGAATCTACACCGTCGCCAAGGATCGAAAATCCATGACAGAGACCATTGTGTGGGCCGGTAGCAGCCTTCCCAAGTTGGAAACGACCCATTTCAAGCGGATAAGCTGACTCTGAGGGCATGAGGGCGGAGCATCCTGCAAGGCATCAGCGATGCTCCGCCTGATACGCTGGTGCACATTGGGCTGACGAAGCCCATCTCCAACCCGTTTCGCTATTTCAACTCATCACCCGAGATCATCCGTCTGGTTGTGATGATGGACATCCGGTTGCCGTTGTCGTCGCGCAATGTGAAAGGCCTGCTGTTCGGGCGCGGGATCGACATTGGCCATGAGACGGTGCGGTTCTTCCAAGCCCGGAATACGGCGGGGGCGGCGAGTGTTTCGCGCTGGCCCAATTCCGGCCGCGCCCTCAGGCATCGTAGATAGCTTGTCGGGCGAGCGGAATCCGCGCCTTGAGATGGTCCATGAAAATGCGCACGCGATAAGGTAAATCCTGCCCGCTATGCAGAACCCAGATGCTGGAGCGGTCTCCGGACGGTTCCACGCACTGGTAATCCTCCAGCAGGCGCACAAGGCGACCGCAGCCCAGATTGCGGCGCACGGTGATCGTTGGCAACCGCGCGATCCCTGCGCCCTCCACGGCAAACATCTCGATCGAGAAGGCATTGTCGGTGCGGATGCGCGGGAGAATGGGTTGGTGCAGCAATTGTCCGTCGCGCTCGAAGGACCAGCGCGTTTCGTCATGCCCCTGATGCACGATACATTGGTGCACCGCGAGATCCTCCAGCCTTGTCGGGACACCATATTCCGCCAGATAATCGGGGGATGCGCAGACAATCCGCTCGAATTCGGTCAGCCGCACCGCCACGTTGCGGCTATCGGGCAGGGTGCCATAGCGGATGACGATGTCGAAGCCGTCGGTGGCGGGATTGACCAGATCGTCGGTGGTCACGATCTCGAGATTGATCCGGGGATAGGCGCGCGAAAAGCTGGATAGCACGGGCGGCAGATAGGTGTTCATGCCGAAATGGGGCGCGGCCAGCCGGATGCGACCCGAGGGCGCGCCGGTCACCGCCGCCAGATCATCCGCCGTTTCTTCCAGCGCGATGAGCGAGCTTTGTGCCCATGCCAGAGCCAGACTCCCCGCTTCGGTCAGGCTGAGGCTGCGCGTGGTGCGCTTGAACAGCCGCGCGTTGAGGGCCTTTTCCAGCGCCAGCAATTTGCGCGTGGCGGTGGAGGCGGAAATGCCCAACCCCCGCGCCGCAGCCGCGATACTGCCCGAGCGCGCCACCCGTTCGAACAATTCCAGCGCGTCATACTGGATGTCGGACAATTGGTTCGGGCGCACGATCCATCTCCCTATTATTGCAGAATCTGCACTACAGCCAAACGCGGGCGCCCGATAGTGTGAAACGGGATATGCCGCTAGGACCTCTCCGACGACGCCGCGAAAATATGAAGCAGGCGTTCTTTGAAGCGCATCTTGGGAGAGACGCATGAGGCATATCGGTGGATCCAGCCTTTCGGTGCTGGCAGTTACTCTTACACTTTCAGCATTAATGTCGGGTGCCGCGCAGGCCCAAACCCAGACCACGCAGGCCGGTGACAGCGCGCCGATTGCGGGCGAAATCATCGTGACCGCGCAAAAGCGGACGGAAAGCGCCCAGCGCACGCCGATCGCCATCGATGTGGTGTCCACCGCCACGGTGCAGAACGCCAACATCACCACCATGACAGGTCTCTCGCGCATTGTCCCCGCCGTGCAGATCGTGCAGGCGGCAGGGGCGACCCCGCTCTATTTCATGCGCGGTGTCGGCTCGCTGAGCGGCACCTCGCTCAACGATCCGGCGGTTTCGCTGTCCTATGATGGCGTGCCGCTGTTCCGGCAATATCAGGGCAATGGCCAGTTCTATGATCTGGCCCGCGTTGAGGTGCTGCGTGGTCCGCAGGGCACGCTCTATGGCCGCAACGCCACCGGCGGCGCGATCGGTTTTGTGCCCATCGCGCCGAAACTGGGCGACAATTCGGGCAGTCTTGGCGTGACCGTTGGCAATTACAACGAGGTCGACACGCGCGGAACGCTGAATCTGGCGGTGGGCGAAAAGGCCGCGCTGCGCGCCGCCTTCCAGACCGCGCAGCACGATGGCTATCTCAACGATGGCGAACAGGATGACAAAGCCCGCTCGGCGCGTCTGCAATTCTATGCCGAGCCCAATGCGGGAATCCGCATCAAGGTTGCGGCCGACTACAGCTTCCAGGGCCAGTTGGGCGGCGGCTATGCGCTGGTCGACCAGTCGACATTCGCTGGCTATGCCGCAGGCACGCCGAAGATCACCGCCGAAGACCGCGTCGGCTATCTCTCGCCGCGTGGCCAGCTCTATTTCTCGGCGCGCAACCGCGGGCGGCCCTATCAGGCGCCCAATCTGCACTTCAACAACAACTTCTACGGGCTCCACGCGGTGGTCGATGTGGATACGCCCATCGGCACGCTGACCGTTCAGCCCGCATGGCGCCACGCCGATCTTGACTATTACGCGGTCAACGCCTTTGCGCTCAACATTGCCGAGCGCGACAATCAATATTCGCTGGAAACGCGCCTCACCTCGCGGGCGGGCGGCAAGCTGACATGGATTCTCGGCGGCTTTCTGGCCAAGGATGATGTCGATGCCGGCTATATCTACGATAATTTCAACCAGACCGGCTCGATCGCGCATTACCGCCAGATCAGCAAAAGCGCAGCCATCTTTGCCGATGCCACGCTGCGGTTGACCGACGGTCTGCGCTTGCTGGGCGGGATCCGCTATACGCATGACACCAAGGAAGCCAGCGGTGGCCAGACCGATCTGGTCGGTGGATCGCAAATCCCGCTGGCGGGCAACCGCTCGTGGAACGCCACCAACTGGCGCGCGGGTTTCCAGTATGATGTTGCCCCGCGCATCATGGTCTATGGCACGGCGGCAACAGGCTTCCACGCGGGTGGCTTCTATTTTAGCCATGTCGTGCTGCCCACCGACAGCAACACGGTCGAACCCGAGAGGATCACCGCCTTCACGCTGGGCGCCAAGACCCGCCTGTTCGACAACAAGCTGCTGTTCAATGTCGAAGCCTTCCACTGGCGTCTGACGGGGCAGCAAGTCAGCCTGTTCACGCTCGACAGTCAGGGGGCAACGATCTTCCCGACCTACAACGCGGGCAAGACCACCAGCAAAGGGTTGCAGGTCGATCTGCAATACCAGCCGACCCGTCTGACCAGTCTGGGCGCGCAGATCGAATATCTCGATGCGGTGTTCAACAGCCTGACCTATGTGCAGTCGATTCCGGTCCAGCCCGGCTTCCTGTGCCAGACCAGCGGCGCGGCCCCGCAATTGCGCGTGGATTGCAGCGGCCAGCGTCCGCCTCAGGCGCCCGAGTGGTCGCTCAACCTCACCGCCGACCATACGGTCGAGTTTGGCTCGGGCGCGGGTATCACCTTTGGCTGGCGTGCCCATTTCCAGACCGCGACGGTCACGGGCTTCAACTATCTGCCCGACGATGTGCAGAAGGCCGTGTGGCAGCATGATCTGACCGCCACCTACAAACCCGCCGGTGGCGCGTGGGATCTGGGCGCCTATGTCAACAATCTGGGCGACGCGACGATCAAGAGCAACGCCACCCACGCCGCCAATGTGCAGGGCTACCAGTTGCGTCCGCCCCGCACGTTTGGCGCCCGCTTCAACCTGCGCTTCTGAACCGGCCCTGCAAGGCACGAGCCTGAGGATACATTCCATGAATGACACGACAGACCTTGAAGCGCGGATCGACGCCCTGCTGGTGGGGGCGATTGACCTGCACTGCCACAGCGGCCCTTCGGTGATGCCGCGCGAGATCGATCATATCGAGGCCCTGCGCGAGGCATCGCAGGCCAAACTGCGGGCGGTGCTGTTCAAGGACCACTATTATTCGGTAACGCCGGTGGTGCGCTTGCTGGAGCGGCACTATGCCGATCTGGGCATCACCATGCTGTCGGGCGTGCCGCTCAACAACACCAATGGCGGGCTTAACCGCTATGCGGTGGAGCATGGCCTGCAATTGGGCGCGAACATCGTGTGGATGCCGACCTTCTCGGCCGGCAACCATATCCGCCATGACCATCGCCATCGCTCGCTGCCCACCACCAAGGAAATGCTGCAACCGCAGATGCTGACCGTGGTGGACGACATGGGGCGGATCAAGGACGAGGTGAAGTTCATCCTCGACCAGATCGCACAGGCTGATGCCGTGCTGTCGGCAGGCCATCTGCATATCAGCGAGATCTGGCCGCTGTTCGAGGAAGCGAAAGCGCGCGGGGTGAACCGCCGTCTGGTGCAGCACCCGACCTTTGTGATCGATGCCAATCTGCGCGATATTGGCGAACTGGTGGCCGACGGCACCTTTATCGAGCACAGTATCTGCATGTTCGTGGAGGATTCCCGCTTCCGCTTCTTCGATCCCGAAACGCTGGACGGGCTTATCAAGGCGGGCACGGTGGAGCAGACCATCCTCGGATCGGATCTGGGGCAGATCAACAATCCCTCGCCAGTCGAAGGTTTCCGCTCGGTGATCCGCATCTGCATCGAACTGGGCTATGATGACAGCCAGATCCGCGCCATGATCAGCGGCAATGCCGCCCGGTTGATGGGGCTGGATGCACAGGCCACCGCCTGATGCAGGTCGGCACTTTCATCAAGACTCCGGCTGTGCAAGTGGTCGAGGTTCTGGGACTGGTGGGGCTGGACTTCGCCGTGGTGGACGCCGAACATGGCCCGTTTGACCGGCATACCGCCGATCTGATGATGGTTGCGGGTCGCGCTGCAAAGCTGGACCTGTTCGTGAGGACCGCGGACAGGTCCAGCACCAGCGTGCTGTGGGCGCTCGACATCGGGGCGGCGGGGCTTGTGGTGCCGCATATCGATACGGCGCAACACGCCGCCGAACTGGTGCAGGCGGCGCGGTTTGGCGGTGGCGCGCGCGGCTTTTCCAACTCGCCGCGCTTTGGCCGGTATGGCGCCAGTTCGATCGAGGAGGCGATGGCGCTGGGTGATCGTGCCTGTATCCTTGCGCAGATCGAAAGTGGGCAGGCGGTGCTCGAAGCCGAGGCGATTATCGCGACATCGGGGCTGGATGGCGTGGTGGTGGGCAGGGCCGATCTTGCCCTGTCGATGGGGCTTACCCGACCCGACGCGCCCGAGGTGATGGCGGCAACCCGTCAGGTGCTCGGTTTGGCGCGCCGCCATAGCAAATCGGCCGTGGTGGTGGTGGGGCGTGCCGCCGAGGCCGGACAATTTATCGACATGGGTGCGACCCACATCATCGTTGGTTCCGACCAGTCTTTCCTGCGTGCTTCTGCCCTGACATCGCTGGCCGATATCCGCGCGCACGTCACCCGAGAGGAGGACCGTCCCGCATGAGTTTTATCCAGACCCGCCCCGCCAGCCGCTGCTATCTGCCCGATGTCAGCCCGCTGGGACTTGCTCCGGCCCAATGGGTGATGCGTGGCGCGAATTTCGTCGTGACCTATGCCACTTTGCAAACCGGCGACGTGATCGAGCGCGATAATCCGGACGAGAGCATCCTCTATCTGCCCGACGGGCAAGCCCTTGTTACGGCAGGCAGTGACAGTGTGGATTGTGGCGCACAGGCCAGCGTCGTCATCCTGCCGCCCGGTGCGTCGCGCTTGACCATGACGGGTGAGGGGCGTGTGCTGCGCGTCTTTTCCTCGGTCGCGCGGGATCTGGCCGCGCTGGCGATCAATGCCGAAACCTATGCCGATGGTGCGCCCGAAGTGGCGCCGATGCAGGCGTGGCCTGCCCCTTATGACGGCTTCCGGTTGAGGCATTATCGCGTGGAGGATTACCGCGAGCGCCCGATGCGCATGTTCCGCAGCGCCAATCTGATGATCAACATCTTCGATTTCGACGGCCCGCGTAACATCATGGCGCTCAGTCCGCATTCCCACGCCGATTTCGAGCAGGGATCCTTCGCGATGAGCGGCGAATGGGTTCACTCGCTGCGCTATCCCTGGTCAAAGCAACTGCCGGACTGGCGCGAGGACGAACATCTGGCCATCGGTAGCCCCTCGTTGCTGGTCATTCCCGCCACGGTGATCCATACCAGCCGCTCGATGGCGGCGGGCATTAACCAGTTGGTGGATATATTCGCGCCCCCCCGCCGCGATTTCTGCGAAATGGGTTACGTCTGCAACGCGGCGGAATATCCCGTTCCGCCAGCGGAAGGGGGATAAGGGGTGAAGGATATGCCTGAAGAGGCCTTGCAGACGACCCGCCTCTATCGGCGTTCGGCGCTGCTGTTGCTCACGCTGGTCTATATTTTCAACTTTGTCGACCGGCAGGTTCTCAACATTCTGGCCGAGGCGATCAAGCATGAGCTGGCGTTGAGCGACACGCAACTGGGCATTGTCACCGGCCTCGCCTTCGCACTGTTCTATTCCTTGCTGGGCGTGCCGATCGCCCGCTTTGCCGAGCGCGCGGATCGCCCCTTGGTGATCGCCGTTGCCCTGTCGGTCTGGAGCCTGTTCACGCTGCTGTGCGGCGCGGCGGGATCCTTTGTACAGATGCTGGTGTGCCGTCTTGGCGTGGGCATTGGCGAGGCTGGCGGGGTGCCACCTTCGCATTCGCTGATCGCGGAGTTTTCTCCGACATCGAAGCGCGCGCTGGCTCTGGCGATTTTCTCGATGGGGCTGCCGCTGGGCTCGTTTATCGGCTTGGGCTTTGGCGGCATACTGGGTGATGCCTTGGGCTGGCGCTGGACCTTTGTGGCCGCCGGTGCGCCGGGCCTGCTGATCGCCATTGTGGTCATGCTGGTGCTCAAGGAGCCGCGCCGCACCCATCCCGAACTCATCCTGCAGGCCTCGCGCGAACCGTTGCGGCAATCGCTGGCCGCCTTCCTCTCGGCGCCCACCTATCGCTGGACGGTTGCGGGTGGCGCGCTACAGGCGGTGACGCTCTATGGCACAGGCGCCTTTCTCGCCCCCTTTTTCCTGCGCGCCCATGGTTCCGAACTGGCCGGATTGGCTAACGGCCTGGGGCTCAAGCCCAATGGCTTTCTGGGGCTTGTTTTTGGCGTGACCGTAGGGCTGGCCGGTGCGGGTGGTTCGTTTCTGGGCGGATGGCTGGCTGACAGGTTTCACGGGAAGACGCTGAAAAGCTATGTCACCGTACCCGCTCTGGCAGGCTTCCTGTCTATTCCGGCGTTCTTTCTCGCCTTCAACACCGGCGATCTTGCGGTGGCCTTTCTGGCGTTGGCCTTCGCCAATGCGATGATCAACGCCTATTTCGGGCCGATGCATGCCACGTGTCAGGGTGTGGCGGGCGCCAGCCGCCGCGCCACCGTGTCGGCGGTTACGCTGGTTATCGTCAATCTGGTGGGATTGGGGCTTGGGCCGCCGCTGGTCGGGATGATCAGTGATTATGCCCATGGTCCGCTCGGCATGGACAGCAAGGACGCTCTGCGACTGGCGTTGATGGCCATCAGTTGCGTTTCGCTGCTGGCGGGCCTGTCCTTCTGGCGGGCAGGCGCCTCGATCGACGCTGATACACTTGGCTAGGACCATATGCCATGACAAGAATTCTGGCAGTCTATTGCCACCCCGAACCGCAATCCTTCACCCATGCCATGCTCGAGGTTGTGCGCAGCGTGGCCGCGCAGGGCGGGCATGAACTTGACGTGATCGATCTCTATGACCGGCCGCTGATGGCGCCTGCGGGGCGGGGGGATTTCCAGCACCTTTCCAACCCCGACTTGTTCCATTACCAGACCGAACAAAGGCTAGCCTGCGGCAGCAACGGGTTCACCGAGGACATCGCGCAAGATCAGGCCTTGGTGGACCGCGCGGACCTTCTCGTCCTGCTGTTTCCGCTGTGGTGGGGCGGCCCACCGGCCTTGCTCAAGAGTTGGTTTGAAAAGGTGATGGCCTATGGCTTTGCCTATGTCGACGGCGCCCGTTTCGACACAGCGTTGTTTGCCGGCAAGCGGGCGCTCTGCGCGCTTGCGACCGGCGGCACTGCGGCGCGTTTTTCCGAGGGAGGCAGCTATGGCTCGATCGGGCAGGTGCTGTGGCCCTTGCAGCATTGCCAGTTGCGCTATCTGGGCTGCACGGTGCTGGATCCCTTCGTCGCCTATGCGGCCCCGCGCGTAACGGATGCCGAGCGGGCAGGGATGCTGGCCGATTGGGGAACCTGTTTGACCGAGCACTGTGCGTGAGGTGAACTGCGGCGCGGACAGGCGCTATCGTGATCGTTGACCATGCCAACCGCCAAGGGATCACCCTCGGCCCAGCGGCAACGGGCGAGAGCGGTCATTGCGGGAAAGCTCAGCGATCCGTCATGCGTAGCGGTCAGGCAGGCCTTGGTCATGTCGTCGGGGGCCATTATGATCCTTTCAAAAGGCGCGCGATCAGCCTCTTATCCGGCAGCCGGTCGGCCAGCTTGCTGATCGCCTCCTTGGCCATGCCCATCTTGCGGGCCAAGACGCCAGGCGCCACCGGATTACACTGATAAAGCGAGCGCAGCATCGCCCGTTCCGCCACCGTACCCCCTTCGCCGAAACCAGCCCCGATCCTGACACAAGGCCGCGCTTCGTCAATGCTCTAGGTGCTCGACTGTGCCCGCCATCCACGCCTGATGCGCGGCCCTGAAACGGGGCGATGCCGCGCCATATGGACCCGATGAACCAGCGACCGGTTCCGACGATCGGATCAAAGCCGGAAATGTCCGGTATGAGGGCGCAAGTTGCCCCGCCATGGCCATAACACAGCCTTCCTTTGTTGCGTGCCGCGTATGGGATTCAACAACTTTAGGGACCATCCTGCATTTTGAAACGAAAGTGACGCTTTCGCATCACAATCATCCGGCAATTCGATTGCATGGCACAATCGAATCGTCCTCCTCGTCTGACTGTTGCGCTTTGCATGCTGCTGGCCACGGCATTGGGCGGCTGTGGCAAGATCGGCGATCTGGCGCAGGACGGGCGTTGGCAAGGCCAGATGGGACGGCTGCGCATCGCTGTGCGTGGAGATGAGGCTGATCCCTCGAAAACGGCGGGTTGGGATGGTTTCCGTCAGCATATCCACGCCTTCACGGGTTTGGATCCGCAGACCACCGAGGCGAGCGACTACAATGGCGTGATTCAGGCGCTGTCCTCGGGGCAGGTTGATTATGCCACGATGGGCGGCGGTTCCTACGCCAATGTCGATGCGCAGGTGGGGGGCAAGGCGGTGCCCTTCCTCACCGTGCGCCAGGCCGAGGGCACGACCGGCTATTACTCGCTGATGATGGTGCGCAGCAATTCGCCCTACCGCACGCTGGCCGATCTTAGGGGCAAGAAGATCGCCTTTGTCGATTTCAACTCTACCTCGGGCTATATTTTTCCGCGTCGCGCCATGCGGCAGCAAGGGCTCGACCCCGACCATTTCTTTGGCGAGACGATCATGGCGGGCGGCGCGACCCAGGCCGCGATGGCGCTCGTCAACGGGCGGGTGGATGGCGCGGTGATGCTGGCCAGCGCCGGCACGCCGGAAACCGGATTTGCCGCCAGCACGCCGATTACGCTGGCGCGCAAGGGTCTGATGAAAGTGTCCGATCTGCGCAGCGTATGGACGGCTGGACCGATCCCCAATTCGCCCTATGTGATCCGCACCGACCGGCCCAAGCCCTTTGTTGATGTGATGCGCGGCACGCTGGCGATCCTGCCCTATGAAAAGCCCAAAGTGTGGGAAGAAATCAGCCAGACCGCGGGCAGCACCTTCGCGCCGGTCAATCGCGCATTCTACAAAGACATTATCGCGATCCGCAGCGACGAGATCCATGCCCGACGGGGTGGAGAGAAGTGATGAACCTGCGTTGGGCGTGCCTCGGGCTGTTGTTGGTGTTGGGTGCCTGCCACAGGGCGCCATCGGGATCGGGCGAGGCTGCCGGTGCGCCGCCTTTGGCGCAGTTGCGCATCGCGATGGTGCAATCAGGCAAGGCCTGCACCGCCGACGCGCCCGAGTGGACAGCGCCCCAGCGCGCCTATGTGCGCCATCTGGCCGAGCGGATGGAAGTGCCGGTGCAGGTCTGCCCCGTGGCCAGCCGTGATGAAGCGGCCAAGGCGCTGGCGGAAAGGCGCGCCGACATCGCGTTGCTCGATCCCGCCAGCTATGCGCCCTATCAGACCAGCTTGCGCCCGATCCTGACCCAGCGTGAGCCGATGGATCTGGGCCGCACCGAGGTGGTGCTGGCCGTTTCCGAGGCGTCGCCGATGCACAAGCTGGACGATGCCGATCATGCCCCCTTGCTGTTTGCGGGCGACAGTCCGCCCCGCCTTGACGGGCCGCGGCGAACCCTGATTTCGGCCGGATTGCCGCAAGCCGCGCTGGGCGCTGCACGGGTGCTGGCCAGCCCTGCCGAAGTCGCGATGCAATTGCATGGCAATCCCGCCGTGGCGGGGGTCTTTCTCAGCGCCGACTGGTCGCGCCTCTGTCGCGGCATGGGCAAGGATGACCACCCTTGCCAAGGGTTGCGCGAGATCTGGCGAGGGCGGGCGCAGGCCAATACCGCATGGGTGGTGCGTCGCGACATCCCGCTGGAAAGCTGGGTGCGGCTGGTGGGCATTCATGTGGCGCTGTTTGAGGACAAGCCCGAGGTGGCCCATTGGCTGGCGCCGGATACGCAGGAGATCGAGCCCACCGAGGCCAGCGCGCTGGATGCCATCCGGAGCGCCCGATGATGCCGCAGGACGGGTCGTCAGCCGTATCGCTGGCAGATATCGAGGTTGAACATCGCCGCCGCCTGCGACGCGGGCGGATGGTTACGGCGGTCCAGTTTCTTGCGGTCTCGCTGGTGCTGGCCGGATCGGTGCAATTAAGCGGCGCGGCGGACAATACGATCGATGGTGGCTGGGGTGAGCGGGTGGCGTCCTTTATCGACCGTCTGCTCCCCCATCTGCGCGCCGAGGCCCTGTTTGCCGATCGCGCCACGTCTGGCTCGCTGGCCAGCTGGTTTCATGACCTTCCGCGGTGGCTGGAGGCGATGCGTGTGACCATCGCCATGGCTTTTGTCGGCACTGTGGTGGGCGGGTTGATCGCTTTCGTGCTGGCCTTTTTTGCCGCTTCCAACCTCAATACCAACACGGCTTTGCGCCAGTTGGTGCGGCGCGGGTTTGATGCGGCGCGCACCATTCCCGACGCGATCCTCGCGCTGATCTTCGCCTCGGCTTTCAGCATTGGCGCGGTGGCGGGCGTGCTGACGCTGATCGTGGCCACCACCGGATCGCTGGGCAAACTGTTCAGCGAGGCGCTGGAAAACGCGCAGATGCAGGAGGTGGACGCTGTGCGGGCCACCGGCGGCAACTGGCTGCAGGAAATGCGCTTTGGCATCGTGCCGCAGATGCTGCCGCAATTGCTGTCCTATTGGCTGCTGCGCATGGAAATCAACCTGTCGGTGGCGGCGGCTCTGGGCGTGGTCGGGGCAGGGGGCATCGGTGTCGAATTGCAGCGCGCCATCAGCTTTACCGAGTTCGACACCTATCTGGCGATCCTGCTGCTGATCGTGGGCTGCATCTTCGTGCTGGACACGATCTCGGAACGTCTGCGGCACCATCTCATCGGCGGAGCGGCACACTGACATGACCATAGCCATACCCCTGCGCCCGAGTGGTGACAACGCGTTGATGGTTCAGGCCATGAGCCTTGTGCCCGAGGCCATCCATCTGCCGCTGTGGCAGAGGTTGCGGGGCTGGCTGATGGCCGGTTTGTTCATGGCGGTTTTCCTTGTCGCCTGCCGCGAGCTTGATCTCAGCCTTGCTGTGTTGAGCGATGGCGCGGGCAAGCTGGGGCAGTTTCTGGCCGCTATGTGGCCGCCTTCCGATGGCGGGCAACCCCTGCGGCTGCTTTATGTCGTGTTTCAGACGCTGGCGATGGCGGTGATCGGCACTAGTATGGCGACCGTGCTGGCTGTGCCGGTGGGGATGCTGGCCGCGCGCAATCTGGTGTCCAACCGGATCATCCATTTTGCCATTCGCCGCTTCCTCGACCTGTTTCGCGGCGTGCCGGTGCTGGTCTGGGCCTTGATCATGGTGGCGGCCTTCGGGCTTGGTCCGGTTCCCGGCATTCTCGCCATCATCCTCACCGATATTCCGCGTCTGGGCAAACTCTTCGCCGAGGCGATGGAAAATGTGGACGAGCGGCAGATGGCCTCGCTGCGGGTGACGGGGGCGGGCGGTCTTGCCGTTTTGCGCTTTGGCACCTTGCCGCAGATGTTGCCGGTGTGGCTCAGCCAGTGCCTTTATTTCCTTGAACAGAACTTCCGCGCGGCGGCGATTGTCGGCGTGGTGGGCGGCGGCGGTATCGGCTTCGAGTTGCAGGAGCGGATCCGCATCTTCGCCTTCGACGAAGTGGCTTTCATCACCTTGCTCTACATCGTGGCCGTGGGCGTGCTCGATGTGGCCTCCGATGCCTTGCGCGCGCGCCTTACCTAGAAAGGGCTGATCCTATGCTCGAAATGCGAGATGTGCATTGCCGTTTTGGCGATATTGTCGCGGTGAACCACGCCAGCCTGCGCATCATGCCGGGCGAGATGGTGGGGGTGATCGGGCGTTCCGGCTCGGGCAAATCGAGCCTGTTGCGGCTGATCAACCGGCTCTACACGCCGCAGCAAGGTTCGATCACCTGGAACGGCGAATGTGTGCTGTCGCTCAAGGGGCGCGACCTGCGCGACTGGCGCCGCCGCGCGACGGTCATCTTTCAGCAATTCAACCTTATCCCGCGGCTCGATGTGCTGACCAATGTGCTGCTCGGCACGCTGGCGACGCGGCCGCTGGTGCCCTCGCTGTTCAAGTATTTTCCGCCCGATCTGCGCGCCCGCGCCATTGTCGAGCTTGACCGTCTGGGCATGGCCGAGGCCGCTTTCCAGCGCACCCAGTTCCTCTCGGGTGGCCAGCAGCAGCGCGNNAGCGCGTGGCGATTGCCCGGGCGATGTTGCAGGATCCCGAAATCCTGCTGGCTGACGAGCCGGTCGCCTCGCTCGATCCGATCAACAGCGAGACGGTGATGCAGAGCATTGCCGATATCAACCGTTCGCGCGGGATTACCGTTCTGGTCAATCTCCATTCCATCGATATCGCGCGGCGCTATTGCACCCGCATCATCGGCATGCGCAAAGGCAATATTGTGTTCGACGGGCCGGTCGAGGACCTGACCGACGAGGCGATTGCCGCGATCTATGGCAGTAAGGCGCCGCCCTACAGCCCGCCGCCTCCGGTGCCTTCCGCGCCGGCGCAGCCTGTGCCCGCGCTGATGCTGGCGACCGCGTGATGGGTGGTCGGCTTACCTCGCTCGCCGCCGAGATGGGGCTGGTGCATATCGCCCGCCAGACGCCCGAGCACCACAAGAGCGCGCCCGCCGATGGCGCGCCGGAGATCGACCCCGAGGCCGCCGTGGTGGATTGCGCCATGGGGCGCTGGACGCGGGTGGGCGCACGCACCCATCTGCAGGAAGTGGTTTTCGACGATTACAGCTATATCGTCAGCGATTCGAGTGCGGCCTATGCGCAGATCGGCAAATTCTGTTCGATCGCGCGCGATGTGCGCATCAATCCGGGCAATCATCCGACATGGCGTGCGGCCCAGCATCATTTCAGCTATCGTGCGGTGTCCTATGGTTTGGGCGAGGCGGATGATGACGGGTTTTTCGAATGGCGCCGCGCCGATCAGGTTACCATCGGCCATGATGTATGGGTGGGGCATGGCGTGACCATTCTGGCAGGCGTTTCCATCGGCACCGGCGCAGTGATTGGCGCGGGTGCGGTGGTGTCGAAAGATGTGCCACCCTATGCGGTGGTGGTGGGCGTGCCTGCCAAAGTGATCAAATACCGTTTCGAGCCGGAACTGCAGGAGAAATTGATCGCGCTCGGCTGGTGGGACTGGGACCATGACAAACTGGCCGCCGCCTTGCAGGATTTCCGCGAGCTGGATGCCGCCGATTTTGTGGCCAAACATGGCTGAGGTGGCGCGCGGTACACTTTTTCTGGTGGTGGGCCCGTCGGGCGCGGGCAAGGATACGCTGCTCGATGCGGCCCGCGCGGTGCTGGCGCCGGATGGAGCCTATGTCTTCCCGCAGCGTGAGATCACCCGCCCCGCCGACGCGGGGGGCGAGGCGCATATCGCCATTGATACGCAAGCCTTCGCGGCGAAGAAGGCGGCGGGTGGCTATGCGCTGTGCTGGGATGCGCATGGTCTGCACTATGGCATCGATGCGGATATCGTGTCCGAGCTGGCTGCCGGTCGCCATGTGGTGTGCAATGTGTCGCGCGGCGCGGTGGAGGCGGCGCGTGCCTGTTTCCAGCCGATGCGGGTGGTGCTGGTAACGGCTTCGCTGGCGACACTGGCCGCACGCATCGCCGCGCGCGGACGCGAGAGCGCCGAGGAGATCGAGGCGCGGCTGTTGCGCTCCGCCGCGCAGGAACCACTCGGGCCCGATGTCAGCGTGATCGAGAATGACGCCACGCTGGAGGAAGCGGTTGCCGCCTTCATGGCTGCGCTGGGCGCTTCAGCGCTGCCCCGACCGACGCAACACTGAGGCAGCCAGGACAAGCGTAAGGTCAGGCGCGCATTGATGCGGATGCGGCGCCGGCAACGTAAACCGGCGATGCCTGCCTTATGGCTGCGCGAAAGCGGCTTGGGCGATCAAGGTGAAAGAACTGTCGCGATCCGCCTGCCGGAACAGGCTCAGGCTGGCGAAGCGATGCGGGCCAGTGTCGGCTTCGAAATAGCGTTGGGCGGCTTCCAGCAGCCTGAGGCGCAGCGCTTCGTCGGCTAGCCCGTTGGTCAGCGTCATGTGGAAGCGGAAATGGTCGAAGACGTAGGGATAGCCCCATTGCAGCATCAGCGCATCCTGTTCGCCGGTCAAACCCGAGCGGCGGCGGCGGGCGATGTCATCCTCGCCTAGCGCGGCGCGAAAGGGTTCGAAAGCGCGCAGCACATCCTCGTGCAGGCTCTGGATATGCGGGCAGGGGGCAATCGGGCGTAGCGCCAGAAAGCGGCCCAGCGCTTGCGGCGCCAGCGGGGTTTCGAAAGCTGCGCGTGTCGCGGCAAAGGTCTCCAGCGCCGTGATCACATCGCCTTCACCGCAACCATCGGCCAGCATGAAGGGCGCCTTGAGCGTGGCGTGAAAGCCATAGTGGCGCGGATCGGCGGTGATGGCGGCAAAGTCCTGCGGGCTGACCCCTGCAACGACGGGCTGGGCCACCGCCGCACCGCTGGCCGCATCGCGCCCCAGCCATGCGCTGGCGCGATGCCACAGCGCGCTGGCGGGATCGGGGGCATAGTAAAGCGCATAGCGAGCGGACATGTCAGGCAACCCTCCGGCCTTGCACATAGGTTTCGAGCGGGCGGGGCCAGGTCCCTTCCTGCCAGACGACCCGCAGCATATCCGCGCGCAGACCCTGCACAATCGCGCCGCGATCGGCAAGGCCGGTGGCTCGCGCGGGGTTGGCGGTGACGGTGGCGATGGCGCGCGGCAGGGCCCACCCCGAAGGTGCCTCGGCCAGCATGAAAGCGCTGCGCAGCATCGAGAGCGGGATATAGTCCGAGGCCAGAATATCGAGGAGACCGGCCTGTGCCGCAGCCCTCGCGGAGAGGTTGCCAGAATGCGATCCGCCGCGCACGAAATTGGGGGCGCCCATCGCGATGCTCATGCCTGTGGCCCGCGCGGCCGCGGCGGCCTCATGGGTGACCGGAAATTCCGCCATGCCGCAACCGATGGCCTTGGCCTCGGCAACATGTTCGACGGTGGCATCATCATGGGCGGCCAACGCCACCGCGCGGCGTTTGGCCAGCTCGGCAACCGCCACGCGGTGGCGCAGGCACATGCCCTCGTCAAATTCGGGCGCGGCGCTGCGCTCGTCGGCCCACGGCTTCTTGTTGGCCATCTGGCGCTGGCCGGGCCGGTGATCCATCAGCGAGAGCAGGCGCAGGCGGGGGCTATCCTGTTGCGGGCCAATCCCGTCGAGCAATTCGGCATAGGTCACTTCGCAGCGCAGATGCAGCAGGTGATCGGCGCGGAGCAGCCCGAGCGCATCGGCCTGTTCGATCGCGGCCACCATCGCGGGAAAGGCCTCGCGCCGGTTCAACTCGTTGCGTACGCCATGCAGCGCCAGCGAATCGAACACCGTGGTGATGCCCGCAGCCGCGCATTGGCCATCATGCGCCATCACCGCGCCCACATCGTCCCAGCCGGCGCCCGGGCGGGGCTGGTAATGCTTTTCCAGATTGTCGGTATGGATGTCGATCAGGCCGGGGATCAGCAGATCCTTTCCCCAATCCTGCGCGCCCGTGCTGGCCGACAGGCGTGCTTCTACATCAACGATCCGCCCCTGCTCGACCACCACCTCGGCGGGGCCACAGGCATCGGGCGTCACCACCCTTTGGCTGAAGATCCGCATATCAGGCCGCGCAACGGTGGGGGGTGACGTCGAAGAAGCGCGTGGCCACGGCATTGCGCGCCACTTCATCGTGGAAAATGCCCACCATCGCCGTGCCCGCATCGCGCGCCATGGTCATCAGCTTGAGCACAGTCTCGCGGTTGGCCGCATCAAGCGAGGCGGTCGGCTCGTCG